>DASVGY010000181.1:0-9985 GCA_036379295.1 Pelobium sp.
GTACAACATGATTATCCCGGTTTACCGTACCGAGTATAAAAAAATGTTGGAAAATGCTATTCAAAAGCAATCATCTTTTAACACCGAATACGAAGTGTTGTGGGTAAACGGCCAAAGGCGATATATTTTAGCACAATGCCGCTACATACAGTCAGACAATAAGGTCATAGGAACTTGTTTAGATATTACCGAACTAAAAGAAACAACCCAAAAGTTATCGCAAAATGAAGCCTTATTAAAAGAAGCCGAGTCTATTGCGCATAATGGAAGTTTCGAATGGTTTGCCGGAATCGAACATTTTTTTTGGTCAGAAGAGCTTTTCAGAATCCACGGCTACCAACCCAATGCTATTGAAATAACTTTAAATTTCTACATTACGCTCATTCATCCGGATGATTTAGAAAAATGTAAAACGTATGTGCAAAGTATGTTTGCCAACAAAACTAATTTTGCTTTCGAGTACAGAATAGTTAGGCCAGATAAAACCATTCGGTATGTTTACCTTACTGCAAAGTTGGTGTTAGATGAGCAACAAAATATCACCAAAATAATTGGAAACCTGCAAGATATTACAGAGCTAAAAAACGCAGCCATCTTACTCGAAAAAACAGAAAGCATTTATAAAACAATAGCCAGCAATGTGCCAGATTCAATTGTTCTGATGTTTGATAGCAATTATAAGCTTATCCTTTTTGATGGCCCAATTATCAACGATTTTAAGTTTGAGAAAGCCCTTAAAGCCGGTATTGATTTAAAAGAGATTTTTGTGGACGAAGACTATCAGTACAACCATCAGATTCTTCAAAAAGCGTTTAACGGAGAAGAAATACAGGCAGAGAGAGAATTTGGCGATAAAACCTTTATGATAGACTACAAACCAGTAAAAAATGTTTCTGGCGATGTATTTAACGTAATGGTGGTGATGCATGATATTACCGAAATAAAAAATGTTCAACGTAGTCTTGAAGTAAAAATTGAGGAGTTAAATAACTCTAACCAAGATTTAGAACAATTTGCCTACGTTGCCTCGCATGATTTGCAAGAACCGCTTCGTAAAATCAGGGCTTTTGGAGATAGGTTGCAAAATAAATTTAGCAACGATATTGCCGAGGAGGGTTTGGATTATATTAAAAGGATGCAAAGTGCCTCAGAGCGGATGCAAACTTTAATTGATGATTTGCTCACTTATTCCAGAGTTACCCGAACAGATGAAGGTTTTGTTGATGTTGATTTACACGAAGAACTCCAAAAAATTATCGAGGATTTAGAATACACCATTGAAAAGAAAGATGCCACCTTAGACATAATGGTTAACCACCATATAGCTGCTATACCAGGGCAAATAAGACAGCTTTTTCAAAACCTGCTGAGCAATGCAATCAAGTTTACAAAAGATGGCGTTAACCCAGTTGTAGAGGTTAAAAGCGAAATTTTAAGAGGCAATTTACTAGATAATCCAGAATTGGAACAGAACAAAGACTATTGCCGTATAAGTATTCAGGATAACGGAATTGGTTTTGACCAGCAGTACGCCGATAAAATCTTTGAACTCTTTCAACGCTTGCACACCCGTAATGAATACCAGGGAACAGGAATTGGCTTAGCGGTTTGTAAAAAAATTGTGGATAAGCACAACGGAACCATAAGTGTTTCCAGTAAGTTGGGGTACGGAACCAAGTTTGTGATAATTTTACCTACACAGCATTTATAAATAATTATGGAAAAGTTTTTTTGGATAGCGGATGACGACCCTGACGACAGGATGATTATTAAAGATGCTTTTGAGGAGAATCAATTTGTAGATTCTTTAGCTTTTTTTGAAGATGGTGAGAAGATTCTTCTTCATTTTGAAAAAGAGGCAGAAACCCTTGGCTTTAGGTACCCGTCTTTATTGATTTTGGATTTAAATATGCCCCGAGTAAATGGTTTAGAGCTTTTAACGCAGTTAAAAAGTAACAAAAGAACTAGAAATATACCCGTCGTTATTTTATCTACCTCAAAAAATACGCAAGACAAAGAAAAAGTTTTGAAACTAGGAGCAGATGAATTCATCACCAAGCCCTTTAGTTTTGATATGATGATTGAAATTACTCGCAATTTAATAGAAAAATATGGCTGATATGAAAGCAGTTAGAGTTTTGCTGGTGGATGATGATGAGGATGATTATATCTTAACAAAAGATATTTTTAATGAAATTCCGCAACGCGAAAATTACAAGTTAAGTTGGATAAATAACTATGAAGAGGCAATAAACGCAATGCTTAAAAGCCACTATGATATTTATTTAGTGGATTACAGGTTAGGGAAACACACCGGCATAGATTTATTAAACGAAGCTATCAAATCAAACGTTGATGAGCCTGTAATTATTTTAACAGGCAAAGGAGACGCAAAAGTTGATGAAGAAGCGCTTGAAATAGGTGCCGCAGATTATTTGGTTAAGGACCAAATTACGCCATATACTATTGAGCGTTCTTTAAGGTATGCGTTAAAACACAAGCAATCGTTAAAAGCCTTAAGAGAGAGCGAAAATAAATTCAGAATTATTTTTGAACGTTCTAAAGAACCCTTTTTAATTATGGATTCTTTAGGTAGTATCAGAGATATGAACCCCGCTGGCCTAAGATTTTTAAATTATAACAAAGAAGAAATTTTAAGCCTAAATGGCACCCAACTGTTTTATGACAAAGATAAAAGTGTTGAGTTTGCAGACCATATAGATAAAAATGGCGCCATACATGATTTTCACACAGATTTTATTACAAAGGATAAAGAAATAAAAAGGGTTTCTGTTTCAGCATTTTTACAGATAGACCAACATGCCACCGAAGAACTTTATTATTGTATCGTCCATGATATTTCTACCCACATTGAAGCAGAGAAAGCTTCGGTTAATGCAGAAAAAATAGCCATCACCGAACGCATTGCTACCAGTTTAGCTAACGAAATAACCAACCCAATTTCTAATATAAATTTGTCTTTAGAACAGCTAAATATAGAACTTAACAGCAACGAGAGCGAGCCGATTAAGATGTATTTAGATATTTTAAAGAACAACTTTGAACGTATTAATTTGTTAATCACAGATTTTGTAAACTCCACACAAGTGGTTGAATTAAATGTGCAACCCCGTTCTTTAGATGTGATTTTAAACGAAAGTACAGAACATGTTTTGAATGAGCTTAGCTTAAACAATATTGATTTAAAAAGAAACTTTACCGGAACAGACATTTTTGTAGATGCTGATTATGAGCGAGTGGTTAATCTGTTTTTTCATATACTTACAAACGCTATTGAGGCGGACGCAAATAACATTATTATTAACGTATTTACAGAAGACAGGTTTGCCGTAGTAGAAATTAGAGACGACGGAACGGGCATTACAGAAGAAAATAAAAAGCACATTGTTGAACCATTTTTTACCACCAAACCAAAATCATTGGGTCTGGGCTTAACAAATGCCCATAAAACTATCTTAAATCATGGCGGCAGGTTAGCGTACGACAGTAAGGAAACCGGCGGGACGGTTTTTCTGGTTTACTTACCCTTAAGCAATCAAACAGTTAGCTGGGATAATTAAAGCCTTTTTTAATTTTAAAGAATTCTTATTTTGGTTTAAAAGAAATATATTTGTGGCATAATTTAATTGTCATGAAAAAAACTTTAAACTTTTTACTTTTAACCTTATTGGCATCAGCTACGGCTTCTGCACAAAATAGCGAACCTGTTAAAGCCAAAACCTTTGGTAACAGAACGCAGTACAAAACCTTTTCTGTAGGAGTTAATGCTGGTGTACTATCGCCAGTAGTAATTATTGGTGGTTCAAATGATTACACCAACTGGGGTGCTGATTTTGGTTATGGTGTTTACCTAAAAAAGCAGCTATCTCATGTATTTGGCTTACAGGCAAACGTATTATTTGGTGATGTATCTGGAGATAATTCTAACGCTACCGGCGGAGTTGTTGGTGGTTACAAATCATTTAAAACGCAAATTGCTTATGGCGCAGATTTACGCGGTACATTTAATTTGGCTTCAATTAATCTTTTGAAAAGAACTAACGTAGTTACTTTTACATTTTCTACCGGTTTGGGCTTATTAGCATATGCTCCAAGTTATATTCAAAATTTAGGTGGGGCAGATGTAACTGTTGATTGGAAAGGAAAAACAAACGGAGGAAATGATTACATTAAAGAAGCATATATTCCGGTTGGTTTGGGAGTTAAATTTAAGATTTCAGATTGTGTGAGCTTTAATTTAGAACACAATGCCAACTTCTTAGATGCTGATAACCTAGATGCCAAATACGCAAACTCAAACGATAAGTTTTCTTACAGTTCAGTAGGTATCGAACTCGCTTTAGGTTCAAAATCAAAACCTAATTTGGTTTGGGCAAATCCTGTTGCTACAATGTACGATGAATTAAAAGATAATACTTTAAAGAGCGAAGTACAAAGCTTGGATAGCCGCACAAAAAAAGTTGAAGGTGCTATTGTAGATTTAAAGAAAGATAGCGATGGAGACGGAGTTGCAGACCATTTAGATAAATGCCCTAATACACCGGCAACAGCAAAAGTTGATGGCGCAGGTTGTCCGTTAATTGTTCCAACAAAATAAGTTATTAACTATTTTAAGAGCTCCGAATTTTTTCGGAGCTTTTTTTGTTTAAGGCCGGTTATAATTCACTTTAAATTAAAATATGTCAGTTTTTACGGATAAGCAAAGGAACAATATCGTGTTAGCTGTTATTGTAGTGCTTGCTTGTGTGATTATCTATAGTTTAAGAGAATTATTCAATGCTTTTTTAGGGTCTATTATTCTATACACTCTTTTTAAACCAGTATATTTTTACCTAAAGAAAAAAGTAGGCGCAATAAGCGCTGCTATTGCCGTTATCGTTAGCTCGTTTATTATCATCGTCATTCCGTTTTTCACGTTAAGTTATATGGTAATTAATAGGTTAACCCAACTTCAGAATGATGATTTTCAGCTTAAAGCCTTAATTTCAAGAGTAGATGATTTTGTGGGTACAAAGCTCAATCAGCCTAATTTAATTGAAAAATACATCAACAAGTTTACAGAATTTGCTCAGGATCTTTTTCCTTCCTTACTTTCGGGTACGCTAAGCATCTTTTTAACGGTTACGGTAATGTATTTTATCTTATATTTTATGTTGGTACAATCAGAAAATTTTGAGAAAAACATGTTGAAATACGCACCGCTTAAAAAAGAACATGCACTACAATTTGCAGAAGAATTGCGATATACAACTTTTTCAAACATTTTAGGGCAGGGCGTTATTGCGCTAGTGCAAGGCTTGTTGGTAGTGTTGTGCTTCTTTATAGCTGGCGTAAACGACACTATTTTTTGGGGAATTGTTGCGTTTTTTTTATCGTTTATGCCAGTAATTGGAGCGCCGTTGATTACCGGCCCAGCGGCGCTGATAATGTTTTTAAACGGTCATACGTGGCAAGGATTGTTTATCACACTGTTTACATTAATAATTATCATAAATATTGATAACGTAATAAGATTTATGATTAACAAAAAGCTAGCAGATACACATCCTATTATTACTGTTGTTGGTGTAATTATTGGCTTGCCTTTATTTGGTTTTGTTGGTTTAGTTTTTGGACCTTTACTTTTGCTTTGGTTTATTCATTTGATTAAAATTTACGAACAAAACAAAGCCGAGGTGGAGCAAGCGGAATTAACAAGTTAATATTTTTTTAAAACCAGCGTAATTGGCAAGGTATTTTCTTAACAAAGATTAAACAAATCTAAAAAATCAAAAATCATGAAAGATAATTCAAAAGTCCTCATCGCTTTACTTGCCGGAGTTGCCGCCGGCGCAGCACTCGGTTTGCTTTTCGCACCTGAAAAAGGGTCAGAAACACGTGATAAATTATCCGAATCTTTAAAAAATTTGGGAGATAGCATTAAAGAAACTGCTGCAACAGAAATTGATAACCTTACCGAGTTTAAAGACAAAGTGGTAAGTAAAATCAAAGATAAAATTAAAACCGCTGAAGATGATTATGTGGATGACATTCACCACGTATAACCCCATAAACCAATGGAAGAAAACAAACAATTTGACAAGGACGACTTGTTTGAACGGGCTAAAGATTACATCAACACCAGCATCGAATTAAAAAAGCTAACCGTTACACAAGCTGTTGTTAAAACAGTTAGCAGCTTAGCTAGCGGGTTAATTTTGTTGCTAGTGGGGTTATTTTTTATCGCGTTTTTAAGCGTAACTGCTGCATTGTACTTTGGCCAATTGTTAGCCAGCAATTACCTAGGGTTTTTGATTGTAGCACTTTTTTATTTGCTGATAGGCCTTTTGGTGTTGGCTATGCGCAAAAATTATATCCAAAATCCAATAGTTGATGTGCTGATTAGGAAAATATTAAAAAAGGAAGAATAATGGAAGCGGAAATTACAAACCTAAGTCAGTTAAGGGCAAGGATAGCGTATCTAAAAATTAAAAAAGTTGAAGACGAAATTTATTTCAATCAAAAATTTGAGTCTATCAAAGAAAAATACACTCATCCGTTTAAATTTGCAAAAAACCTACTATCATCAGTGCTTGGCAGCAAAAACTTTGCGGGCTCAGCAGACTGGGTAACCAGCTTAGGACGGATATTTTTTCCGATGATTTTAAATAAAACGCTTTTGAGAAACAGCGGCGGAATTATTAAAACAATGGTGTCATTAGTATCGCAGAAAGCAATCAATTATTCGGTATTTAATAAAGAAGTTTTAGCAGGCTGGGTTGATAAAATTACCCATCTTGTAAAATCAAAAACAAAAAAAGAGCAAAAACTCCGTTTTGATGATTATGGTATACCTCCAGAAAGTGAAACCGCTTAAATTAAAAAAGCCGATTTGTTAAAAAAATCGGCTTTTTTTTGTGTAAAAACTAAAGAATTTAATCTTCAACTACTACACCCATGGCGCAAAACTTGTCAATGCGCTCGGTAATAAGCGTTTCAATATTTTTAGATTTCAACAATTTTAAATCGTTAAGTAATTTTTCTTTGATTGTTTTGCACATTTGCTCCGGGTTCTGATGAGCGCCGCCCATCGGCTCTTCAATGATACCGTCTATCAATCCGTTAGCTAACATGTTATCCGACGTTAGCTTTAGGCACTCGGCAGCTTTTTCTTTAAAATCCCAGCTTCTCCACAGAATTGATGAACAAGATTCGGGCGAAATAACGGAGTACCAAGTATGCTCAAGCATGTAAACCCTATCGCCAATTCCAATCCCCAAAGCACCGCCACTTGCACCTTCGCCCACAATTATACAGATAATTGGAACTTTTAATACAGACATCTCTAACAGGTTTCTGGCAATTGCTTCTCCTTGCCCTCTTTCTTCGGCTTCTAATCCTGGGTATGCACCGGGGGTATCAATAAAAGTAACTACCGGTTTGTTAAATTTTTCCGCAAGTTTCATCAGGCGCAAAGCCTTTCTATAGCCCTCTGGGTTTGCCATACCAAAGTTTCTGTACTGTCTAAGTTTGGTATTTGTACCTTTTTGGTGGCCAATAAACATTACTGTCTCTCCGTTTAATGAGCCAAATCCTCCAACTATCGCTTTATCGTCTTTTACGGTTCTGTCGCCATGCATCTCAATAAAATCATCGCAAATGGTTTCGATATATTGGAGAGTATATGGTCGTTCCGGATGCCTTGAAATTTGTACTTGTTGCCAGCCGGTAAGGTTGTTGTAAACATCTTCCTTCGTTTTTTCTATTTTTTCATCTAGCTCTTTCAAAGTAGCCGACATGTCAACTTTTGTTTTTTCGGCAACTTGTTTAACCTTTTCTACCTGCCCTTGCAAATCAGCAATGGGCTTTTCAAAATCGAAAGAAGTCTTCATAATTATCATTTTTTTGAGGGGTCTAAGTTATCGTTTACTTATCAAAAATGAAAATGACCAATTTGTTTACAATGCAAGCGAGTTTGCTGGCAATTTGTTTTTTTGGTTTGCTAGGTTTAAAAAAGGGCTTATATTTTATTTCATAGTAATTATTACTAACTTTATTTGGCTTTTTGGCGGGTTTACTTTAATAGATTTTTGCAAATACGGATATGGTTAAAACAACCTTTATTATAGATGATGACGAAATATATGTATATGCTATAAAGCGGTTGATTGATATTAAGAAGCTATCAGAAAACATTGTAACTTTTAAAAATGGCAAGCAAGCCATTGATTATTTTACTGATACACCCGCCGATCAACTCGTTATTCCTGATATCATTTTGCTTGATGTAAGAATGCCCGTGATGGATGGCTGGGGATTTTTAGAAGCTTTTTCGCAACTTAGTTTAAAGCAAAAAGCTGATGTGGTGGTATATGTAGTGAGTTCTTCTATTGATCCGCGAGATTTAGAGAAGGCGAAAAAATTCTCTATGGTAGAAGAATACCTATTTAAGCCGATAAATTCTGAGGATTTAAATCTGATTTTTTTAAATAGGTAAATACTTTATCGAAATTCTGATTAAAGATTGCGCATGTATCGTTTGGTAAATCGACTGTGCTTATCTTAAATAATGCTAATTTTCTTACTTTTGCCACTTAACAATAAATGGAGCTTTTTTGGGCTCCAGTGTGCAAATAAAATACTTCGATGAAAATTTCATATAACTGGCTAAAGCAATTTGTTGACATTGATAAAACCCCTGAAGATATAGCTGCTATATTAACGGCAATAGGCTTAGAGGTTGAATCATTAGAAAAAGTGCAGGCAATTGCGGGCGGACTTGAGGGATTAGTGATAGGTTACGTGGAAGAATGCGTACAGCACCCTAATGCCGATAGGTTAAGGGTAACCAAACTTGATGTTGGGGCTGCTGAAAATATACAAGTAGTTTGCGGAGCACCAAACGTTGCCGCGGGGCAAAAGGTGGTTGTTGCTACAGTTGGTTGTACCGTTTATCCAACTACCGGCGAACCCTTTAAAATTAACAAATCAAAAATAAGAGGCGAAGTTTCTGAAGGGATGATTTGCGCCGAAGATGAGATAGGCCTAGGCAGCGGTCATGCTGGAATTATGGTGTTACCCGATGACGCCACGGTTGGAGTTTTAGCTAAAGATTATTTTAATTTAAATGATGATTTTTTGTTTGAGATTGGATTAACGCCAAATAGGGCAGATGCTGCTTCCCATTTAGGCGTTGCCCGAGATATTGCCGCATACTTACAACTTAGTATCGAACCTGATAACTTGGATGCTTTTAAAACTGGAGACAAAGCATTAGCAATTGATGTTGAAGTTTTAGCTACCGATGCGGCTCCGCGTTATTCTGGCTTAACAATATCCGGAGTTACAGTAAAGGATTCACCAAGTTGGTTAAAAGAGAAGTTGGCGGTAATTGGGTTACGCTCAATAAACAATATTGTTGATGCCACTAACTACATTTTGCATGATTTAGGCCAGCCTTTACATGCTTTTGATGCTGATAAAATAGTAGGAGGAAAAATTATCGTAAAGAAATGTGCGGCCGGAACCAAATTTAAAACTTTGGATGATGTTGTGCGTACGCTTAGCGCTGATGATTTGATGATTTGTGATACCGAAAAGCCTTTGTGTATTGCAGGTGTGTTTGGCGGATTAAATTCTGGCGTTACCGAGCGTACAAAAAACATATTTTTAGAAAGTGCTTATTTTAACGCGGTTTCTGTAAGGAAGACAGCAAAGAGGTTTGGCTTAAAAACAGATTCCTCGTTCCGTTTTGAAAGAGGAACCGACCCAGAAATAACCGTTCCGGCTTTAAAAAAAGCAGCGTTGTTAATCCAAGAAATTGCCGGTGGCGAAATTACTTCCGATATTTTTGACCATTATCCAAATCCGATTGCGCCCTTTGAAGTTGAAGTAAACTTTAAACAAGTTGATAAACTCATTGGTAAAGCATTAGGTAATGATAAAATTACGGCCATCATTAAAGCCTTGGGAATTGAGGTAGTGA
>DASVGY010000182.1:0-4491 GCA_036379295.1 Pelobium sp.
CCTAAATGCTTTAATACAACCCTTTTATTGTGCTGATACCTAACTACCTGAACTGCCTTTGCGTTGGAGCTGGTTGTAACCACCCTTATTTTCATCTGAAATTTAGCCTTAGTGCGGTAAATTTAATGAAATAAAATATCAATAAGCTGACTATCAACAACTTAAAACTGCACTAAGTTTAAAGGGGACAAGTCAGGATAGCTTGTAATTAATTAATTACATTGTGGAAAACTAAAAATTTTTATAAAATTTAGTCTTTGGCAATATGGATAACTGTTTGGGTTTATGACAAAAAATCGGCGATAATTATTTGGTATTTACCGCATAATTGATAACGACGATTTTAACCGTTCTTAAGTGTGGAGTTTCTGATGATTAACTTAGGCTGCACATTTACCACCTTATTTTGTTCAGCATTTCCATCCTTTTTCATTTTTTGGAAGTAGAGATTTGCCACATTTTTACCAATCTCTTTACTAAACTGGTCAACAGTTGTTAAGGATGGCTGCGTAATTTCTGAAAAAGCTTCGTTAGAAAAACCACAAATCCCGAGTTGTTGAGGCACTTTAATTCCCCTATTTTGGGCAACATCTAAAACGCCTAAAGCTGCAAAGTCAGAAGTAGAAGCAAAAATTGCATCTGGTGGCTCGGGCAAAGCCAATAAATCCTCGGTTGCTTTTGCACCCAATTCGCGGGTCCAAGCATTTTCTCTAATCAAATCCTCAATTATTGGGAAGTCATGCTTTTTTAACGCCGCCAAATAACCGGCTTTTCTTTGTCTAAAAATATTCAGGTTTTGTGGCCCTTCTAAAAGTGCAATACGTTTATAACCCTGTTCTATTAAGTGTTCAACAGCTTCAAAAGCTGCTTCTTCGTTTCCGGTGAGTACTTTATAAGTATCCATGGAATCGTCAACCCGGTCAAACTGAATCAGTTTTATGCCATGATCTGCAATTGATTTTAAATGATCATTATCGGCAAAATCCGCACTGATGGATAAAAATATGCAGCTTACATGTTGATTAATTAAGGTATCCACACATTTAACCTCGCGTTCATAAGATTCGTTAGATTGGCAAATAATTAAATTATAACCTTTTTGATAGGTGACCTCTTCGATACCAGAAATTACGTTAGAGAAAAAGTTTTGGTTAATTCGCGGAACTACTACTCCAATTGTTTGATTTTCACCTTTTCTAAGGTTGGAGGCCATACTATTTTGGCGATAGTTGAGCTCTTTTGCCGTTTTTAAAATCAATGCTTTGGTGCTTTCACTTACATTGCTGTTTCCGCTTAACGCCCTGGAAACAGAGGATGCGTTTAGATTTAACCTTCTGGCAATATCATAAATGGTGGTGCGCTTTTGATTTTCCATAACCCGATGCAATATTATAAAAAGATTTTTATGCAATCGATTGCTTTTATAAATTATTTATTTAAATTTGTTTTCGATTTACAAATAACCAAACCCCTAAAATAAAAATGCTGCTATTAGGTATTGATGTAGGTACATCATCTATCAAGGTTTCTGTAGTGGATGCACAAACAGGAAAAAATGTTGCAAGTGCAAGCTATCCGGAAAAAGAAACAGAAATTATTGCTGTAAAAAACGGCTGGGCAGAACAATCGCCAGATATGTGGTGGAACAATGTGCAACAAGCCATTTTAAAATGTAATGCAACTGGCAAATACCAAGCAACAGATATTGTTGCAATTGGTATTGCTTACCAAATGCATGGTTTGGTTTTAGTAGATAAAGCAGGCAATAGCTTAAGAAACAGCATCATCTGGTGCGATAGCAGGGCTGTGGAAATTGGGAACAAAGCTTTTAAAGATTTAGGCGAACAATTTTGCTTATCACATTATTTAAACTCGCCAGGAAACTTCACCGCTTCTAAACTAGCCTGGGTAAAGCAAAACGAGCCGGAGGTTTACGCCAAAATTGATAAGGTAATGCTACCCGGAGATTTTATTGCGCTAAAGCTTAGCGGCACCACCACTACGTCTATTTCTTCACTTTCTGAAGGTATTTTTTGGGATTTTAAAGCCAACGGTTTAGCAAGCGAATTGTTGGATTACTACGGAATTTCTCAGGATTTGATGCCCGAAATTAAACCCACGTTTTCTACACATGGCGTAGTTTCCAAAGAAATTGCCGAAACACTTGGGTTAAAACCAGGAGTTTGGGTAAGTTATAAAGCGGGCGACCAGCCCAATAACGCATTATCTTTAAATGTAACCCAACCCGGCGAAGTGGCCGCAACCGCAGGCACCTCAGGCGTAATTTATGGCGTTACCGATCAGCTGCTTTTCGACAAGCAATCCCGTGTAAACACATTTGCCCATGTGAGCCATACAGAACAAGAAAACCGCTTAGGTGTGCTGTTATGTATTAACGGAACGGGAAGCTTAAATCGTTGGATAAAGAATATTGGTGCGGCAGATTTAGATTACCAAACGATGAACGCATTATCTGCAACAATTAGTGAAGGTAGTGATGGTTTATCCGTTTTACCTTTCGGCAACGGCGCAGAAAGAATGTTGAACAACAAAATTGTAGGTGCGCATTTACAAAACATCGACTTAAATATTCATACGCAAGCTCATGTTTTTAGAGCAGTACAAGAAGGAATCGCTTTTTCTTTCCGTTACGGATTTGATATTTTGAAAGAAAATGGAATGCAAGCTTCGGTAATTAGAGCTGGCAAAGCCAATCTTTTTTTAAGCGATGTTTTTACACAGAGTTTTGTAAACATCACAGGCGTTCCGGTAGAATTATATGATAATGACGGCAGTCATGGTGCGGCAGTTGGCGCTGGAATTGGCGCAGGTATTTTTGCCTCTCCGGGCGAAGCTTTTGCCAATACCAAAGCATTAAAATTAATTGAACCAAAAGCCAATCATTTAGAAGAGGCTTATCAAAATTGGGCGCATCTGTTAAGCCAAAAGCTTAAGGCTTAAAGCAATTTAAAAGCTTAAAGCGAAATACTTAAAGCAGAAAGCTAAAGCGTAAATACAAAAATTAAAGATTATAAAATAAACAACATGGCAACAGAATTTTTTAAAGGAATTGAACAAATTAAGTTTGAAGGATTAGAAAGCGATAATCCTCTAGCGTTTAGATGGTATGATGCAGACCGTGTTATTGCCGGAAAAACGATGAAAGAACATTTACGTTTTGCAGGTGCTTACTGGCACTCTTTCAACGGAAGTGGTGCTGACCCATTTGGCGGGCCAACCCATATTTTCCCTTGGGATGCAAAAGCGGACGTGATTGAGAGAGCAAAAGACAAAATGGACGCAGCTTTTGAGTTTTTGACCAAAATGAATTTGCCTTTTTACTGTTTCCATGATGTGGACGTGGTTGATTACGGTAATGACATTGCCGAAAACGAACGTCGCCTGCAAACTTTGGTTGACTATGCTAAACAAAAGCAAGCGGCAACAGGTATTAAATTGTTATGGGGAACTGCAAATTTGTTTTCTCATAGCCGTTACATGAACGGTGCTTCAACCAATCCTGATTTCCATGTGTTAGCTCATGGTGCAGCGCAAGTTAAAGCTGCTATTGATGCTACTATTGAATTAGGCGGCGAGAATTATGTTTTTTGGGGTGGTAGAGAAGGCTACATGACTTTGTTAAACACAGATATGAAACGTGAGCAAGAGCATTTCGCTAAGTTTTTACATGCTGCTAAAGATTACGCTCGTAAAAATGGTTTCAAAGGAACTTTCTTTATTGAGCCAAAACCTTGTGAGCCATCAAAACACCAATATGACTATGATGCTGCAACCGTTTTAGGTTTCTTACAGAAGTATGATTTGATGGCAGATTTTAAATTAAATTTAGAAGTTAACCACGCAACTTTGGCCGGACATACTTTCCAACATGAATTGCAGGTTGCATCAGACGCCGGAATGCTAGGTTCAATTGATGCCAACCGTGGTGATTACCAAAATGGTTGGGATACAGACCAATTCCCGAATGATATTAACGAATTGACAGAAGCGATGTTGATTATTTTAGATGGTAAAGGAATCCAGGGTGGTGGAATCAATTTTGATGCAAAAATCAGAAGAAACTCTACAGATCAAAAAGATTTATTTTACGCTCACGTAGGCGGTATGGATTTATTTGCAAGAGCTTTGGTAACTGCTGATAACATTCTTCAAAAATCTGATTACAAAAAAATCAGAGCTGATAGATATGCATCTTTTGATACAGGTAAAGGTGCGGAATTTGAAGCTGGAAAATTAAGTTTAGAAGATTTAAGAAACTACGCTGCTGAAAATGGCGAGCCAAAAACCATCAGCGGTCAGCAAGAGTTTTTAGAAAACTTAATTAACAGATATATTTAATTTGTAGCTGATTTTAAATTTAGAACCCTCTGGATTCGTGATGAATCCCGAGGGTTTTTTGGTTTAAGCTAGTGTTTTCCTGTGATAGGTGCTATCTAACCACAAAAACGAATTAGTTGCGATATGGTGATA
>DASVGY010000183.1:0-3980 GCA_036379295.1 Pelobium sp.
TTTAAAGTATTTATATGTCTTTAATTAACAGAGTTTAAATTGTTTTCGCCGGATTAATAATTAAATTGAATAATAAGACTAAAATAGTTTAAGTGGGGCAATTAGTATTTTTTACAGAAACAATTGAGTTAAAAAAAAGCCGCAGCAATTAATTTTTAATTTTTTTGTAATCCTGTTGTAACTTTCTTGCCCCTAGCGTCGTCTATATTTCAAAACATTAAACAATTAATAATTAAGACGATGAAAAATTTTAACCTTAAAAAATTAGCGTTAGCCCTAGTGATGACAGTGGCTTCCATCAGTTTTGCAAGTGCTGCAAAAACAGACTCTGGACAAACCATGGATAATTGCGTAAGCAGCTACATTAGCCTGGTGAAAAATGGCAACATTAGTAATTTCAACAAAATGTTTACCGATGATGTTAAGTTTACCATTTCTACCAACGGAAAAAACATTACACACAACAAAGCCGAAGAATACTATTTTGTGAGCAAAAACAAAGGCGTTGCGCAACAGTGCGAAGTGCTTTCTAGCGTAGTAATGAGTACAGATAGCTACACCATTGTAAAAGTGAGCCAAGTTTATGACAGCTTTACGCGTGAAAACTATGTAACCTTAATTAAAACCGGTAGCGACTGGAAAATTAACGCTGTTTCGTCAGAATTTAAGTAAAACCTTTTTAACAGATTAACCTAAAAAGCAGGCTGTTTCTTTAATTAGAGATAGCCTGTTTTTTTATGCGTTATTGTTGCTTGGTCAAGTTATTGCTCCTATAAAGGCGGTAAGCGAAAAGCTTAAGGGCAAAAAAGCCTTTTGAAAACAACAAAAACGTATGAAAAAATTTGATGCAATAATAATAGGTGCGGGGCAAGCCGGGATACCGCTAGCTAAAAAATTGGCCAAAGCAGGAAAAAAAGTAGCCTTAATAGAAAAAAGAGTAATTGGCGGTACTTGCATTAATGATGGCTGCTCACCAACTAAAACCATGATTTTTTCTGCCCGCGTAGCCCATATTGTTAACCATTCTGAAGATTGGGGCGTTAAGTCTAAAAATATTTCTGTTGATTATAAAAAGGTTTATCAAAGAAAGCAGCAAATTGTTGAATCTTTTAGAAATGGCGCTATCAAAGGTTTAAATAAAAGCAAAAACCTTGAACTCATTATGGGTGAAGCTTCTTTTGTTGATAATGAAACACTAAAAATTAAAACTGCAAAGGGCAAGCTAGCAATTAAAGGCAAACAAATTTTTATAAATACTGGCGCTAGTCCGCTAATTCCGAACATAAAAGGAGTGGAGCAAACAGATTACCTAACTTCTACAAGTTTATTAGAACTCAAAGAAATCCCCAAACATTTAGTGATTATTGGCGGCGGTTACATTGCCTTAGAACTTGGGCAAATGATGAACAGGTTTGGCGCAAAAGTTACCATTTTAGAGCAGTCCAAAACTTTGCTTCCGCATGAGGATGAGGACGTTTGTATCTCGATGACGGAAATATTCGCCAAAGAAAAAATAGAAATCCACACGGGTGCAAAGGTATCAGCAATAAGCGGAAAAAAGCAAAAAACGGTAACGGCAATTGTTAAAGGAAAACCGCATAGTTTCGGCTGTACGCACATTTTAGTTGCAGCTGGTAGAAAGCCGCAGACTGCGCATTTAAATTTAAAAGCTGCTGGGGTTAAAACAGACAGTAAAGGCCATGTTTTGGTGAATGATAAATTAAAAACATCTGCAAAAAATATTTATGCTTTAGGCGATGTTAAGGGCGGCCCGGCGTTTACACATGTAGCTTATAATGACCATTTAGTGGTTTATAACAACCTTATCGGCAATAAAAACCAGAAAATTACCAATCGGCTTATTCCTTATTGCATTTTTACAGACCCGCAAATGGGTAGGGTAGGCTTAACAGAAAATCAGGCGAAAGCCAAAAAGCTTAATTACAAAGTAACTACCTTACCCATGAAACATGTGGCCAGGGCCTTGGAAACGGGCGAAACTTTAGGCTATATGAAAGCTGTTGTTGATGCGCAAACGAAACAAATTTTAGGCGCTACCATTATAGGAGAACAGGGTGGCGAGGTAATGTCTGTTTTGCAAATGGCTATGATAGGTAAAATTACCTATCCACAAGTGAGGCATGCCATGTTTGCGCATCCGCTGTTTAGCGAATCGTTAAATAATTTGTTTATGTCTTTAGACGATTAGAACCGCTCTTGAGCTTTTGGCTTTCTTTAATTTTGCTATTTTTGCAAGCTATACGCTAAGCACATGTCTGAAGAGAAATCACTCAACTTTATAGAAGAAATTGTAGAAAACGATTTAAAGCAAGGTAAATACGAACAAATCATCACCCGTTTTCCGCCAGAACCAAATGGTTTTTTACACATTGGCCACGCCAGCAGTATTTGCTTAAATTTTGGGCTAACCGAAAAATTTAAGGGTTATACAAACCTCCGTTTTGACGATACTAACCCCGTTACAGAAGATACAATTTATGTTGACGCCATTAAAAAAGACATTGCATGGCTGGGTTTTAAGTGGGAAAATGAAAACTATGCATCAGATAATTTTGATACGCTTTACACCTATGCAGTTAAACTGATTGAAAAAGGTTTAGCTTACGTGGATGAGCTGAGTGCAGAAGATATGGCCAGCTTAAAAGGGACGCCAACCGAGCCCGGAAAAAACAGCCCATACAGAGACAGAAGCGTTGCAGAAAATCTGGATTTGTTTACCCGCATGAAAAACGGCGAATTCCCCGATGGGAGCCGTACGTTGCGAGCAAAAATTGACATGGCGCATGTAAATATGCTGATGCGTGACCCTATTCTTTACCGCATAAAACATGCAAAACACCACCGTACCGGCAACAAATGGTGCATTTACCCGATGTATGATTTTGCACATGGCCAAGTTGATGCAATTGAAAGGGTTACCCACTCTGTATGTACCTTGGAGTTTATTCCGCACAGAGATTTATATAATTGGTTGATAGAGAAATTAGAAATATACCCCTCTAAACAGTACGAGTTTGCCCGCCGTAATTTAAATTACACCGTAACCAGCAAAAGAAAATTGCTGCAGTTGGTAAACGAAAAGTTTGTGAGTAGCTGGGACGACCCGCGTATGCCCACTATCAGCGGTTTACGCAGAAGAGGTTTTACGCCTTCATCTATCCGTAATTTTTGTGAGCGTATTGGTATTGCAAAAAGAGAAAATTTAATTGAGTATAGCTTGTTGGAGTTTTTTATCCGCGAGGATTTAAATAAAACTTCGTGGCGCAGAATGGCGGTTTTAGATCCCATTAAAATGGTGATTACCAACTATCCAGATGGCCAGGAAGAAATGCTGCATGGTGAAAATAACCCAGAAGTGGAGGGTGGAGATGGCGAACGCCAAATTCCGTTTAGCCGCGAACTTTGGATAGAGCGAGATGATTTTATGGAGGAACCGCCAAAAAAGTTTTTCCGTTTGGGGCCGGGTTTAATGAGCCGTTTAAAGAACGCTTATATTGTTAGGTGCGATGATTTTGTGAAAGATGCAAGCGGCAACGTTACAGAAATCCATTGCACTTATTTCCCCGAATCAAAATCTGGAGAAGATACATCTGGCTTAAAAGTTAAAGGAACCATGCATTGGGTGAGTGCAAAACATGCAAAAACTGCCGAGGTGCGTTTGTATGACAGGTTATTTACTGCTGAAGAACCCGACCGCGAAGAAGGTGATTTTAAGGATTATTTAAACCCAGAAAGTTTAATGGTGGTAAAAAGCGCTTATATAGAAGCTGATTTGGCAAATGCGCAACAACAATTGGCAGAAAACCCAGATAGGCGCTACCAGTTTATACGTAAAGGTTATTTTTGCTTAGATACGGATTCTACCGCAGAACATTTGGTGTTTAACAGAACTGCCACTTTAAAGGAAACTTGGGCGAAGTAATAGTTCTGTCACCGTCATTTCGAACGAGGTACGAGGA
>DASVGY010000184.1:0-9107 GCA_036379295.1 Pelobium sp.
ATCGCCGCCAAATCTGGTCACATTATAACCGCTGTTTTGCCCAGAAACTTGCGTTTCTAATCCAAAAAACCAGTTACTGTTAATTGCTCTGCACCCCTGAAAGCGTTTCTGTTAGTCCAGTTTAGGTTAACCTCTGTACCGGTGTAATTTGCAGAATTTGTTTTGCCTAATAACTCTAAACGGATTGATTTTTTTGGTAGCGGCGTTAAATAATAATATGCGTCCAAAACGCTACTCAAAGAATCCGAAGGCTTAAATTCATTTTTAACAAATTTAAACGTACCTACATTTACCAATCGGTTTAAAGATAAGTTATGGTCTGTTCGGTTATAAATATCGCCTTTGTTAAACTGCAAAGCCCTGTCGAATATTTGGGGTTTAAACTTCTTTTTAGGGTCAATTACAATTAGGTCTTTAAATTTATAAAGCGAGTCTTTACTGTGCTGTATGCTGTCATCTCCCAAGCTATAATCGGGGTAAACAAAAATATCACCGATGCTGTAAACGTTTTTTGCGTTCTGCGGCGTTTGGTTTTTTACTTTTAAGATAATATCAACTTGGTGTTTGCCAACAGTACTATCTACCTGGGCCAACAAATAATCGGGACCGAAGTAAAAAAAACCTTCTTCTTTCAACTTAGCGTCAATTCTTTCCCGCTCGGCTTTAATTTTATCTAAATTATAAGGCTCGCCAGCTTTAAAGTATGTGTTTTGTTGAGTTTGTGCTACTGCTTTTCCTAGTATTGTTGAATCAGATGGGAAAATAACTTTTCTAATTTTATATTGAAAGTTAGGTTTAACGGTGTAAATTGCTGTAGCCCGTTTTCGTTTGGAGGTTGAATCAGCAGCAGCGCTACCCTTAAAAAAGCCGTTATTATCTAATCTGTTTTCAATCAATTTAACGTTATAATCTAAATCAACTTTTGAGAAATAAACTGGTGCCTGCCCAAATTTGGTATTCAAAAAATGTTTAATTCCTTTTTGTTTATCTGTTTTGGTGATGTTGTAAATCCATAATTTAGGTCTTAAACCTAAAATGCTTGAATTGGGTAACGGCCTAAGCACACTTTCTAACTGCTCTTTCAAAAAAGATTTTTCTTTTTTAGGAACGCTATCGCCTTCTATTTTAATTTTTGCGCCAACATATAGCAATTCGCCCTTTGGCAAATATTTGGTATTGCTACAAGATGCAACAAGCGTACAAATAATGAGCAGATATAGGTAGCTAAGTAATTTCATTTTATTTACTCTCGGTTTTTTGTTTTTCTTTTTGACTTTGTTTGATTTTTGCTTTTTCAAACAGCTCTTTAAACTTGTTATAATCCATTGTTACAATAAAACCAACACCGGTTTCAATAACCTGGCCTTGTAGCGCAACCTGATATTGGTTTTTGCGGTACGCTCTTAATAAATACCTTCCATCTTTTGAAAGCGAGTAATCTACGGCAACGTCGCCAGCTATATTGTTAGCTTGCTGATTACTTTGCTGTGGACCTTCTAAGCCAAAACTACTACCGATGGTAACTTTTAGGCGGTCGTTTAATAAGCGTTTGGATAAGCCAACGTTTAAATCGGTGCGGTTGGCTCTTTGGCCTGTGGTATAATCGTCTGTAGCTTCTAAATCAAAGTTAAGTTCAACGCCTTGGATTAAATCGCCGGCAAGGTTGTTTAATTGTTGTGATATTATTTTACTTACGCTTTGCCTCACCAACGTTTCTGCACCGCCAGAGCCGGCTTCGCTGGCAAAAGGGTTTTCGCCGATGAAACGGTTAAGCAGCAAGAGCGCAAAAACCTGTTTGTTTAACTCCGAAGGCTGCTGTCTCAACTGTTCTAGTTTTGTTTTTGAGGTGTTGATAATTTCTGTGGCAACGTTATAATTTCCGTCGGGCAAAACCACGTCGAAGCTGATTTCTGGTTTCATTAATTCGCCCTTCATTTTAAGTAACACGTTGAACGGAAGTTTTTGTTTATAGGTATTTTTTATGGCCTGAGATTTTGGACCTAATTGGTCGCCCACTAAATCAATTGGAGCTGCTTCGGCTACGTAAATTGCAGTTACGTCTAAAATGGCAGAGAGCGGGTCGCCGGTCCATAAAACGGTACTGCCATCATCAATTTTAAACTGGCGTTTAATAAAGTTAAAAGACATTTCATAATAACCTTCTTTTAACTCGTACTTTCCTGTTAAAGAGATTTTTCCGGATGGGTCAATTCCGGCGCTTAACTCGGCTTCACCTTTTAACTTTACAAAATCGCCGTTTCCTTTATCAATCACCATCGTTAATTCCGCCTCGGGATCAACTTCAATGGTCATTGCCAAATTTAACCCGGTAAAGTTGGTTTTGTTTAAAGAGTCTTTAAGGGCAAAAACACGGTTAAAATCGGGGTCGTCTTGGTCAACAAACACCACAATTCCTTCTCTATCTGCTATGCCCGGGTCTGATTGCGGTAGCACCAGCGTTAACTTGGTGTCTTTATTGATCTTTAAGCTTCCATCTATCACTGGGTTGTCTAAATCGCCTTTAATACGCATTTTAGTATCAAAAAAGAGCTTACCATAATAAAGATCGTTGTCTTTTTCGGTAGAATTAATTGCCATAAAATTATCTGCGTCAAGCTCTAAATTAAACCTAAAATCGGTGTAGGTTTGTGTGTAGATTGCTCCGTTTAGGCGTAGGTTGTTATCTGCCGAATCTGCCAAAGAAAAGTTATTGAACAAAATACCATCGCCATTGAACACAATTTTATCTGGCCCTAATTTAAACTGGGCGTTTAACGGTGTTATTCTAAAAACAGCGTTGTTAAAAGCTACATCGCCCAAAACTTTTGGCGCATCTAAGGTTCCGCTTATTTTAAACGCACCACTTAAAAAGCCTTTTGCATCTTTTATATTCCCAAGTGTAAAACCTTGTATGCTTTTTAAATTAAGTCTCTGCATATCTAAAGCCATATCAAAGCTGCTATTTTTGGTGTTGTAGAGGCCTTTTAAATTTACCCGATTACCGTTTCCGGTGATGGAGACATCAGCGTTAAATGCATTTGCGGTGGTGTTGTTAACCTTTATGGCCAAATTGCCTACGGTATCGGTCATAAAGTTGAAATCCTTAACCGTCATATCAGCGGTAAATGTTGGGGTGTTCGCTAGGTTTTTAGCTAAAACATTTCCGTTAATTACGCCGCCTGCTAAAAGTGAATCTTTAGAGATGATGCTAGTGATGGTTTCTATTCTAAAATTTTTAAAATCGATGGTTAAAGGTGAGTTAGCAGAATTATTTTGTGATTGAACGCTTATAGATTGACCCGAATTACTTAACTCAAAACCATCTGCATAAACCCCACTGGCGCCAAACCTGATGACGTTTTTTTCGTTGATTTGCCATTTCTGATAGTTTAACCTTAGCCCATCTAAGTTCAATTTTACTTCGCTATTTTTATTTTCCAGCGCTTTTAAGTTACCCGCAATAAGGTAGCGTTCCTTATCAAATTTGTCTTTTACCTGTAAGCGGTAATCCAACAAATTATCTTTAAGCTGACCGGTTAAACTCGTTTTTGGTAGCAATAAAGATTGGCTTTTTACCTCATCAATTAATAAGCTGTATTTTAATGCTGCGCTGTCTGTGTTTATTTTTAAACGCCCATTGGTAATGGTATTGCCAGCGTAAATTACTTTTGGGATAGTACCGTTTAGCACCAACGTATCGCCTTGGCTGTTGTATCGGCCTTTTATAGCAACGGGCTCAATTTTGGTTAAACCTGGCACCAAGGCATACAAAATTGGATCGTCGGATACGTTAAGGGCAAATTTAAATTGTTGCGGCTTTAGGGTATCTGCGGTAGGTTTAACGCCATCAGTATTGTAATATTTGGCGATAGTTTTACTTAGCGCTGTACCTAGTTGAGTTAATTTATACTTGCCTGCGATACTAGCCGATAAAATTTGAGAAATTACTCTTAAACTGCTACTATCAGCATTAGCTTTGGCAATTATTTTTACCGAATCCAGCGGATAGCGGTTTTTTTCGTCGGCTATTAAAAGTTTGGTTAAATATATTTTACCGTTTAAATAATTTGGGTCTGCGGTTTTGATATCAGCATCAACCATTCCACGTAATTTTAATGCGGTAGTGTTCAAGTTAAGTGCTTTTAAATCTACGCTGTCTAAATCCAATTTCATTTTAACCGATGGATATTCTCCCTTAAAACTTCCGCTTGCGGCCAAATCGAAATCCAGATTAGGGTCGTTCATTCCCGCCTTAGCTTTAAATAGGCCATTCGCAATGTTGGCTTTTAACGCTAAATTTTTGTAGGTGTATTTGTTAAATACTGCCTTAAATAGTGTTCCATCTAGTGTGGCGTTGGCGGTTTTTGGGTTTAAACCTTTTCCCTTAACATTTGCCCTAAGGGTAATTTTACCAATTGAATCGTTTTTTATCAGCTTACCAACGTTAAAGTTGTCAACATCCACAACAGCATTATATTGCTCTTGGTTTTTGATGCGTTGGTCAAAAGCGGCTTTAATTTTTGCAGAACCGTAGCTACTTGCTAAAGCTAAGTTGGTTTTAAAATTATTTACTGCGCCTTTAAAATATCCTTTGGCGGCAAAGCTCGAAGGAAGCTGAATGTTAGCCGGCAGCGTCCCTTTCGGGATAAAAGTGTTTAAATCATTTGCCGTAGTTTGAAAGTTTTTGATGTTTAAATCGAAATAAGCTTTTTCAACATCGGGTAAACCTTTAATATTTCCACTAGCGGCAATTTTTGTACTTCCAATTCCAGAAATTTCTAATTTCGGAATACGTAAATCCTGGATTTTCCCTAACACTTTACTGTTTATGCTCATCACTGCGTTAGGCATGGTGTTGAACGGGGCAGTGCCAGACAAACTTGGTACTAGCAACAAAATATCTTTAAAACCCAGTTTGCTTCCGGTAATATTTGCATCGATATATAACTCGCCAAGGTTTTTTGATAAGGATTCAATCGACGGATATTTCGCAATTATTTCATCCCTGATTAAAGTCTGAGGTGTTTTAAGGTAAAGATTTTTTAAGAAAGCATTTTTTGGTCCGTAGTAAAAATTGGTTTTTAATTGCTGTACGTTTAATCCGCTTTTATCTTTTAAAGTGAAATGGTTAATCTCGCCAGAAATGGTATCTAGGCTGTAATAAAAATTATCAGCATTTAAGTTGATGTTTTTTAAATCCAGATGCATAAAATCCACGCCTTTTTGTGCTTTTGGCGCATTCATATCATCAAAAGCAAAAGCTATATTTTTAAAATCCGCGGCTCGCAAATTCACTTTCCAGCTCGCTTGTTCAGCTGCTGCAGAAGTATCTGTAGTAGTTGCTTTTTTGGCGGCTTCTTTAGCTTTTTTTCCTAAAACTACGCCACCCTTTGTATCCGCAAATTCAATAGATTCAATAGCTACTAATTGCTTTTTAAAGTCAATGGCGTTTAAATTGACCAAAAGTTTTCCGACATCCAGCTTGGTTTTTAAGCTCCCTTCACTATCGTAATCAACAATTATTTTTGATAAATCTAAAGTTCCTAATTCCAAACTTAAATCCGGACTTGCAGAAGCAGAATCGGCTAGGTTTACGGCGCCTGTGGCTACTTTTTTAATTATTCCTTGCTTAAGTTTAAGGTTAACACCGTTTAAAGTTATTTTGGGGATTTTGAAGTCCATGCTATCCAAATCAAATTTTTTAATGTTGGTGTCGAAGTGGTTTAAATAAACATCAAGGTTGGTTTTGCTAATGGCATCATCAAAGCGCAGCCTAATTTTGTCCAAATTAATTTTATTGATAGAAAACTTCATTGCAGCAGAACTGTCTGCCGGTTGCTTCGGTGTCTTTTGATCGCTCATTAAAGCTTCCAGCATATAATCAAAATTAAAAACCGAGTCTTGGCCTCGCTTTATGTTTGCTACAATACCGTCCAAATCAACCGAGTTTAGTTCTATCTGATTGTCCAATAATTTAAACAGTGATATATCCACAGAAAGTTTATCGCCAGCAAGCAGCGTATCCTGCTGTTGACTTTCGAAGTAAAATCCTTTTAAAACTAGTTTTTTAGGTAAGGCTATCTCTACTTTATCAATTTTAACCTCTGTTTTAAATTTTCCCTGTAAAAAGCTTACGGCCTTATTTTTAACTATGTTTTGTATGGCCGGCACCTGAATCAGCAAAACGATCAACAAAAAAAGCCCGATAACGCATCCAACTATCCAGGCAATTATTTTCAGACTAAGTTTTAGGTATTTATTCAATGATGTATATTTAGGTGAGTTTAAATCAAACCTTAAGCCAAATTATTGTTGTATAATGAAATGCTATATCCAAATTGCTATAATCTATTTGTAAGGTACAAGCATTGGTCTTATATTTGAGTCATTATTATAAAAAAAATAATTATGGCATTAGAAATAACAGATGCTAACTTTGATGAGTTAGTTTTAAAATCAGATAAACCAGTATTGGTAGATTTTTGGGCAGAGTGGTGCGGACCTTGCCGTATGGTTGGGCCAGTAGTTGAAGAATTAGCTAAAGAATACGATGGGAAAGCGATAGTGGGTAAAGTAAATGTTGACCATAATCCAGATATTTCTGTGAAGTTTGGTATCAGAAACATCCCAGCCTTGCTGTTTTTTAAAAATGGCGAAATTGTTGACAAACAGATTGGTGCAGTTCCAAAATCGGTTTTAGCGGGTAAGTTAGATGCACAACTAGTTTAATCTTATTTTTATTTAAGAAAAAAGTCTTCTTTTGATTAAAGGGAGACTTTTTCTGTTTTTATTGAATTTTAACACCTTTTAACGTTTAAATTTTTTAATCCGTTAGGAAACTTTTGCTGAATCCCTATATTTGCGGATAAATCAAAATTAACAATGAACAAAATGATTTCAAAAATTGCGCAAGCTGGTGCCGGATTGGCTTTTATGGTAGCGGTTGTAGCTTGTAACAACTCAGATTCAAAAACTACGGGCGCTGCAAAAACTGCAGATGCTAAAGAAAATACAAAGGTAAGCCATGAATTTGTTTATGTAAATTCTGATTCACTTTTAAGTAAGTACGATTACTTTAAGGATATGAATGCGAAGCTGGAGACAAAATCTAAAAAGGCCGAAGCAGATTTAAAGGATAAAGGTGCGGCTTTTCAGCGTGAAGTTGCCGCTTACCAACAAGGGGCAAACACCATGAGTGCGGACCAAAGACAAAAAACAGAGGAGCGTTTGGCCAGAAAACAGCAAGAATTACAGGGTTACCAGCAGAACGCTGGCGCTGCTTTACAAAATGAGCAAGCTACAGAAAACGAAAAGTTGTACAACAAGGTGGCCGATTATCTCAAAGGTTATGCTAAAGAGAAGGGCTACAAAATGGTGTTAACTTACTCAAAAGCAAACCCCACTATTTTGTTTGCCGATGAAAGTTTGGATGTTACAACAGAGGTAATTAAAGGGCTTAACGAAGCTTACAGCAAGGATAAAAAATAGTTAAGATTTTGTTTGTGAAAAAGCTCGACTAAGGTTGGGCTTTTTTTATGAAATTACTTATGGAAAAACACGAAGAGTTTATGCGGCAAGCTATTTTGCTCTCAAAAGAAAATGTGGAAAAGCAAACTGGCGGACCGTTTGGAGCTGTAATTGTAAAAGATGGCGAAGTTATAGCTAAAAGCGCAAACTTAGTTACTAAAAATAACGACCCAACTGCACACGCAGAAGTTTCGGCAATTAGGCTTGCCTGCGAGAAGCTGCAAACATTTACTTTAGAAGGCTGTGTAATTTACACCAGTTGCGAGCCTTGTCCGATGTGTTTGGGCGCAATTTATTGGGCTCGCTTAGCTAAAATGTATTACGCTAACACAAAAGCGGATGCTGCAAATATTGGTTTTGATGATGCTTTTATTTACAAGGAGCTCGATTTAAAAATGGAGGAGCGACAGCTCAAATCTGAACAATTATTAAATCATGAGGCTTTAGAAGCATTTAAAATGTGGGAGATTTCTATGGGGAAAACGGAATATTAATTAGGCTTTAGACGAAATTTAGAAGTAAAAAGTAAAAATAAAAAGTAAAAAGTTGAAAGGCTCTTGATACTTTATACCAAAATCTTGATGCTCAAAATAAGCTCCCAATACGCAATACTCACATCTCAATACTACATAAAAATGAAAATAACCTGGGGAATATTAGGCTGTGGCGACGTTACAGAAGTAAAAAGTGGACCTGCTTTTAATAAAGTGGCAAACTCCTATATCGAAGCAGTAATGCGCAGGGATGCAAATAAGGCCGCCGATTATGCAAAACGCCACGGGATTGCTATTTGGTATAACAGCGCTGATGATTTGATTAATGATGAAAAAATCAATGCGATTTATATTGCAACTCCCCCGGTTTATCATAAAGATTACGCGATAAAAGCATTGAAAGCTGGAAAGCATGTGTATTTGGAAAAGCCGGTTACCTTAAATAGTGCCGAGTGTGAAGAGATTATAGCCGCTGAAAGGCTATCTACTAATAAAGTGACGGTAGCGCATTATCGCAGGGAACAAGCTTTTTTTCTGAAACTGAAAGAATTGATTGATGAAAAAGCCATTGGCGATGTAAGGTTAATTGATTTGAAGCTATTTCAAAAACCAGGTTCTGATGCGATTGCGCAAACAGACGAGAACTGGCGGATAAATCCTGAAATTTCTGGTGGTGGTTTGTTCTTCGATTTGGCACCGCACCAACTGGATATTTTAATTCACATTTTTGGAGTTCCGTTGAATTATTATGGTTTTTCGCAAAACCAAAGTGGAAGAGAAAAGGTTGCAGATATAACGGCTGGTCAGATAGCATTTAAAAATAACATAGCTTTCAACGGAGTTTGGTGCTTTAACAGTCATCCGGATAACGAGATTGAACAATGCGAAATTTTTGGTAGTGAAGGTAAAATCACTTTTTCATTTTTCAGTTCAAAGTTAAGCCTAACGAAAAATGGGAAAACGATAAATTTCAGCTTTCCACCGATGCAACACGTTCAGCAAGATATGATTGGCAAAACCGTGGATTACTTTTTAGGCAATACTGATAAAAATCCTTGTTCTTTAGAGGATGCTTTAATAAGTATG
>DASVGY010000185.1:0-6254 GCA_036379295.1 Pelobium sp.
TTAGTTCCAGATCCTCTGGCGCCGCCAAAAGGCTGCTGACCAACAACCGCTCCGGTACATTTATCATTAATGTAAAAATTGCCAGCAGCGTTTTTCAATGCAACAGACGCTTGCTCAATTGCGTACCTATCTTGTGCAAAAATAGAACCCGTTAGTGCATAATTGGAAGTCTCGTTAACTAGCGTTAATGTTTTTTCAAAGTCGTCATCTTCATACACGTAAACAGTTAAAACAGGTCCAAAAAGTTCTTCGCACATGGTTATGTATTTTGGGTTTTTAGTTACAATTATAGTTGCTTGCACAAAATAACCGACAGTTTTGTCGTATTCGCCGCCGCAAATAATTTCTGCATTATTATCTCTCTTGGCTTGTTCTATATACTGTGCTAGTTTATCAAATGATTTTTCGTCGATAACCGCGTTAATATAATTTGTAAAATCTTCTACACCGCCCATTTTAAATGAAGCAATATCAGCAAGCATTTTCTCTTGCATTTTTGGCCATAAAGATTTTGGGATGTATGTGCGTGAAGCGGCAGAACATTTTTGTCCCTGATATTCAAATGCGCCTCTTACAATGCCTGTTGCGGCAGCTTCCCAATCCGCAGACGGATGAACCAGAATAAAATCTTTACCACCGGTTTCGCCAACAATGCGTGGATAGCTTTTATATTTATGGATATTGTTTCCAATGGTTTTCCAAATCTCCTGGAAAACTGTTGTTGAACCTGTAAAGTGGATTCCAGCAAACTCGGGGTGGTTAAAAATAACTTCGCCAACTTCTGGCCCGTCGGCATAAATTATGTTAATTACACCATCCGGAACGCCAGCTTCTTTAAACACCTTCATCAATATATTTGCAGAGTAAACTTGTGTATCGGCAGGTTTCCAAACTACTACATTGCCCATCATAGCGCAGGCGCTGGGTAAATTTCCGGCAATAGCGGTAAAATTAAACGGTGTTAATGCAAATATAAACCCTTCAAGCGGGCGTTGTTCTAACCTATTCCACACACCTTCTGGCGAAATTGGCGGTTGTTGCGCATAAATTTCGGCCATGTAGCTTACGTTAAACCGTAAAAAATCAATGATTTCGCAAGCCGAATCTATCTCTGCCTGAAACGCGTTTTTCGATTGCCCCAACATGGTAGCTGCGTTAATTTCAAAACGGTATTTGGTGGCTATTAAATCCGCAGATTTCAAAAATATAGCTGCCCGATGTTCCCAAGCTAAATTCTCCCAATCGGTCTTAGCATTTAAAGCAGCGTTAATTGCAGCTATTACATGCGTTTTATCGCCATAGCTAAACTCGCCCAAAATATGATGATGTTGATGAGGTGGAGAAATCGATTTTTTGTTTGCTGTTTTAACCTCTTTGGCTCCAATGTACATTGGAATATCTGCCTGTTTGTTGCGAGCATCTGCCAAAGCCTGTTTAAGCAATATTCTTTCTTTTGTACCCGGCGCATAGCTTAAAATGGGTTCGTTTTTGGGAATTGGTAGTTTGAAAAATCCTTTTAGCATAACCTTTCTCGTTTAACATAAAGGTATGATTTTGAAAATAAATTAGTCGGAATCAACTGTCAGAATAATGATACAAGCGGTTTGAGGAATTTTTTCAAAACTATTCGTTTATCTTTGACTTCATATTTTTAAAAAATGAAAACCAAGTTTATTTTCCCGATTGCTGTCTTTTTAGGTTCTTTTTTGTTGATTTCTTGGGGCGTAACCGGGCATCGGTCTATTGCTAAGATAGCCGAGAATCATTTAAGTGCGAAAGCAGCCGTGGCGGTTAAAGGAATTTTGGGTGATGAGGATATGGCGATGGTGAGTACCTTCGGTGATGAAATTAGATCGAACCCGAAATACCGTAATCAGGGAAGCTGGCACTACATTAATCCGCCACAAAATTATGATTATCAGCAATTTGTACGCTATTTAAAAAGCGATACAACTGCAAACGTTTATAATGCGCTGCTAAAAATGGTGGGCGAATTAAAAGATAGCAAAACCAGTAAAGAAGAGAGACTTTTCGCTTTAAAAATGGTAATCCATTTGGTTGGCGATTTACACCAGCCGATGCATGTAAGTAGGGCAGAAGACCAAGGAGGAAATAAAATTCAGTTAAGGTTTAACTATAAAGGCAGCAACCTACATTCAATTTGGGATAGCGGTTTAATTGATTACAGTGGGTTAACTTTTACAGAAATGGCCACAGCACTTGATGATGTAAGCCCGGTTAAAATTAAGCAATGGCAAAACGACCCGCTAACTAAATGGTTGTTTGAATCATACCAAATTAGCGCAGTCTTGTATAAAGACGTGGAAGGAAAAACCAGTTTAGACTATACTTACTACCCTGAACATTCTAAAATTTACAAAGAACGGATTCAAAAAGCAGGGATTAGATTGGCCGGGCTGTTGAACGATATCTATAAATAGCTTTAACTGCTAAAAAGTTGGCTTTTTATTGCTGTTTTTTAGCTTAAGTTTAACCGAAATTTTTGACTAAACATTTAATTGCGTTAAACAAAAGTTAAACCTTTTTTCCTTGTATTCTTACTGCATTTAAAATAGCCAGTAGCGCCACGCCAACATCCGCAATAACGGCTTCCCAAAGGGTAGCAACACCGCCCGCACCTAAAATCAGCACTAAAATTTTAACGCCACCCGCTAAAGCTATATTTTGCCACACGATGCTTTTGGTGATTTTTCCGATTTTTATGGCCGTGATGATTTTGTGTGGGTTATCATTCTGGATAACCACATCTGCGGTTTCAATTGCAGCATCACTTCCTAATCCGCCCATAGCTAAACCTACGTTTGCTAAAGTAATTACTGGTGCATCATTTAAGCCATCGCCCATAAAGGCAACTTTTTTACCTGCTTTTTGAAGCTCGTCCACCTTGGTTATTTTATCCTGAGGCAGTAAATCGCCAAAAGCTTTATCAATCCTTAATTGCTTAGCAACGTTATCGGCCACGCTTTGTTTATCGCCGCTCAGCATTAAAGTTTGTATTCCCAGTGCGTGTAAATCTTTTATCGTATTTAGAGCTTCTTCCTTAATTTTATCGGCAATGGTAATGTAACCAACGTATTTTTGATTGATAGCAACTACAACAATGGTATCTACCAACGTAGAAATACTATCGTCAAAAGGGATATTAAACTTCTTCAACAATTTGGCATTTCCAACCAAAACTTCCTCGTTATTTACCGAAGCTTTTAAACCGTAGCCCGCAATTTCTTCTGTATTGCTTACGCTGAGTTCTTCAAAATCTTTTCCACTTTTGTTTAAGATTGCTTTTGCGATAGGGTGGGAAGAATGATTTTCAAGAGCGGCGGCGTAATTTAAAAGTTGCTTTTCAGTTATGCCCACAGCCTTAATTTCTTGCACTTCAAAAACACCTTGCGTAAGTGTACCGGTTTTGTCCATCACTACCACATCCACTTCGGTAATGGCATCCATAAAATTGGCGCCTTTAAATAAAATTCCGTTTTTGGAGGCTAATCCAATTCCACCGAAATAGCCTAAAGGAATAGAAACTACTAAGGCACAGGGGCAACTGATTACCAAAAAAACTAAAGATCGGTACAACCATTCCCTAAAAACATAGTCATCAACAAAAATTATTGGTAGCAATATCACCAGCAATGCCAAACCAAAAACAATGGGCGTATAAATTTTAGCAAATTTTGAGATGAAAAGCTGCGTTTTAGATTTCCTGGCGGTCGCATCCTGCACTAATTCTAAAATTTTGCTGAGCTTGCTGTCTTTAAATAGCGTGGTGATTTTGATATTTATTACCGCGTTGGTATTAATCATCCCGGCCAGTACCTCTTCACCTTTATATTTGGATGTAGGTTTACTTTCGCCAGTTAATGCAGCGGTGTTAAAGCTTGCTTTTTCATCGATTAAAATCCCGTCTAAGGCTACTTTTTCTCCAGCTTTAACACTGAAAATATCGCCAATTTTCACTTCGGAGGCCGGGGTTAGTATATTTTGACCGTCCTTTACGAAGGTAACAGTGTCCGGGCGACTGTCCAGTAAACCCTTAATACTCTTCTTTGCATTGTTTACAGCAACATCCTGAAACCACTCGCCTAAAGAATAAAATACCATTACGGCCACGCCTTCGCTAAACGCCCCGATGCTGAACGCTCCAATGGTGGCAACGCTCATCAGCACAAACTCGTTAAAAAAATCAAACCGAACAGCTTTTCTAAAAGCCAGTTTTAACACATCAAAACCCGCCAATAGGTAAGCTACAAGATAAATCGCAAGCGAAATATAAAAGGCAGGAACCCAATGAAAACCAAATTCCAGAGTTAACATGCTAAGTAAAATGACTAAGGAAGTGATTAACTGCCAGTGGCTTACTGCATGGTTTGGATGATGGTGTTGGATATGATTTGTAGCATTTGTTGGTTTGTTGTGGTCATCATTACCGCAACAACTTCGGTGCTGAGGGTTGTTTAAGTCTTGCATTAGCTAAGTGCTACAAAAATCGTTCTTGTTTATAAAATTTTGCTTAGGTAAAAAATCCATCAACAAAAAAGGCTACCTTTTTTTAATAGCCTTTGTGTTTTAATGTAGTTTTTTAAATTATTTTATCTCAAAAACGGCTCTAATGTTTACGCTCAGTTTAATTTTCTTAAAATCAATTTGCGGAGCACTATCGGCGGCGAAAGATTCATTTTTCATCATCGCCATGCGGTAAACCGGCTGCGGATAGTTGTTATTTTCCGATTCGCTAATTTCTAAAACCTGATATAATTTATCGCCAATAGACTCTACCAAATAAGTGGCCTTGGCCTTGGCATCTTTTAGCGCTTTAATTTTTAATTCTTTTTTTAACTCGTTTTCTTTTGAATAGGCATAACGCTCAATATTGGTATAGGCTACGCCTTTGGCATCTATTGCGGCAATCACAGCGTTCAGCTTATTTAAATCTGATACCTTAATGCTATACTGTTTAGATGCTAAAAAAGTAGGGTCTTTTTTCTTATCCCAATAGTTATTGTAAGCGCTAATGTTATTTATCATAAAGTCTTCTTGTGGAATACCCGCCTTCGTTATTGCTTTCTGCAATTGCGCTTCTAACTCCTCAATACTCACTTTTCTTTTAGCATCTTTCATATATTCTTTCAGGGAAATACCGATGTAAATTTCATCTGGTGTAACTTCCTGCTCTGCTGTTCCGTTTACTTCAATTTTTTTACGGAGATCAACATTTTGTGCAAATAGACTAGAGGTTGTGAATGCTATTAGCGCAATAAAAAGTAACTTTTTCATAATTTATTATTTTTTGTTTTAGTATAGATGTAATTTTAATGCCAATTCCATAAAAGGGAATAAATTTTTGTTTTTATTTTTTTACGATGAGATTTTTAAAAGCCTTTGTGTTAATTTTTATGATGTTTGGGTGCATTTATGCACAAGAGCCAGCTCAGCAAATCCCGGATTTTAAATTTATAACTACCACCGGACAAAATTTTACAAAAGCCAACCTCAATAAAAATCATAAAACTTTAATAGTTTTTTTTGATGCAAGTTGCTCGCACTGCCAAAAAGCAGGTGCTTATTTTAATTCGCATTTAAAAGACTTAAATCCGTTCAACGTTTTGTTTATTACGATGGATGAGGAAAAAGCGATACAATTATTTATGAAAGATTATGCGCCCCTGATTCCGGAAGATAAAAACGTGAAAATATTAAGAGACACCGCCCGGTATTTTGTGCCCAACTTTTTGCCGAGGCGTTACCCCGCCATGTATGTTTATGATAAAAGTCAAAAATTATTGCTATACGTGGATGATGACAGAAAATTTGATGAGGTTTTAGATAAGCTTAGGGCAAAATAACGCAAAAAATTGGCGTTGTATTTTGTGAAACTCGTTACTGCTCTACGTATGCCTGAAACTCGTCAAAACTTGTAGGTAACCTATCATTAAAACCTTTAACAATGGTGCTTTTTAAAAGCTTGCCAATGCCCTTCGGTTCAAAAGAAACGGTTTGGGTAAACTCCGTTTGTCCGTTTTTATCAACAATTTTATAGGTGTGGTAAAATTCGCCAAGATTGATGAGGTTAAACATTTTCATTTTAGAATAGTGCGTAAACTCGCGGTTTGGCTGCACATTTTGAAATTCCACAATTGCTTTTCCCGAGCCTTTAAAATTTCCGGTCATTATGGTTCCGTTGGTAATTTCGCCCGCTGGTTCCGTTTTAGCATCTAAATACAATGTATTCCATT
>DASVGY010000186.1:0-13301 GCA_036379295.1 Pelobium sp.
CTGTCGTTCAGCGTTCCGTCTGGTTTTACAGATCCTTGTGGATCGGTCCAACAAAGGGTTGCTTTTAAAACGCCCTGCCCAGAAGCGATGATCTGTAGCGTGTAAACTTCTCCCTGCGATAAGGTTCGCTCAGATATTATACTTTTTGATCCTTTTACTTTAATGGTATTGGCGGCGTTTTCAACGTTTAGTAATCCCCAGCCATAAATATAATCTGGGCCAGGCGTTGTTCCGGCTTCGTCTGCACTATTAATCAACAAACCTTTTAAGGTTGCTGCTTTCATAAAAGAGCCGCCGTTTAAAGTAGAATAATACTCTTGTAAAAGCACCATGGAGCCACTGGCATTGGGTGCAGCCATTGAGGTTCCGCTTAAAGATGTGTAAGATTTTGTATCATCGCTGCTGGTAGATGTAACGTTTACACCATCAGCAACTAAATCTGGTTTTACCCGGCCGTCATCCGTTGGTCCCCAGCTGCTAAAGCTAGCAATTCTGATATCTGAGGGCTTGCTGGCGCCGTAAGGCAGCGGATAAACTGCCCCAACAGTTAAAATATTTTTAGCATTTGCGGTGGAAGCGATAATATCGTAACCATCGTTTGAGCTAATCCCCCCTGGTCTTGCTCCTTTACTCACAAACTTAGAACTCGAAGAGCTCTCGTATCCATAATACTCGTCTCCAACGGCTGGCCCGTTTAGGGTACGGCTGTTGCCTGCGGAGGCTACCGGGAGGTAAAAAGGGGCGTTAAAACAAATCTTATCCCAGTCCCTCGCGGTATCATCATAAAACCCAAACTTGTAATCTTCTTTACTGCCGGGCACTCCGTAATATTCCCATCGCGGTGGGTTGCTATCCGAATTATAGTCCCATCCGGCAATGTATCCGTAAGAATGATTAGAAATGAGCATGCCGGCACTTGCAGCTTGTGTCATCTCCGCAGCGTCATTATCGTAATCCCAGGCATAAAGTTTTTGTAAACCCCAAGCCATTCCGCGGGCTAAAGGATTAATGCCTTTCGCCATCATGGTTCCGGCAACATGTGTTGAGTGTAAGCTAACACTTGCAGGTTTGTCTTTTTGTTCAATCCTGTTGGGTGCAAATTCCTGATGGTTGAGCAGTATTCCGCCTCCATCCCAAATACCAACTTTACCGATTAGGTTGCTGGCCGAACCGTTTATACTTACCCCTAAACTGCCCCCGTTATATAAGCTATTTGTTTTTGTTGTGGCTGCGGCATCTGTATTGTTATATGTTTTAAGGTAAAGCGGATAGCCCAAATCATCCACACCTTGTAAAGATATAATAGCACCGTCTTTTTGAATCCTAAAGACAGGCCATTTGTTCTCTTTTGCAAGTGCAAATGCTCTTTCGCGATTTGCGGCTTTCTTGACAGAAAAGTCGCTGAATAAAGTTTCTAGCTGTTTATTTTGTTTTTTTGTAACTAGCGTTTGTTCAACTTGCGTAAACCCAATTTTCCCTAGCAAGATAAACATTAAAATAAGGCTTAGTTTTTTATGCATAGGGTTAACTGCTGGTGTTTATTTTATCATTTTAAAAATACAAAATATAGGTATGTTATGTAACGTATAAGTTGGGGGATTGGTTTTTATTTTAAAAGCCCTCTTTTTCTTTTATCCAGGCAAACAAATCATCAATGGGTTTTTCAAGTACTTTGCCAAAATTAATGTCATATTTATCGGTAACATCCTTTAAGATTTCTTGAAAATGAAAAGCGATAGACCCAACAAAATGGCAGGGATATTCTTTGTAGTTTGGGTAAGTGAGGATATGTGTTTTAACAAACTCATCAAACCCGGTGTACAACAAGTTTTTTATGTAAGGATGATCATAACAAATACTTAAAAACTCTGCAAAAGATGCCAGATAGTAATTTGGCATAGCTTTTTGGTATAAGTTTTTGATAACAAGTTCTTTATTTAATCGGTATTCTTTGTTAAAAGCCTTCGCTATATCTTGCGGAGCCCGCCCGTAAAGAAAATCTGTGATGAGTATTTTGCCAAAATATGTGCCGGAGCCTTCTTGCCCAAATACATAACCTAAACCTAGCTTACTAGGAAAATCTTCCTGCCCATCATAAAAAGACACGTTAGATTCTGTACCTAGTATTGCGCAAATACCTGCGGTGTTTTTACAGCAAGCAATAGCAGACCCCAACGAATCATTTTCAACAGCAACAAAGGCATTTTTGAACTTACTCGTTAAAGCGTTAGAAACAAGTTCACGTCGGTCGGGACTGCTGCAGCCTGCACCAAAAAAATAAATTTCTGATACCTGATCGGCTATTTTAGAAAAGGGTTTGTAATTATTGAGACTTCTGATAATATCTTTTTCTGACCAAAAAAAAGGGTTTAATCCGCCAGTACTATGCTTTTCTAAGGTCGAATCGTTTTTTTGTAAAATCCAGTCGGTTTTAGATGAACCTCCATCTGCAACTAAAAGCATTTAAATGTTTTTTAACAGTTCAGAAGTTAACGGCTTCCCTAAAAAATCGGTAACGTTGTTAAATTCAATTACCTTTTTATGATCTGTTGGGTCTAAAGACGAAGATAACATTACAATTTTAACGTCTTTTTTGTTTGGAGATTGTATTTCCTGAAATTCCACCAAAAAATCGAAACCGGTTTTTATGGGCATTCTAATATCTAAAAAAATAACTTCGGGTAGGTTTTGGTTGTTCTTTTCTAATTCATTTAAATAATTAATTGCAGACTCGCAAGATTGCTTAATGGTAATTTCTTCGGCAAAATCACAAGTTCTCAAAATTTTTTCATTGATCATGTTATCAATAAAATTATCGTCAATTAACAATGCTCTTTTGTACTTGTAAACTGGCATAAATGAATTTTTATGTACAAATATATAAAACTACGCGTTAAACTTTTGTAAATCGTTATAATTTATAGAGTGATGTTGCCTGTAATTTCTTTTAATGTAACTTCGCTGATTTTTGCCTGGTACAACGCGTTAGCATAGCGGGCGGTTGCATCCATATAATTTCTTTGTGCCTCCCTTAACTCTAGCGGTACAATACTACCTAGTTTGTATTTCTCTAAAGTTATCTCCAGATTTTCTTGCGCTACTTCAACGTTTTTTTCTTCTAAAAAAATTAACTGTAAGCTGGTTTGGTAACTTTGGAAAGCCGTCAATAGCTGGGCATCAACATCTGACTTAATTCTTTCTAAATCTAATGAAGCGCTCTCGAGACTTAATTTTGCATTTTTTTCTGAACGGGTTTGTTGAAAGCCGTTAAAAATATTTATGGAGGCGGTTACCCCGTAGTTAAACCCCTTACTGTTTAAACGTAAAGGCGCAAAACCATTTTGTAAAGGTGTTGCTTTGTTAAAATTATAGCCCGAGTTTAGTGAAACAACCGGATATCTGTTTGCCTTAACCTGCTTAACGTAAATTTCTGATATCTTTTTATTGATTTGAGCAGTTTGCAAGTCGGGATTTTGTAGCGCTAACAAGTTTTTTAGATTTTGATAGTTTAAAGATTTATCAATACTTATTTCCTCGTTGATGGTGAAAGCTGTTGTCAAATCTCTGGCCAGCAGTTGGTTGAGCTTTATCTTCTGTGCTCTAATTTGGTCTTCCTGTATCAATAACTGCGTTGTATCGGCGTTTAAATCTACTTTGGCAGCAAGCAATTCCAATTTTGAGCCTTTACCAAGCGTATATCGTGATTTTGCGTTTTTTAAGCGTACGGTAGAAACCTCCAAAGCAGTTTGTGTTGCGTCTAATTGTTTTTTCTGAGATGCTAGATTGTAATAAGCTTCAATAACATCTGCAATAGTTGATTGTACGGTAATTCTGGCATTTAAGTTACCCAGTTTTTCGAGTTCTTGGATTTGATTGTAATCTGCAAACATTTTAAAACCGTCAAACACCTTCCAATTTAAACTTACGCCATAATTTAAACTGGTGGTTTTAGCGTTGTTGACTTCCCTAACATCTCCGTTTGCCAAATCAGACCTAGATGTTTGAATATTGTTAACGTCATTTAAATTCCCAGTTAAATTTGGTAAAAAGCCCGAGTTGGCATAACTTAAATTATTGCTTGCAATCTTTTGTTCGTTGTTGCTCAGTTTAATTTTAAAGTTGTTTTCAAGCGCTATACCAATTGCTTCTTTTAAGGTTAAAGTTTGCTGCGCAAACAAATTACCACAAGAAAGGGAAAGTATTATTGTGCTGTATATCAATGTTTTCCTGTTCATTTTATAGGTTCTGTTCTGCTAATTTAATTTCTTTCTCTGCTTTTTCTGCCCGGGTTTCTTTGTACTCTTTTGACCAATAAGAATAAATAGCGGGTATAACAAATAAGGTGAGTAAAAGCGAAAACAACGTTCCACCAATAATTACGGTACCCATACTCATTCGGCTTTTAGATGCCGCACCAAAAGCCATTGCAATAGGTAAAGCGCCAAGCGCAATAGCTAAGCTAGTCATCAAAATAGGGCGCAAGCGAGAAACTGATGCTTCGCGGATTGCTGCTGCAACCGGAATGCCTTTCTCTTTTAATTGATTTGCAAATTCAACAATTAAAATCCCGTTTTTGGTTACCAAGCCAATCAACATGATGGTTCCAATTTGGCTAAAAATATTCCAGGATTGCCCTAATAACCACAGTGAGAAAAACGCTCCGGCAACAGCCATAGGAACCGTTAAAATAATGATAACAGGGTCAATGAAGCTTTCGAACTGTGCCGATAATATCAGATACACCAGCAACAACGCCAAACCAAAGGCGAAAGAAGTGTTGGAGTTACTTTCTGCAAAGTCGCGGGATTCACCTGCTAAGTCCGTAGAGAAACTATCATCCAACACCTTTTTTTGCGCATCTCTCATTGCTGCAATACCGTCTCCAATTGATTTTCCGGGAACCACCGCAGCCGAAACCGTGGCAGATACAAATCGATTGTTGCGGAAAAGCTGCGGTGGACTGCTTTTCTCTTCTACGCTTACCACGTTATCTAACTGAATGAGCTTCCCTACGTTGTTTCTTACATAAATGGAACTCAAATCGTAAGGGTCATTGCGCTTATTTCTATCAAACTGACCAATTACCTCGTACTGCTTTCCGTCCATAATAAAATATGCAAATCTTTGTCCGCTTAAAGAAAGTTGTAAAGTTTGTGCCACGTCTAGCACAGAAACACCTAAATCCTGCGCTTTGTTTCTATCAATAGAAACGTATAATTCGGGTTTATTAAATTTAAGATTAACATCTGTGTTGGTAAAAATTGGATTTTTACCTACCTCGTCCATAAATAGTGGGAGTTTTTCTCTGAGCTTTTCAAAGTTTGGCGCTTGTATTACAAACTGTATCGGCAATCCTCTTGAGCGTCCCACAGCAATGGTTGGCTGTTGTATTACAAAAGCCTTTGCTCCGTTTAACTTCTTTAAATCTTTGGTTAACTTAACAGCTATCTCGTTTTGCGACCTTTCCCGTCGTTCTGGATCTTTTAATCGGATTCTAAAAAAACCGGTATTGGCCGCTCCCGAACCCGAAAAGCCGGGGGCAGTAACTGATAAGTCAGCCGCTTTTTCGGGGATAGAATCCTGGATAAGTTTATTTACCTGAAGCATAAAGTCGTCTGTGTATTCAAAAGACGAACCTTCCGGTGCTGTTATTGATAAAGAAAGTGCATTTCTATCATCAAGTGGTGCAGTTTCTTTGGGAAGCACCTTCCAAAAAAGAAAAATTAAGCCAATACAAACTACTACAATCGGGAAAGCTAACCACCGCTTGCTTAAAAATTTTTCAAGTCTGGTTTGGTAGCTATTGTTCATTTTTTCGAAAAATGGCTCGGTTTTTACGTAGAACTTAGATTTTGTGGTACCTTTAATAAGGTAGGCATTTAGCATCGGCGTAAGCGTTAAAGATACAAATGCCGAAATAAGCACCGCGGCGCCAATTACAATCCCAAACTCCCGAAATAAGCGACCAACAAATCCTTCTAAAAAAACAACAGGTAAAAAAACCGCTGCCAACGTAATGGATATAGAAATTACCGCAAAAAATATCTCGTTTGCGCCTTTAATCGCAGCTTCAAAAGGCGACATTCCTTCTTCCACTTTTTTGTAAATATTTTCTGTAACCACAATACCATCATCAACCACTAAGCCGGTGGCAAGTACCACGGCAAGCAAGGTTAATACATTAATGGAAAAACCAAATAAATACATGATAAAGAAAGTTGCCACTAATGAAACTGGTATATCAATAAGCGGCCGAAAAGCAATGCTCCAATCTCTAAAAAAAAGATATATAATTAAGATTACCAGAACAATAGCAATACCTAACGTTTCTGCTACTTCAAGTACAGAACGCTTGATAAAAACGGTATTATCTAAAGCAATGTTTAAGGTAAAATCATCTGGCAGCTCTTTTTTTAATTCCTCGTATCGCTTATAAAACTGGTCGGCAATGTCTATGTAATTTGCCCCGGGCTGCGGCACAATGGCGGTTGCTACCATGGGTGTAGTGCCCGAACGTAAAATGGTTTCCTCATTTTCCGGACCTAATTCGGCGTGGCCAACGTCTTTTAGCCTGATGATGTTTAAACCGTCGTTTTTTATAATGAGGTTATTAAATTGCGATTCATTAGACAGGTTACCTACCGTTTTAACGGTCAACTCGGTGTTTTCACCTGTAATTTTGCCCGATGGAAGCTCTACGTTTTGTTTATCGAGGGCATTTCGTACATCAAGCGGCGTGAGCGCATAAGAAGCAAGTTTATCGGGGTCCAGCCATAAGCGCATCGAAAACTTTTTTTGTCCCCAAATTTGAACGGATGATACACCCGGTATGGTTTGTAAACGCTGCGCAATTACGTTTTCCGCATAATCACTCAGTTCCATAATATTGCGTTTACTACTTTGAATCGTCATCGAAATAATCGCATCAGAGTTTGCATCTGCCTTAGAAACAACCGGCAGGCCGTCAATATCTTTAGGCAAACTGCGTGAAGCTTGCGATACCTTATCGCGAACATCGTTTGCAGCTTCTTCTAGGTTTTTATCTAAGTTAAACTCTATGGTGATAGAACTTGAGCCTTGGTTGCTAGAAGAAGAGATGTTTTTGATCCCATCAATTTGGTTAATGTATTTTTCTAAAGGTTCTGTAATTTGAGATTCAACAATATCTGAGTTTGCTCCAGGATAGCTTGTGCGTACAGAAACAACCGGTGGATCTATGGACGGATATTCTCTGACACCTAAAAACAGAAAGCCAATAACACCAAAAATCAATAGTAGTAAATTTATAACTATTGCTAAAACAGGTCTTTTTATGCTGGTGGTGGATATGCTCATGCTAATTTTTGTTATTGTTATTTATCTTAACTTCAACTGCGGTTCCGGGGTTTAAAGCCATTATTCCGCTGGTAATTACCGTATCGCCAACATTTAATCCTTTATCAATAAGTAGCTTATCTGCTGTTCTAATATTTGACTCAACTTTTACCGGCTCTGCCTTGCCATTTTTAACTACAAAAACTTGCTTGCCATTGAGTATCGGCGTAACCGCAACTGAGGGTATAAGTATTGCATTTTTGATGGATTTTAAGGTAATGCTTACGTTTGCAAACGTACCAGGGATTAAATAATTTTCGTTATTATCTGCCAAAGCCTTAATAACCAGCGTTCTGGTATTTACATCAACCGCAGGTTCTTTGGCGTAAACGCTAGCTTCAAATTGTTTTGAACTACCCGCAACTGTAAAATTTATTTTTGATCCGTCGTTAACCATTTGGCTATACTTTTCTGGTACAGAAAACGAAATTTTGACCGGGTTTACACTTACCAAGTTGGCTATTGTTTGCGCAGGCGTTACGTAAGCGCCGTTTGAAACATTTCGCAAACCAATGCGGCCAGAAAACGGCGCTCTTATTTCGGTTTTAGCTAACTGTGCCCTAATTAGTTGTGTTTGGGCTTGTAACGATTTTAGCTCTGCGACAGCGTTATCAAACTCTTCTTGGCTAATCGCTTCCGATTTAAACAGTTTAGAGGCTCTATCCGCCGTCTCCTTTGCCAATCGTTGTTTGGTAAGTGCCTGTGCATATTGTGCCTGCAGCTCACTATCATCAATTTTTAACAGCAAACTCCCTTTGCTAACGCGTGTACCTTCTTTAAAATTGATGCTTTTGATTAAGCCCGATACCTCGCTATGGATTTCAATTTGTTCGTTGGCTTCAATACTTCCGGATACATTAATGTCGTCAGAAAAATTTTCGTCCTTAACGATGATGGCGTTTACGGTAATTTTACTGCCCGCTGTTGAAACTTCTTTTTTTGTATCCGCAGCTTTGTTTTTGCTTAGCCTGTTATAGATAAGATAGCCTAAAAGCAATGCGATAAGGGCGTAAACCACATATTTAATTTTCATAATTTATATTTTTGTTTTAATAAAATCTATGCTAATGTTGTGTTGACTTTCGATATTTAAGTTGACTTCAATTTGTTGAATTACTTTCCAAAATACTTCTAACTGCTCATTAGTTACCAACTCTAATGCTTTTTTGTTGGTTTTTACAAGCGCATCGTTTATCTCGGGAAGAAACTGATGTGCTTTTTTGGTGAGTTTAATCAGGTGCTTTCGGCGGTCGTCTAAATCGGTTTTACGGTAAACAAAGCCTTTCTTAACTAAGTAATCAATCATATTTACCATAAATGATTTATCAACTTTAAAATAATCGGCTAAATCTTGTTGTGTTAGTTTTTCGTTATTTTGGTATATGTATAAAAGTGCATAATGATACCTATCCAAAGGGATATCGATGGTTAAATCGGCAAAGGTGCTTAAATACTTTTTTGTTATGAGCACAAGGTGATGAACTATTGGATGGGTAGCCTGTTCTTTAGATAGCATTCTCAAAAATAATTATTTGTTGAACGTTTAGTTGGTAGTATCAACTATATTACATTTTTGTGATTATTAAGGGAAATCATATTTTTAGTTTTAGTTTTCTTAGACTTTTATAACTTATGCTTAAATCAGTATCCACAATTTTACCTGCTCTTGCAATTTTATTTATGAGTATCAACACAAAAGCACAGCAACATCGTACAGATATTAGCTTTGAGGTTTCATTTTCAGAGCCCCAGGCACATTACGCAGATGTTGAAATGAACATCGATAACATTAAAAGCAATCAAATTGTTTTAAAAATGCCTGTTTGGGCACCGGGCTCTTATTTGATTAGAGAATTTGCAAAAAACGTAGAAGGATTTACAGCCACAGCAAACAACCAAGAAATTTCTTTTGAAAAAGTGCGTAAGAACGCATGGAAAATTGAAACAAAAGGTAAAAAATCTATTACAGTTAAGTATCGGGTTTATTGTTTTGAAGTTTCTGTACGCACCAGTTTTGTTGACGCTTCACACGCGTTTTTATCGCCAACGGGTATTTTTATGTATCCAGAAAATGGTATAAACCAGCCATCCACCGTAAAGGTGATTCCCCATGTTAATTGGAAAAAAGTTTCTACTGCATTAGCAGAAGTACCCGGAGAAAAGTTTACGTACCATGCAAAAAACTTCGATTGGCTTTTTGATTCGCCCATCGAAGTTGGCAATCAGGATGTTTTTGAGTTTAACGCAGCTGGAGTGCAGCACACTGTAGCGATGGTGGGGGGCGGAAATTATGATAAAGAACGCCTGAAAAAAGATATGGCCAAAATTGTTGAGCGTGAAACTGCTGTTTTTGGTGAAAATCCTAATAGCAACTACTTGTTTATTGTGCACAACCAACAATCTGGCGGCGGCGGCCTAGAGCATTTGAACTCAACTGTTTTAGGAGCGTCAAGAGAGGGTTATACAGATGAAAAAACTTACAAAAACTTTTTGAGCTTGGTTGCGCATGAGTATTTCCATTTATGGAACGTGAAGCGCTTAAGGCCTGTTGCATTGGGTCCCTTTGATTACGATAACGAAAATTACACCACCAACTTGTGGGTTGCCGAAGGTTTTACGGCCTACTATGATAACATTATGGTAGAACGCATTGGCGCCTACACCGCCGACGAGTGGTTAGGGATTATTGAGGACGATATCAATGCGGTTGAAAACCGTTCTGGCAATAACACGCAAACGCTTAGCCAAGCAAGTTTTGATGCCTGGATAAAATCTTACCGACCAAATGAAAACACCAGCAATACCACGGTATCTTATTATGTAAAGGGCTCGTTAATTGCTTGTTTGCTAGATTTAGAAATTATCAATGCCTCTGATGCAAAGTTTTCTTTAGATGATGCAATGCGCTATGCCTATAACGAATTTTATAAGAAAAAAGGCACAGGCTACACCGATGCAGAATTTAAAATGGTATTAGAAAAATTTACAAAAAGCAACCTGAACCAATTTTATGCAGATTATATTAATGGAACTAAAAAATTAGATTTTGATAAGTACTTACGCTACGCTGGCTTTAGTTTGACAGAGAAACCAGCGGCGCCAGATAAGCCTTACTTAGGGATAACGCTTAATAAAGGAACTAATGAAATAGCCTCTGTTTCCAGAAATACAGCGGCTTGGGATTGTGGATTAAATGTTAACGACAAAATTATAGAAATAAATGGGGAGCAAGTTGAAAGTCCGCTAGCCTATGTTAACGATAAAAAAGTGGGTGACGATTTGGTTTTTTTAGTTAACCGTGATGGCATTTTAAAGTCTTTTAAGGTAAAGTTGAGAGCTTCAGCAGCCAAAAAGTTTCAGATAAAACAATTAGATAACACTAACGAAAAACAGAAAGCTGTTTTAGAAAAGTGGTTAAGTTTATAGTTATATACCCGTTTACGGTGAACCGGTTCATCGTAAACGGGATATTTTAAAAAGTGTACCTAATACTAAGCGCTGCCTCTAAATCTAAGAAAGGCCCTCTTGCCAGCTCAAGGCGTGGATGTAAATCCAAAGCAGTAGAAATCGGAAGCTCTGGCACCTGCCATTCTAATCCTAAAACACCGTCTGCACCTATCAAAATTCCGCTATCGCCATAATACCTATTGTTTCCGTATGATTTGTAAACCCGGTTTCCGCTAATGCCGCCAATGTGCGCACCTGCACCGTAAAACCAGTTTAAAGAGGGTTCCGCAAAAGCGATTGCATGTTTTTGATAGAGCCCGGTTAATACAAACACTCCCGGCCTAAATCCTAAAATACCTTCCAAAGCTGTATCAGAAGCTATAAAATGTTTTAAATTGATACCGTTTTCGTAGCCGCCTAATCTTAAGCCAACTGCTGTGTTGTAGTTTGCCTGCGCAAATAAGTCAAAGCTAAAAACTGTGCTCAAAACAATTGCAAGCCCAAATATTTTCAATTTTTCTTTCATGCTGCAAATATCAATTTTGTGAATGTTTAATCAAAGCAAATACAGATGCGAATCCAAATAATTTCATTTTTCTTTAGCAAAAATAAATTTGGCTTAACTGCTGCTTTATCGTAATAATTTTGAGAGTTTCGATTTTAAGTTTGCTTATCGTTAGCTTTTGTGCTTTAATTTTTTATTTTTGAGTAAGGGCTATTTTACCCTTTAAGCCAATTAACCATTAATTCTTAATCAGATGGAAACAATAAACAGAGTTTTCGATTTGTTGAAATTCAACAAGGAGAAATATAACAGTCAAGATATTTTAGCTTCAAAAGTTAATGGTAGTTGGAAAAAATTTACTATCGACCAGTTTATTGCTTGCGCCGATGACGTAAGCAGAGGCTTAATAAAACTCGGCATTAAAAAAGACGACAAGGTAGCTATAATGTCGCCTAACCGACCCGAATGGAATTTTTGTGATTTCGGGATAATGCAAATAGGAGCGGCGCAAGTGCCTATGTACCCAACGCTAGCAGAAAATGATATCAATTTTATAGTTAATGATGCCGCGGTAAAAATAATTTTTGTTTCTGATGAACTGCTTCACAAAAAAATTGAAAAAGTTAAAAAAGAGCACAACCTAGATCTTTCTATTTACACTTTCGATAAAATTGATGGTATAGCGCACTGGTCTGCGGTGCAGGAACTGGGAAAGCAAAATGCCTCGATAGATTTATTGCCTTACAAGAATGCAATAAAGGCAGATGACATACTTACGCTAATTTATACCTCTGGCACAACCGGTACACCAAAAGGAGTGATGCTAAGCCATGAAAACTTAATAAGTAATGTAATTTACTCGGCACCAATGTATCCGAAAGAAATAAAACGAGCTTTAAGCTTTTTGCCGCTTTCGCATATTTTTGAGCGAATGGTTTGTTATATGTATTTCTATCTTGGTATTTCTGTGTATTACGCCGAAAGTATGGAAACAATTGTTGATAATCTGGCAGAAGTTAAACCGCACTGTTTTACCACCGTTCCGAGATTGCTAGAAAAAGTTTACGATAAAATTGTAGCTAAAGGACAAGCTTTAACCGGAATTAAAAAGTCGCTTTTCTTTTGGGCTTTGGCGTTGGGGCACAAATACGAGTTGGATGGCAAAAATGGTTTTTTTTATGAATTACAACTAAAAATTGCCAGAAAGCTAATTTTTAGCAAATGGCAGGCAGCCTTGGGCGGAGAAATTATAGCTATTGTTTCTGGAGGTGCGGCTTTGCAAGAGCGTTTGGCCCGTGTATTTTGGGGAGCTGGAATTAAGGTTTTGGAAGGTTATGGTTTAACGGAAACCTCACCGGTGATATCCGTAAATGGACCTTTTCCGGGACAAACAAAATTTGGTACGGTGGGTAAAGTTTTGGGAAACGTGGAGGTGAAAATAGCCGATGATGGCGAAATTTTAACCAAAGGACCTAACTTAATGAAAGGTTATTATAAAAGACCAGACGCCACCGAAGAGGCGATAACCAACGGTTGGTTCCACACCGGCGATATTGGCGAACTTAAAGATGGTTTTTTAGCAATCACAGATCGTAAGAAAGAAGTTTTTAAAACAGCCGGAGGTAAGTATGTTTCTCCGCAGGTTTTGGAAAATAAACTGAAAGAATCGGTTTACATAGAACAAGTGATGGTTGTTGGCGAAAACAAAAAGTTTCCTTCGGCGCTGGTTGTGCCAAACTATGAGAAACTGCTTGAATGGGCTTCCAAAAACGGACTTACGGAAACTACACCGGCAGCGCTTATAAAAAATGAGAAGGTTTTTGACAAGATTTGGATTGAGATTGAAAAATTGAATGAACACTTTGGCCATTGGGAAAAAATTAAAAAATTTGCGCTTTTACCATCTGAATTTACAATTGATGGGGGAGAGATGACCCCAAAATTAAGCTTGAAGCGTAAGGTGATTTTAACCAAA
>DASVGY010000187.1:0-6376 GCA_036379295.1 Pelobium sp.
CGGCGAAGAGCTAATTTTAGATAAGGAAAGAGCAATTTACTTCCCTAAACACCAGCTTTTAGCCATATCTGACTTACATTTAGGAAAATCAGCGCATTTTAGGCAGGCGGGCGTTCCGGTTCCGGCGAGTGTGGCAAAACAGGATTTAATCAGACTGGATGAAATTTTACAGAAATACAAACCCACCACTTTGCTCATCAATGGAGATATGTTTCATCACGGACTAAACGCCGATATAGATGAATTCTATCAGTGGCGGAAAAACTATAAGCAAACAAATTTTTTATTGGTCAAAGGCAATCACGACCGTTTAGCCGAAGCAGATTATACTTCCATGGATATTGAAATTCACGAACTGAGTTTTTGTGTAGGTCCTTTCTGTTTTATCCACGACGCACCAAAATGTACCGAAGAAGAATTATATCCCATCAGCGGGCATATTCATCCCGGGGTAACGGTTGTGGGTAAGGCAAAGCAACGGTTAAAATTTCCCTGCTTTTATTTTGGGAAGGATTATGCGGTAATGCCCGCTTTTAGTGTTTTTACTGGATTGTACAACATCAAACCAAAAAAAGAGGAGCAGGTTTTTGCGGTGACGAAAGAAAGTGTGGTGGAGGTTTAATTTGTCAATCAAATTTAAACGATACCTACACACTTTAAAACAAACAGAATTTAAAAAGGCTGAATGCTAAATTGTAAACCACCGTAACCTTGTTCGGGGTTCCACATAGCTTTTGCACCCACTGGAACAACATGGTTAAATACTTTCAAATTCTTTGTATAATTTAAGCCTATTGATACAAAATTTGGTTTGCTTCCGTAAAAATTTGCTTTGTTTAAAAAGGAGAAAGCATAACCAGCAAAAACCGATAGTTTATCGTCGCCTTTATAGATTAGCGAATATTCCAGATTAACAAAGTTCGAAAAAGCACTTTTTAACTCATTATTATCGTTAATATAATTATCTCTTCCTGTTACAATTGTGCTCCAACTGAGGTTTACCGGTCTTATTTTGCTTAACTGATAACTTAAAGTAACATCAATAAAATGAGAGGTGTTGGCTCTGGAGTAGTCAAAGATTTTTGCATTAGGATAGTCAGAAAAGTTGTTAATATCCCAAACATCTAAAGCCCATCGGTCATATTTAAATCCAACATAATAATCAAATTCTCTGTACTCGCCATCAAATCCGGCTCCGCCCCAAATTCCAGCTTTAAAATGTTGGTTTTTGGATTGGTAATTTAAATCAACCGCACTCATTGCGCCACTGGTAACCCTGTAGCCCCTCCATAAGTGCATATTTTTAATTGTAAGATTTAAATTGACCGGTTTGTAGGAATCATTTTTTTCCAATGTGTCGGTCTCGTTACTCTGGAAAGCGCTTGCTTTTTCCGTAAAAAACAGACATAGCAAGCCCACCAAAGCGTAAAATACTTTTGTTTTCATGTTTAAAAAAGTTTTAGTTTATAATGAAGTGCCTAGTTGTAGGTAAATAAACGCGGCAATGGAGGCACCAATAAGGGGGCCTATAATTGGAATCCAGCTGTAAGCCCAATCGTTTTTTCCTTTGTTTTTGATGGGCAATAAAGCGTGGGCTAGCCTCGGACCAAAGTCCCTGGCAGGATTTATAGCATAACCTGTGGTCCCGCCGAGCGAAAGACCAATTACCCAAACCAGCAAAGCCACCGGAAAAGCGCCTAAAGCTCCCAATCCAATTGGTGATTTAGTGGTCGTAAGTTCTGGGTTGGTAAAATAAAATATGCTAAATATCAAGACAAAGGTTCCAATAATTTCTGAAACAAGGTTTGATTTAACATTCCTAATGGCAGGTGCGGTACAAAAGGTTGCCAATATTAAGTTTTTGTCATCGGTAATCTTGTAATGGTCTTTGTAAAATAGCCAAACCAAAAAAGACCCCAAAAAAGCACCAATAATTTGCGCAGTGATGTACGAAAGTACACCAGACCAGGCAAATTTTCCGGCTATAGCCAATGCAATCGTAACGGCTGGGTTCAGGTGTGCCCCGCTATATGGTGCTGCCACGGCAACACCAACAAAAACAGCCAAAGCCCATGCGGTGGTTATCGAAATCCAACCGCCATTATTTCCCTTGGTGTTATTCAATAATACGTTAGCTACAACGCCATTTCCTAAGAGGATTAAAAGCGCAGTGCCTATCAATTCTGCAATAAATGGATTCATGATTAAATGTTTTAAAGGGTTAATTTTTCGATTGCTTAACTGTCCACGATTGGGTGCTGGCTATCGCTTTCTTCCAATTTTCCTTTTCTACAGTCATTTTTAACGTGTCTGCTTTTGGAGAAAACATTTTATCAACTTGCCACTTACTCTTTATTTCATCTATATCTGCCCATAAGCCAACGGCCAAACCGGCAAGGTAAGCTACGCCTAAAGCGGTGGTTTCTGTAATTGTAGGGCGTATAACGTTACAATCTAACAGGTTTGATTGAAATTGCATCAGTAGATTATTTGCCGAAGCCCCGCCATCTACCCTTAATTCTTTTATTTTCATGTTGGCATCTGCTTCCATGGCGCTTAAAACATCCATACTTTGGAAAGCAATTGCCTGCAAGGCCGCTCTGGCTATATGCCCATTTGTACTTCCGCGTGAAAGTCCAACGATTGTACCTTGTGCATCTTGATTCCAGTATGGAGCCCCCAATCCGGCGAAGGCTGGTACAAAATATACACCGCCGTTATCTTTTACACTTAGCGCTAATTCTTCAACCGCTTCAGAAGATTTGATAATTTGTAACCCATCTCGCAGCCATTGCACCACTGCGCCTCCAATAAAAATGCTGCCTTCAAAGGCGTATTGGGTTTTACCATTAATCTTCCAAGCAATGGTTGTCAAAAGGTTGTTTTTGGAGGAAATAAATTTATCACCAATGTTCATCAACATAAAGCAGCCAGTTCCGTAGGTGTTTTTTACCATGGCTTTATCAATGCACATTTGGCCAAATAATGCAGCGTGTTGGTCACCGGCCACGCCTGTTATCGGAATTTTATGGGCAAATATGGTTGTTGCTGTTTCTCCAAACAAAGCGCTTGATTCTTTAACTTCCGGAAGCATACTTTTAGGAATATCAAAAAACTCGAGTAACTCGTCATCCCATTTTTCTTCTTTAATGTTAAATAGCATAGTTCTGCATGCATTGGTGATGTCTGTTGCATGCACCTTTCCACGCGTAAACTTCCAAATCAACCAACAGTCAACGGTTCCAAAAGCCAATTTCCCCGCTTCTGCTTTCTCTTTTGCACCTTCTACATTTTCTAAAATCCACCTGATCTTGGATGCCGAAAAATAGGCATCAATCACTAATCCTGTTTTTTCCTGAATAAACGGCCCGTGGCCCTGTTTTTTTAGCTGTTCGCAAAATGCTGATGTTCTTCTGTCTTGCCATACAATTGCATTATACAAAGGTTTGCCTGTTTCCCTATCCCATACAATGGTGGTTTCTCTTTGGTTGGTGATGCCTATAGCTTTGATATCCAAACCATTTAAACCAACTTTAACCGTAGCTTCTGCCGCAACACTTGCTTGTGACGACCAAATTTCCTCAGGGTCATGCTCTACCCAACCTGGTTTCGGAAAAATCTGGTTAAACTCTTTCTGTGCTACAGAAACGATTTCGCCTTTCTTATCAAATACGATTGCTCGAGAACTGGTTGTCCCCTGGTCTAGTGCTAAAATGTACTCTTTCATTTGCTTTCGATTTATATTTAAGTAATTGGTTATTAGTTAATGAACTATATCAGGTACCCTTTTGCTAATTTGGTAAACGAATTGACCTGATCTTCTTGCCAGCTTAATGGTCTGTTTAATTCTGCTGCCATCACTTCGGCTACTTTGGGTGCCATTTCTATGGCTAACTTTGCATCTAGAAACAAAACGCGTGTACGGCGAGCTAAAAAATCTTCAACGGTTCTGGCCATTTCTGCTTTTACAGCCCACGCAATTTCTCCTACAAGGTATTCGCTGTTCGCTGTTATCGGATTGGCCCACTCGGGTTTGCTTTTTATAAATGCTAAAAGTTCTTCTTTATCAGCACCATAAACGTAAAGATGACTTTCTCTGTTTTCGGCTTGTTGGTTGCCGTGGATACTGATATCTTTACTTTTAGAAGGGAAAGCTGGCAATTTGCCCAGCTTTATCGCTTTGTCAAGCGTATCTTCGCCCATTTTTCTAAAAGTTGTCCACTTACCGCCCGTTAAGGTTAGTAAACCAGATGGCGACACAATAATTTTATGACTTCTGGATATTTCTTTGGTTTTGCTGCTGTCGCCGTTGCTTGCGGCAAGCGGCCTTAAGCCAGCAAACACACTCAGCACATCTGCCCTAGTAGGTTGCTTTTGCAGGTATTTACTGGCTGTTTTAAGTATAAATTCTATTTCTTGGTCCAAAGCCCGCGGCTCAAGTGAATGTTCTTCTAAAGGGGTATCGGTGGTTCCCAAAATGAGTTTATTATGCCACGGTACGGCAAATAGCACTCTGCCATCGTCGGTTTTCGGAATCATTAAGGCGTCTTCAGATGAACAAAAAGAACGGTCTAAAACTAAATGAACTCCTTGGCTAGGCCTTACGATAGGTCTGCCGGTGGGCGTGTCCATCTTCAAAATTTCATCTACAAATACGCCAGTAGCATTTACTACAACCTTTCCCCTAACATTATAGCTAAGGCCTGTTTCCTGATCCACTACTTCTAATCCCGAAATTTGTTCCTGCTCTTTTAAAAGTTTGCAAACTTTAAAGTAGTTTAATAAAGTGGCGCCCTTTTCAATACATGTTTGCGCTAGGTTTATCGCTAATCTGGCATCATCAAACTGGCCATCCTGATAAGAGACCCCACTTCTTAAATTTCGTTTGTTTAACTCGGGCATTTTTTCAAGTAGCTTCGCCTTAGTCAGATACTTGGCTTTTCCGAAACTCTTACTACCTGCCAAAAAATCATATAATGACAAGCCGATTTTATAGTAGATACCGCCCCACCAATTATAATTAGGGATGATAAAGGTTTCGTTTTTGACTAAATGCGCCGCGTTTTTTAAAAGTAAACCGCGTTCGTACAATGCCTCTTTAACCAAATCGATATTTCCTTGCGCCAAATACCTTACGCCGCCATGCACCAGTTTAGTGCTTCTACTGGAGGTACCTTTTGCAAAATCGTTTTGTTCCAATAATAATGTTTTGAAACCCCTCGAAACTGCATCTAAAGCTACGCCCAAACCGCTGGCTCCGCCGCCAATAATTACAACATCCCAAATTTGATCGGAGTTTTTGAGATTGCTAACTAATTTATTTCTGTCTAATGATTCCATAATTGGATAATTTGGTTAGTTTATATTTCATAAGGTTTTGAAATATTATACCAAATGTATAAATAATAATTAAACGAAACAAAATAAAATTAAAAAAAATAAATCGAAACCAGTAGGTTTTTTTGAAGCTTCGGTAAATAGCTTATATTAGTTAATTAATCAGCATCCGGATGAAATCAGCAACAGACCGCCACAAATATATCATCGACCATTTAGAGCAAAACGGAAAAATAACAGTGCTCGAGCTAAGTAAGTTATTTGATATTTCGGAAGTAACAATACGAAAGGATTTGAAACTTTTAGAAGATAAAAAGTTACTTTTTAGAACCCACGGCGGTGCAACCAAAACCAATCCTTACACCACGGATAAGTCTGTTTTAATTAAAGAACAAATTAACGTTGCAGAAAAAGAAAGAATAGGAAACTATGCTGCTCATTTAGCTGGCCAAAGTGATGCGATAATTATTGGATCAGGAACCACCGCTTATGCCTTAGCAAAAGCGATTAAGCGGGACAGCAAATTAACAGTAATTACTGCTTCTTTAGATATAGCCCTTAAACTTTCTGATAACCCAATGATAGATGTACTACAATTGGGCGGGCAAATAAGATCTACCTCCAAATCTGCTATCGGGATATACGCAGAGAAAATACTTGAAGACATATCTTGTGGAATTTTGTTTTTGGGAGCCGATGGCGTTGACCTGGAGCAGGGGATAACCACCACAAACCTAATGGAAGCAAAACTTAACCAAAAAATGATGAAGGCCGCTCAGTTTACAGTGGTGCTGGCAGATAGCAGTAAAATGGGAAAAAAGGGTTTAGCAAAAATATGTGCGTTAGATCAGGTGGAGCAAATTATTACAGATAGCAAAATTTCTGATCAAATGGTTAAGTCACTGGAAGACCAGGGCATCAAAGTTACGGTTGTTTAAGTACGCAGGTTTTAAAAATCAACGTGGATAAACCCTTTTAAGTTAATGCTTTGTAGTATGGCTGATGCGATCTCTAGATGTTAGCCCATCAAAACCAACCA
>DASVGY010000188.1:0-31325 GCA_036379295.1 Pelobium sp.
CCAGCGGGCAAAGGCCAAAAAAGAGCGCAAGGCTCTCGCCACAAAGAAGAAAAGATAACTAAAGCTTTGGTTCCTCCCTTAACCGTCATTCCGAACGAGGTACGAGGAGGAATCTGTTGGTTTCTCCGGTGAACTGAGGTATTGCAAAAGAACAAACAGATCTCTCCTATCGTCGAGATGACGGATTGGAAGACAAACCTCCCCTAACCGTCATTCCGAACGAGGTACGAGGAGGAATCTGTTGGTTTCTTTGGTGAACTGAGGTATTGCAAAAGAACAAACAGATCTCTCCTATCGTCGAGATGACGGCGGCAGCAAAAGCAAGAACCAAAGTACACCGATAAATTCGGCCTTGGCCTTTGCGGCAACGAAAAAACAGAGTAACAGCAGAACCTTTGTAGCAAAGGGCGCAGCCGAGAGTTTTTGTTACTTTTTGCGGAAAAAAGTAAAGGAAAGAAAGGGTTCCAGCGGGCAAAGGCCAAAAAAGAGCGCAAGGCTCTCGCCACAAAGAAGAAAAGATAACTAAAGCTTTGGTTCCTCCCTTAACCGTCATTCCGAACGAGGTACGAGGAGGAATCTGTTGGTTTCTCTGGTGAACTGAGGTATTGCAAAAGAACAAACAGATCTCTCCTACCCTCGAGATGACGGATTGGAAGACAAACCTCCCCTAACCGTCATTCCGAACGAGGGCAACGAGGAGGAATCTGTGAGTTTCTCCGGTGAACTACGGTATTGCAAAAGAACAAACAGATCTCCCCTACCGTCGAGATGACGGGTTGGAAGCGAACCTCCCCTAATCCGTCATTCCGAACGAGGGCAACGAGGAGGAATCTGTGAGTTTCTCCGGTGAACAGAGGTATTTCAAAAGAACAAACAGATCTCTCCTATCGTCGAGATGACGGCGGCAGCAAAAGCAAGAACCAAAGTACCGCGAAAAATTCGGCCTTGGCCTCTGCGGCAACAAAGAACCAGAGTAAAAGCAGAACCTTTGTAGCAAAGGGCGCAGCCGAGAGTTTTTGTTACTTTTTGCGGAAAAAAGTAAAGGAAAGAAAGGGTTCCAGCGGGCAAAGGCCAAAAAAGAGCGCAAGGCTCTCGCCATAAAGAAGAGAACTAGAGCTTTGGTTTCTCTGGTGAACCCGGGTTTGCCAAGAGACAAACAGATCTCTCCTAACGTCGAGATGACGGGTTGGAAAACGAACCTCCCTAAGCCGTTCATCACCGCTTACAGATTTCTCTCCGCTGAAAAGCAGTTCCAAATGACGTATTCAAATCCTAAAACCCAATCGCTTTCAACTCCTCGGCCATTTGCTGTTGAACTTTTAAAGCCTCTGCCCTAGCAGCCTCAGCAAAATCTTCCTCAGATGATGCATAAATTATCGCTCTTGAAGAATTTACCAAAAGTCCACAGTCCTTGTTCATCCCATACTTACAAACATCTGCCAAAGAACCTCCTTGTGCACCAACTCCCGGCACCAACAAAAAATGGTTAGGTGCAGTTTTTCTGATCTCTAAAAAAGCTTCTCCCCTAGTGGCGCCAACCACATACATCATATTCTCTTCGCTTGACCATTCTTGCGACTTTTTTAGCACTTTTTCAAACAAAAAACCTTCCTCATCTTTACTAAATTGAAAATCTTTAGCGCCTTCATTTGATGTTAAGGCCAATAAAATCACCCATTTACCCTGGTAGTTTAAAAATGGTGAAACAGAATCTTTTCCCATATAAGGCGCAACCGTTACCGAGTCAAAGCTCATTCCAGAACTTTCGTGGTTAAAAAACGCATCTGCGTACATGGCCGAGGTGTTTCCGATATCGCCACGCTTTGCATCGGCAATTGTAAAAATACTCTTTGGTAAATAATCCACAGTTTTAATTAAAGATTGCCAACCGGCCAAGCCTCTGCACTCATAAAAAGCGGTATTTATTTTATACGAAACACACAAGTCTTTGGTAGCATCAACAATTTTTTTATTGAATTCAAACACCGGATCTTCCTCATTTAAAAGATGTTTCGGTATTTTATTAATATCGCTATCTAGCCCAATAGTTAAAAAAGACTGTTTAATTTTTATCTGTTCAATCAGTTGCTGACGGGTCATTGTATAAGATTTGCTGCTAAATTGACAATTTTTATAAGGAACTTGAAAAAAAAATAGATAAAGTTTCTGTAATTGCAAATTAATATATATTATTGCAGCAGAATCTCAATTTATCCTTTGTCTACGGATTAAGTAATACAGATAAAAATCATAAGAAGTTTAAATGTCTCGCCTAATTTCTAGGATAAATCAAATTTAATCCCTTGATAATAATTCATATTAATGTTTAATACAAACGAATTGAACGACAAGCTTGTTTCTGAGCTTCGTGAAATGGCAAAAAGTTTCGGTGTAGAAAATACCGATGCATTACGCAAAGCTGATTTAATAGCTAAAATTAAAGAACAACAGGATTTAATAGAAGCAGCAAGAAACTCGGGTGCAGTGGCCGAAGATTTAAGCGTTGCCGAAAAGCCAAAAAAACGGGCCAGAACCATTAAAACCGTGGTGGCCGAAGAAAAATTAAGTCCAACGCCCAAGGCTGATGTTTCGTTATTCGACAATCATGAGCCTGATAGTGCAAAGCCCGTTACAAAAAAGGTGAAAGAAGCGCCACAGCAACAAGAAGAAAACTCAGCGACAGATGTGGTAGAAGGCAAGTCTGAGCCTAAACAAATTAGACCTGATAAAAACGGAAAGCAAAGAAATCAAGATAGTGCTTTTGATTTTGATAACGTAATAATCAACGAAGGTGTTTTAGAAATTATGCCTGATGGTTACGGTTTCTTACGCTCATCTGATTACAACTACCTAACTTCGCCAGATGATATTTACGTATCGCAATCACAAATAAAACTGTTCGGTTTAAAAACTGGCGATACGGTTAGAGGAAGCATCAGGCCACCAAAAGAAGGCGAAAAATATTTCCCTTTGGTACGGGTTGAATCCATCAACGGCAGAGTTCCGCTAGAAGTGAGAGACCGTGTACCCTTTGATTACCTCACTCCGCTTTTCCCTACAGAAAGGTTAAATTTATTTATGAAACCGAGTGACCACTCTACGCGGATCATGGATTTATTTACGCCAATTGGAAAAGGCCAGCGTGGCTTAATTGTTGCCCAGCCAAAAACGGGTAAAACTAACTTGTTAAAAGAAGTTGCAAACGCAATTGCTGCCAACCATCCAGAGGTTTATTTAATTATTTTATTGATTGATGAACGTCCGGAAGAGGTTACAGATATGGCCAGAAGTGTAAGAGCAGAGGTTGTTTCATCTACTTTTGATGAGCCGGCAGAACGCCACGTAAAAATTGCCAATATCGTTTTAGAGAAAGCAAAACGTATGGTAGAATGTGGGCATGACGTGGTGATTCTTTTAGACTCGATTACCCGTTTAGCAAGAGCTTATAACACGGTTGCGCCAGCATCGGGCAAAATACTTTCTGGCGGTGTGGATGCCAACGCATTGCACAAACCAAAACGTTTCTTTGGTGCAGCCCGTAATATTGAAGATGGTGGTTCATTAACAATTTTAGCCACTGCGTTAACAGATACGGGTTCTAAAATGGACGAAGTAATCTTCGAAGAATTTAAAGGAACTGGTAACATGGAATTACAATTAGACAGAAAATTATCTAACAAACGTATTTTCCCTGCTATTGATTTAACGGCTTCAAGCACAAGAAGAGATGACTTGTTGTTAGATAAAGAAACCCTACAAAGACTGTGGATTTTAAGAAACCATTTAGCAGACATGAACCCACAAGAAGCTATGGAGTTTTTGTTAACCCAAATTAGAGGCACAAAATCTAACGAAGAGTTTCTAGTTTCGATGAATAGCTAAGTATTTGATTAAGGATGAAAAGACCTAAGAACAAAGACAGTTTGTAATCTTTGCTCCTTGTTCTTTTCGTCTTTGTTCCTAATAAAGAATTAAGTATTTGGTTAAGAATGAAAAGACCTAAGAACAAAGACAGTTTGTAATCTTTGCTCCTTGTTCTTTTCATCTTTGTTCCACGTTAAATAAAAGTTAAAGATTAACGACTAAAGGCAGTTTTTTCCTTACTCCTTTCATCTTTGTTCTTTGCTCCTAAAATAAAATGATAAAAAAACATATTCCAAATGCCTTAACCTGCGCAAACCTGTTATCTGGATGTGTTGGAAGCATTTACGCATTTAACGGCGACCTTAAAACAGTTGCCTTTTTTGTGCTGATATCTGGTGTATTTGATTTTTTTGACGGCTTTGCGGCCAGGCTGCTCAACGTAAAATCCAACATTGGTAAAGAGTTAGATTCACTTGCAGATGTGGTAAGTTTTGGTTTTTTACCCGGAATTATTATTTACAAGCTACTGTTGTTTTCTGGCTTAGGTTGGATTTCTTACGCTGGCTTTTTAGTCACCGTTTTCTCTGCTTTACGGCTTGCAAAATTTAATATCGACACTCGCCAAACGGAAGACTTTATTGGGTTAAATACACCAATGAACACTTTTTTAATCATATCATTACCCTACCTGGCCGACGATTTTTTATTTATCACAAACCCGTATTTTTTGGTGGCGCTAATTGCAGTAGTTTGTTATCTGCTGGTTAGCGAGCTTAGGTTGTTTTCAATGAAGCTTAACAGTTTAAAATGGCAACCAAATCAGTATAAGTTTATTTTTTTAATAGTTTCCGTTTTATTGATTCCCTTCCTCAAATTTGCGGCAATTCCCTTAATCCTGATTTTGTACATCATATTATCACAACTTCACTTCAAATACAAAACTTAAATCCCTTAGCCGTTTGCTAAAAGTTCATCCTTTTTAGCTTCCAGACCAGAAAAAAGCAAATTAAAATCGTTTTTAAGGTTGTTAAAATCAGTGGAAATGCCTTCGTAATCTTGTTTCTCTCTGGCTCTTGCTTCTATACTTGCCATTTTTTCTTTTGCTTCGTTTGCACCCATAAAGGCTAATGTTGGTTTAATTTTATGCGCCATTTCAGCAATTTTAGGCCAATCTTTCTGCGCCACAGCATCACTTAAAACGCACACGTAATCTGGTGTTTGATTTAAAAAAATATCAATCATTTCCACCATAAAATCTACGTTATCACTCGCCACCTCTTTTAAATACGAAAGGTCAATTAAAAGGCTTTTGTTATTTTCCATCTTTATTTAGCTTGCTTTTGAACATATTTTACGTTCAAATTGTCTTTGCACATTAATAGTAATTGCTTTATAGTTTTGTTAAAAATTGGGTGCACAAACCCGGGGGCAATCTCTTCCATGGGGATCAGTACAAATTTGCGTTCATGCATCAGTGCGTGAGGAATAATTAACCGCTCAGATTCTATTACCTCATCGTTAAAAAACAAAATATCTAAATCCATGGTTCTTGCACCCCATGTCTCTTTACGTATTCTGCCCAAGTCGGTTTCAATTTTCTGTATTTTGTTTAACACCTCTATAGCCGAAAAACTTGTTGATACCCGCACCACCATGTTTAAAAAATTTGCTTGTTCACTTTTACCCCATGGCGCTGTTTCGTACATAGATGATACTTTTGTCAACGAACCAACGCTTTGTTCAATTAAAGCTAAGGCTTTTTCAATATTTTTAACTCGGTTGCCTAAATTTCCTCCTAAAGCCAAAAACACCTGGTTCATAAATGTTGTAACAATTGCACTGATTGCCTATCTTAAATTTATATTTGCAAAATAGCATTTTTAAAATCAAAATATTAAAATGAAACAATTCTTCAAATTTGTTTTTGCATCGATGGTTGGCTTTCTAATATCATCGCTTGTAATTATTTTCATTCTTGTAGCCAGTATAGCAGTTATAGTTGGCGGGGCAAAAGATAATGTCGAAGTAAAAGACAATACTTTGCTGCACATCAACCTAAATTTACCTATTACGGAACGAAGCAGTTCGAGCCCGTTAGATGATTTAAATTTTGGGCCAATTAACGGAGATAAAAAATTAGGGCTTAACGATATTTTAGCTAGCATTAAAGCAGCGAAAGAAGATAGCAAAATTAAAGGTATTTATTTAGATGTAAGCTACCTGATGACGGGTTATGCAACTATCGAAGAAATTAGAAACGCTTTGCTTGATTTTAAAAAGTCGGGCAAATTTGTAATTGCTTACAGCGAGGTTTACACACAGGGTGCGTACTATTTGGCATCAGCCGCAACAAAAGTTTATTTAAATCCACAAGGTATATTAGAACTAAAAGGCCTAAGTTCTGAAATTATGTTTTTTAAAGGCGCTTTAGATAAGCTTGATATTGAAGCTCAAATTATTAAAGTTGGCACCTTTAAAAGTGCGGTTGAGCCATTTATTTTAGATAAAATGAGCGATGCAAACCGTTTACAAACCACCGCCTTACTGGGTTCGCTTTACAACCATTTAACTGCAGAAATTGCTAAAAGCCGAAAACTATCTCAAGATTCGATAAAAGCGATTGCGAACGGTTTAAAATCTCGCTCCCCTCAAGATGCCCTAACTTATAAATTGGTAGATGGCTTAAAGTATAAAGACCAACTTTTGGAAGAATTAAAAGAAAAAACGGGCACAGAAAAGGATAAAAACCTAGCAACAGTAAGCGTAAGTGATTATGTTAAAACTATCGATAAAACTAACACTGCAAAGGATAGAATAGCGGTAGTTTACGCAAACGGCGATATTAACGGCGGTGAGGGTGATGAAAATTCTATCGGTTCTGAAGGGATTTCAAGAGCTTTAAGGAAAGCAAGATTAGACAAAAAGGTGAAGGCCGTGGTATTAAGAGTTAACAGCCCTGGCGGAAGCGCATTAGCTTCTGATGTTATCTGGAGAGAAGTGCTGTTAACCAAAAAAGTAAAACCAATTGTAGTTTCAATGGGCGATTATGCCGCATCTGGCGGTTACTACATTTCTTGCGCTGCCAATGAAATTTTTGCAGAACCAACCACAATAACCGGCTCTATTGGTGTTTTTGCGATTATTCCAAACATGAAAGGTTTTTTTAACAATAAGTTAGGAGTTACTTTTGATGGCGTAAAAACCGGGCAATTTGCTGATTTAGGGAATGTAAGCCGCCCTTTAAACGACTCTGAAAAACTAATTCTTCAGAACGAAGTCAACAGAACCTACAACGACTTTACTAAAAGGGTTGCCGAAGGCAGAAAGTTATCACAAACTTACGTTGACAGCATTGGTCAGGGTCGTGTGTGGACTGGCGAGCAAGCAATTGCCCTAAAGTTGGTTGATAAAATTGGCCATTTAGATGATGCTATTGCCGCCGCCGCAAAAAAAGCCAACACAAAAGATTATAAACTAGTTAATTATCCAGAAATTAAAGACGGGCTTATGGGCTTATTGAGCAACTCTGATGATAAGATAAAAGCCTATTTTGTAAAAGAAGAATTAGGCAAAAGCTATCAATATTATCAGAAAATTAAAGAGGTAAGTGAAATGACTGGCTTACAAGCCAAGCTTCCATACGTGTTTAATTTTCAATAAACAACGAAAAAAAGCAAGCATCGAGCGATTTAACCTTATATAGTTACAGTAAGTACAAAAAAAAAGTCCCGTAAATTCGGGACTTCTTTTTTGATTTTAAGCTTCGCTAATTATAAACCTTCACCATAAAAATATAATCCTGCATCTTTTTTATTTGCTGCGTACGGTTTAATCCTGCTAGTGTATTCTTTTTGTTGATAATAATTTTCTGTTTCAAAGAATCCTGCGAAATGCTGTTTATCGCTTTCAACAAGAAGCCAGACTTTACCGCAAAAGCAGCACCATCTGCCTGAGTTTGCTTACCGCTAACCACCCCAATTACGTTTCCCCTCGCATCCATTAACGGGCCACCCGAGTTACCCGGGTTTACCGGAATAGAAATTTGATATGCAATTGAATCGCCACCAAAGCCGGTAAAAGAACTTAAATACCCCTTACCATAAACAACATCATCTTTTGGATAGCCAATGGTATAAACATCTTCCCCTAAATCAGAGTTGGTTTTTTTAAAGGTGTACGGAACTGCGGCTAAATCTTTAAAATTACCATCGTTAATATGCAACACCGCAATATCAAACTCTGGGTCAATGTATAACGTTTCTACTTTAAAAGATTCTCCTTTATTATTTTGAACGTACACAGAATCTGCATCCTTAATTACATGATAATTGGTTACCAAATAGCCATTTGATGACAGCGCAAAACCAGTACCGCTGTATTGAATAATATCTTTAGTTTGCTTACTTGTATTTATGTTTTTGATCAAATCGGTTTGTGAGCGCTTTATATTCTCCATATCGCGTTTTAGCTCACTGTAATTTGAGCCATGCTCGTCGGCGTTAAACTGACCCGTTGAAAACAAAGTAATTAAAGTCGCAAAAATTGCTACAGTTGCCGCAACAGCCAAATTTTTGCGATACTTAGCCCACAATACCGACAGTAGCGTTGGTACTTCTTTATACTCATCCACCAAACTTTGTACATCCAACTCATCATGAAAGCGATTCATAGCCAACCTCAAAGCCTGCACATCACCAAAAGATTTTAAGGTCTTTAAAAAATCTAGGTGTGCAATAACCTTTCGATCTAAATCAGCATCAGCTTTTCTCTCCGCTTCAAAAGCGATAACTTCTTCAGCTGCCATCTCTTGATAGTAGTAAGCTTCAATTCTTTTAATCAAATCTATTTCACTCTTCATAACTTTTATTTTAGATTAAAAAACAACTTTTTTAACCGTTGCAAGCACTTGTATTTCTGTGTCTTAGCATTATCTGAATTGGTATAACCAAATTTTTCGCAGATTAATTGCATTGATTTACCGTGAATATAAAAATCCTCAATAATTGTTTTACAAGGTTCTCCAAGTTGACTTAGCGCATCGCTCATTAAAAGAAATTGCTGGTCTTTTTCTTCATGATGCGCCAGATCAGACTCTACCTCAAAATGATCCTCATAATCTTTAATATCCTCGCTAAATCTGCTTTTATGACTTAGCTTTTTTAACCACAACCTTCTGCAAACAGAGTAGATAAATGTTTTAAGTTTACTTGTTAATTCAAAATCGCCGCTTTTAATTTTATCATGAAGTATAATTATACTTTCTTGGTAAATATCTTTCGCATCATGCTCGGTACCGCTATTATTAATGATCAATTGTAAGATCATTGGATAATAAGCCTTATAAAGGTACTGAAGTGTTGATGATGAATTATTAAGTACGCCTAAAATAATTTCATTATCTGTTGGTATTGAATGTTTTATCTTTTTGCTCACTATTTAATACTGTTTTTGCTAAATTGTAACCCTTATTTGGTAAAAAAAAATTAAATGTTACATTATTCTACAAGTCTTCAATTTACTTGATTTTTAACCGATTACAACAATTTTAAAAAAAAAGATATTTTTTTTGAGCATGAGGGGTTACCTTTTTAATTTTTGGGTATAAAGGATAAATTAATCATAAAACAAAAGAAGAAATTAACATGAAAAACTTATTCAAATTCGGATTTTTCGCTTTAGCAATTTCATTATCAGTTGCTGCTTGTAATTCAAACAAAGCTACTGAAGAAGCTACAGATTCTACTTCTATGGATTCTATCACTGTTGATACTGCTGCTGTTGATACAGTTGCTGGTGATTCTTCAGCTGTAGCTGTAGATACAACTGCTGCTCAATAAGATAAAAATCTTAAAGAATTTAAAAGCGCCATCAACTGATGGCGCTTTTTTTTTGCGAAATTTCCCGTTTTTTTAACAGATAAAATTAGCAATGCATATATTTAAATTCTAAAACTTACGTTTTGGACTTAAATGTCCTCGCTAAATTCTAAAAACACTTGTTAAACATATTTAATGGCTAAAACAAAATACTATTTTAATTCTCAAACGCTTAAGTACGAAAAAGTTAAACTAAGCTTAGGACTTAAAATTTTAAAGGGCTTGGGTTTTTTATCTACCGCCTTGGTTTTTTCATTTGTAATTATTGCGCTTGCTTATACATTTTTAGATTCGCCAAAAGAAAAGCAACTTAAAAGGGAAATTAGTTCTTTAACCTTACAATACCATATTTTGCAGAGCAGATTAAAACAAATTAATGTGGTGATGAAAGACTTACAAGAACGGGATGATAACATTTATCGTGTCATCTTAGAAGCAGAACCAATTCCTCTTGAGGTTAGAAACGCTGGATTTGGCGGCGTAAACCGATACAAAAATTTGGAAAACTACGATTATAGCAATTTGATGATTGAAACCACTAAAAAGTTAGATATCATTTCTAAACAGCTTTACGTACAATCAAAATCTTATGACGAACTAACTAAAGCCGTTAATTCAAAAGGGAAGATGATGGCTAGTATCCCCGCTATACAACCTATCGATAGCAGAAAGTTAAGGTCAATATCTGGTTTTGGTTATCGGATGCATCCGATTTATAAAATAAGAAAGATGCATGATGGGATTGATTTTGCAGCACCATTAGGTACGCCAATTTATGCCACCGGCGATGGTATTGTAGTTGCAGCCGGGCCAGAACGTGGGTACGGGAACAGGATTATGATAAACCATGGTTACAGCTATGCTACTAAATATGCCCACATGAGTAAATTTAAGGTTAGGAAAGGCGAACGCGTGAAAAGAGGTGATGTAATAGGTTATGTGGGTAATACTGGTGCATCAACTGGGCCGCATTGCCATTATGAGGTTTACAAATCAGGCAAACCTATTAATCCTATAAATTTCTTTTTCAACGATTTAACTCCCTCAGAATACGTAGCTTTACTAGAAGTAGCCTCCAGAGATAACCAATCATTAGACTAAATTATGCCTTACAAAGAAAAAGAGATTGAAAAATCATATTACCCCATTGGCGAAGTAGCCGAAATGTTTAATGTAAACACCTCGATGATTAGGTTTTACGAAAAAGAATTCGACATTTTACAACCGAAGAAAAATGCAAAAGGTAACCGGCTGTTTAGACCCGAAGACATCAGTAACTTAAAAATTATTTTTAACCTGATTAAAGACAAAGGTTTTACGCTGCAAGGTGCTAAAGATTTTATGAAGAAAAATAAAAAAGAGGTAGATGAGCAACAAAAAGTGATAGAAGCTTTGGAAAAAATAAAATCGTTTATGCTCGATTTGAAAGAACAACTTTAATTTGGTTAAAAGAAGTACCGCCGCATAAATGACTGAGGAAAAGAGAGTATTATTTGTAATCAATAAAAAATCGGGTAACAAAGATAATTACGGGATAGAAGAAAACATTGTGCAACACGCAGCCAAAAGCGGCTATTTATTTGAACTTTTTGAGTGCAATAAAAACATTGAAGCCGAAATTAAACAGGCTATTGCTACCTTTTTGCCAAACGTTGTTTGCGCCGTTGGTGGCGATGGGACTGTGAACTTGGTAGCCTCTATTATACAATCAACTAAAATTTCTTTATTGATTGTTCCGTTTGGTTCTGCAAACGGAATGGCTAACGAGCTTCAAATCCCGGCTACGCTAAACGAATGTTTGGATTTGATAAATACAGGTGAAAAACAAAAAATTGATTTACTTAAAATAAACAATAAAATATCTGTTCATTTAGCAGATGTGGGTTTAAACGCAAGAATTGTAAAACGATTTACCCTTGACCCTAAAAGAGGCTTATTAATTTATGCCAAGCATTTGTTTTTTGAGATTTTTATATTGAAACGAAACAAGTTCAATATTTTGTACGATGGAAAATCCCTAACGGTAAAAGCCATCTCACTCACCTTTGCCAATGCCACTAAATATGGCACCAACGCAACCATAAACCCTGATGGGCTATTAAATGATGGCTACTTTGAAATTTGTATTGTTAAGCCGTTTCCAAAATATCATGTGTTTACAATTGCATACCAAATGTTTAAAAATACTTTAAAATACTCTGAATTTTTTACCGTTATTAAATGCAAAAAAGCGGAGGTTACCTTTGCCAAAAACACCGTTTTGCAAAACGATGGAGAGCTGATGAAGAAAGTTAACCGGGTAAGTTTAGAAATACTACCAAATGCTTTACAAGTGATTATCAATCCAAAACTAATTCATCCAACCATCATAAACTAACTCGCCATCTTTGTTGTTTTCATCAACAATCAACACTTCTACTTTAACTTTTTTATCCTGGTAAAATTTCAATTTAAAAAAGCCTTTGGCAGACATTCCGAACCTTGAGTATTTGCTGTCCATTACGTAGGTAGATTTTGAAGCTGCTCCGCTCACAATGAAATTATTGTTATATTTCTCTATAAATTGCAAGTTGTGCTCATGCCCAGCTACGTAGCTTAAACCAGGGTAATTTTTAAAAATGGCTTTCAACCTTTTTCTTAAAACTCTAAATCGCGGGTGCGATAAATCTTCTTTCGCTCCAAAATATTTACGATAAATTGGCAACAATGAGCCTATAAACGGCAAGGGTAGATAAGCGTTTTTTTTATAAATGGTAAACGGGAACAAATGATGCTTTATTTTGTACTTTCCGCCATGTAAAGAGTTACTGTAAATGGGATAATGGCCTGCCACTAAAACGCGTTTCTCTTTATTTTTCTCTAAAAGTGATTGTAACTGAATAAAAAAATCTTCCTCATTATCTTGGTCGCAGCCACACTGTTTGCCAATAGGCCTTACCCCTTTTTGAACCCACCATTGTGTGTTGATAATAATCACCGCTAAAAAATCATTGCTAAAAACCAACGTTGGTCCCGGACAACCCTGTTCCGGAAAAAAAACTTTTTGTGGCGCAAAAAGCTGGTTTAAATACACCTCCTGGCGTAAAACGTACCCCAAACCGTTGCTTTTCCCTTTATTCCAATCATGATTTCCGGATATAAAAACTGTTTTCCCTTTAAAATTTTCTAAAACTTGATGGTGAGCTTTTAAAACAAGTTCGGCGTCATCTCGCAGAACATCATCTTTTTCTGGCAATCCATGCGGATAAATATTATCTCCCAAAAACATCACCATAGCCTCACTCGAATCTGGAAGGTGGTTTTTAATCAGCTCCAGCACATCATCTGGCTGTTTTCTTTTAACATTCCCCGAATCTCCAATTAATAAAACTTCATAACATGTTTTTTCAGTGGTCATAAATCAATCTACAAAAAAACATCAATTGTGCCTAATTATGCAAATAATTTAATATTGATTTCTTATTTTGAATGCAAAAATCATATATGAAGATTTTCTACTCCTTTCTCTTCTGCTTTTTGATTGGTTTGGGCTCAAAAGCGCAACAAAATTACGGCCCAAGATTAACCGCATTGGGAACTGGCGGAACTGCGCTGCAGGATGTTTGGTCGGCAAGTAAAAACCAGGCCGGGATTGCAGGGTTAAAGTCGCCAATTATCGCTGCGGCTTATGAAAATAGATTTGGAGTTAAAGAGCTCAGTACAAAATCTGCGGTTGTTGCAGTTCCCATCAAAAATTACGCAATTGGGGCTAGTTTTCAATCTTACGGTATTGATGCTTATAACGAGGTAAAAACAGGGCTCAGCCTAGCCAAGTCTTTTGGCCCCAAGCTACTTGTTGGTTTGGGCTTAAATTACCATCAATTAAATATCAGTAATTATGGCAACGCCAATACTTTTAGCGTTGAGGTTGGCTTACAGTATCGTGTTTTACCCAAATTATGGCTAGCTACTCACGTGGCAAATCCAAACCAGAGTAGCTATGGTGATAACGCCGAGCAAGTTATCCCAGCGCACATACAGTTCGGCGGAACTTTTGTATTTTCTGAGCAGCTGTTGATTACCTCAGAATTTGAACAAGTATTAGGCAGGCAGGTTGATTTCAAAACCGGACTTGAGTACCACGTAGTTAAATTTGTAGCGCTTAGAGGAGGTATTTCTGTAAATCCGTTTAAGCAGTACGCGGGCTTTGGCGTAAATTATCAAAAAGTAAATATTGATTTTGCGGTAGCATCGCACCCTGTTTTGGGTTATTCACCACAAATAGCCTTGGGATATGAATTTTAAATTTAGGCTCCTGATTATTTTGTTAACGCTTTTTGCCGCACAGCCCTTGCTTGCCCAGCAAAGTGAAGATGTCATCATCGAAGAAATTATTGAAAGTGTTGTGGCCAACCAAACAGAGGATTATGACTACACCGAATTAGTGGAACGACTTAATTTTTATAAGAAAAACAAAATCAATTTAAACAAAACCAATAAAGAGCAGCTGCAAGAACTGGTTTTTTTAAATCCCTTACAAATTAGTGCGTTGCTTGAGCACATTGCAGAAAACGGTAAGTTGATCAGCGATTTAGAACTGCAAAGCGTTAATGGATTTGATTTAGAAACCATTAAAAGGTTACTTTACTTTGCTGACATTAGCGCACCTACCGGATTTGAAAACTTTAGCTTTAAAAAATTGCTTAGCGACGGTAAAAATGATTTATTACTTAGGTACAGCCGGTATTTAGAAACACAAAAAGGTTTTACGATACCTGCCTCATCCGGCAAATCACGATATTTGGGAACGCCCGAAAGGGTTTTTACCCGTTATCGGTTCAGCTTTAGCAATAACATTCAGTTTTCTTTAAATGTTGAAAAAGATGCCGGTGAACGTTATTGGAATACTACAAACGGGCAAAAGGGTCCTGATTTTGTATCTTCTAGCTTATACGTTAAAGATTTAAAACGCTTTAAAAAAATTGCGATTGGTGATTATTCCTTACAATTTGGGCAAGGATTAACCCTTTGGAGCGGACTTGGCTTTGGCAAAGGTGCAGATATTTTTAGTGTTACCAAGCAGGATTTAGGCTTAAGACCTTACACATCTGTAAATGAATTTTCTTTTTTTAGAGGAATAGCTACACAAATCAATTTCGGGAAATTTGATTTCACCCCTTTTATCTCCTACAATAAACTTGATGCAGGAATCGATTTAAACCCCCTCACTAACTTAGAAGATATTTCCTCTTTACAACAAAGTGGGTTGCACAGAACAGAGAATGAACTAAAAAACCGAAGACGGGTGAGTCAACTGGTTTTTGGTGGAAACCTACAATACAACTACAAAAAATTATCACTGGGCTTAACAGGCTATCACTCTAAATACAGCCAAAGTTTTGCGCCGGGTAGCTCGCTTTATAATAAGTTTGATTTTACCGGAAATAAACTTGATAATGTTGGTTTTAATTATAGTTATACCTTAAATAACACGTATTTTTTTGGTGAAGTGGCGCATAGCGTTAATTATGGATTTTCTTACATCAATGGTTTAATCAGTAGCTTATCACCAATTATTTCTGCTGTTTTGTTTCACAGAAACTACCAGAAAAACTATTACTCATTTTACAATCAAGGAATTGGAGAAAGTAGCACCGCAGTAAACGAAAAGGGCTTTTACGCCGGCTTACAAATAAAGCCCAACAGAAAATTTGGTCTTGATTTTTATACCGACCTATTTAAGTTTCCGTGGTTAAAGTTTGGAGTTGATGCACCATCTAGTGGTTATGATATGTTGGCGCAGTTTAATTATACGCCAAACAAAGTGACCCGATTTACCTTGCGTTATCAATTTCAGAATAAACAGAAAAATTTACCAGAGGTGGTGGTGAGCAATACTTTAGGTTTTGAGAAAAAATCGAATTACCGGGCAGAAGTGCAATACCAGATAAACAATAGTTTTTCTTTACGAAATCGGGTTGAAGTAGTGCAGTATCATCAAGAAACTACTCAGCCTAAATTTGGGTTTCTTGCCTATCAGGATGTAAGTTATAGTCCGCTAAGTTCTAAATGGTCTGGAAATATACGTTTAACATTATTTGATACCGAGGATTTTGACACCCGAATTTACGCTTATGAAAACGACGTGTTGTATGGCTTTTCTATCCCCGGTTTCCAAAACCAAGGAACCAGGTTTTATACCAATTTAAGATATAACTTAAAACGCGGTATTGATTTATGGCTGAAGTACAGCTACACAAAATTCAACAATGCAAGCACAGTTGGCTCTGGCCTTGATGAAATACAGGGAGACAGCCGGTCCGAATTGAAATTACAAATGCGCTATCAGTTTTAAATGTATGGTTGCTTATTACAAAACAGAAGTTCCTTTCTTACGCCTGATTTTGTTTTTTATTGTAGGCATTACCTGTTCAATTAGTTTAAATTTAAAACCAAATTTCACCTTCGAACTCAGTTTTTACTTGCTATGTGCCATTAGCAGTTTCTGTATTTTATTTTACCAGAGGTTTAAACTCTATTTAAAAAGAGATTTTACTGGAGTTTTGATATATTTTACCGTAGCGATAGCTGGCCTTGTCATTACAAATAATAGAAAAGATATCTATAAGGAGCAACATTTTTCAAAGTTCGAAGCCGCAGAACTAATCGGTGTGGTGGATAATAGTCCAAAAACGAAAGGCGACATTGCCCGGTTTACGCTTAAGGTTAAAGCAAACGTTAATCACCGTAAGATTAAACCTACGCTAGGCTTGTTATTGGTTGCGCTTAGATTTGATAGCACAAAAAACTTTAACTTAAAGTACGGCGATCAAATTATTTTAAAGGCAAAATACCAGGCAACCGAACCGCCCTATAATTTTGCAGAATTTAATTATCGGCGCTATTTGCAGCTTCAAAACATATACCACCAAACGTTTATTAACCAAAAGCAAATAGCAATAATTGATACCAACCAAGGTAACCCAATAATTGCTTTTGCACTTAAGTTTAGAGAGCAGCAGGTTGCTAAAATTAACAATTACCTAAAAGATAAAGATGCCAGAGCGGTGGCCGCTACCCTGATATTGGGTTATAGAGAAAGTTTAGATAAAGATTTGCTTAATACCTATTCCAACACCGGAACAATGCATGTACTCTCCGTTTCCGGGATGCATGTGGGCATTGTTGCTGTTTTTTTGAGTTACATGCTCTGGTTTTTGAATAAAAGTAAAAAAGCTAGGTTTGTTAAAGCAATTATTATCGTAATGCTCGTATGGTTTTATGCGCTGATAACCGGCTTAGCGCCTTCTATTACCCGGGCGGCAATTATGATTACCTTCGTTATCATTAGCCGGGCTAAGGCTAAACCAGTTAATATTTTTAACATCCTTGGATTCTCTGCATTCATTATTCTCATTTACAATCCATTTGCATTGTTTAACGTAGGTTTTCAACTTTCGTACATGGCTGTTGGCGGGCTTATCTACTTGTACCCAAAAGTAAGTTCATGGTGTAGGCCAACAAATAAAAGTCTGAAAGCGATATGGGCAGTAATGGCAGTTTCTATAGCAGCGCAAATAATCACTGCTCCATTTAGCCTTTTTTATTTTCATCAGTTTCCGGTTTACTTTATGTTGAGCAATGTATTTATCGTAGTACCAGCAACGTTGATAATGTACATCGGTTTTGTTTTTCTGATGATTGCCGGTTTCCAGCCATTAGCGCAGCCCATTAGTACAATTTTAGAGCAGATTATCTTATTTACAAACGGAGGTTTAAAGGTAATTGCACAAATACCAAATGCAAACATTACCCAGGTTTGGTTAGATAAATACCAGGTAATGTTATGCTATTGTTTAATTATTGCACTTGCTTATTCTTTAAAACATGTTAGATTTTTAAGAGTGAGTTTATTGTTTGCAACGCTGTTTACACTTAGTATATCCTTTAAACAACTCCAAAACATCAAACAAAAAAAAGTTACGTTTTTCTCTTTAAGGAAAAACACAGCGATTGCACTAATACAGGGCAAAAGTGCAGTACTAATTACCGATTTGCCCGATAACGATTTCACCTACCAATTTTCCATAAAGCCTTATTTAGATAGCTGCCAAATAAATAATTTAAAATTTGTAAATCCACACCAAATACCCGGAGAAAAGACTTACAGTTTTGCCGGAAAAAAGCTGAAAATTATTGATGAATCTGGCTTCAACAAGATTGTTACCCGGCAAGATTGGCTGCTCATGAGTACCAATCGAATAGTAAACCTGAAACCAATCATCGCAACACATCAAACAAAAAATTTGCTTATTGATGGCCGTAACAGAGATTTTGTAATTGAAAACCTAAAAACGCAGGCAGCAGAACTAAAACTACCAGTCAAAATATTGAAAAGAGCTTTCGCGGTGGAATATAAATTTGATTAGTTTGCATGGTAGGCTAATACGTTTATCACATAAAATTATTTCAGCAATTTTATACGTTAAATAAAATGACCTATCTTGTGTTTAACTTACACTCAATCGAAACATTAAAAAATGAAAAAACACTTGAAAACCACCCTCCTTTTTGCCGTTTGTATTGCTTTTACAATAATGGCAAAGGCACAAAAAGTAATTAAAGAAGGCGTAGTAACTTACACCGTTGAATATGACCTTCCTCCAAACCAGCAATCTATGGCGGCCATGTTACCTAAAGAATTTAAGGTAAATTTTAAAGGCAATTATAGCCAGTTTAAAATGGATATGGGAATGTTTTCCACCTTGATAATCTTAGATAACAACACTAATGAGACTTTAACTTTAACCGATGTGCCCATGCAAAACAAAAAAATTGCGGTTAAGATGAACCAAAGTGAAGCCGAACAAATGAGAGAAATGCAATCTGGCGAGCAAGATTATGATGTTACTGAAACAACAGAAACCAAAAAAATTGCCGGTTATAACTGTAAAAAATACATTCTTAAAGACAAGGCAGAAGGTTCAGAAACGGAACTTTGGGCTACCACAGAAATCCAAATTCCTGCTAGTGCGCTTACATCATCCATTAAAAAAATTAATGGTGTGCCCGTTGCTTTCAGTAATAAGGCAAATGGTATGCATACCAAGCTTACGCTAAAAAGTATAAGTGAAGAATCGGTGCCAGATATTAACCTAACAATTCCAGCAGGTTACGAAACGATGGATTTTAAAGATTTAATGAGTAAAATGGGCGGTTAGTCATCTGTTAAATTTGATAATAAGGCTTTTAAGCTAGGGCTTTCTTTTATAAATTGCACCATGCTTAAAAGCCTTTCTTTTTTTTTAAAATATTACCTGTTCTGGGTATTATTTTTTGTAGTCAACAAAGTAGTTTTTGAAATATTTAACGCTCAAAAACTAGCTGAGTTTTCCTTTTTAGATATCCTGAATACATTTTTGCATGGTTTACACATGGATGCTTCTATGGCAGGGTATTTTTGTGCTTTGCCCTTTTTGGCGGTAATTATAGCATGGCTCATCAATAAAAAAAGTTTCCCTTTAAAAGCAATAAATTACTATACGTATGTACTCATTTTTATTACTGCGATTACTACCGTTATAGATGTTAATATCCACCGAGAGTGGGGTACAAAATTTAATTTCAAAGCCATAGATTTTGTATTAACATCGCCAAAGGAAGCGTTTGCTTCTTCATCTTCTGCACCTATTTTTAGTAATTTAACAAGTTTACTGGCACTAATTGTTGTAGGGATATTTTTATATAGAATACTATTTCGAGAAAACGCAGTTACATTAATTGGCTGCAAATGGATTTTAAAGCCAATTGTTGGGCTATTAATTATTGGCCTTACATTTCTAGCGATAAGAGGCAGCTTAACAGTGGCGCCAATGAATACCAGCCGGGTTTATTTTAGTCAACATCAACTGTTAAATATATCGGCCATTAACACCAATTGGTTTTTAATTTCGAATATTTTAAGCCAAAGCAAGATAACAACAAATCCATACCTATATTTTAAGCCGGCCGAGGCTGCTGCTATAAAAGATAGTTTATTTACTTCTTCTAAAGCGTTTCCAAACATTTTAAATACCCCAACACCAAATATTGTGCTGGTAATTATGGAAAGCTTTACCGCCGACTTAATTAAAGAACTTGGCCCCGAAAAAAATGTAACACCCAATTTCAGCAAATTAATTTCTGAGGGTTTGCTTTTTACAAATGTGTATTCCGCATCAGACCGCACCGATAAAGGAATTGTGGCAGTTATCAGCGGTTTTCCGGCTCAAGCTACAGAAAGTATTATCAAATCAAACGATAAGCAGGTTAAGTTACCCTCAATATCGCAAGAAGTGAAAAAAAGAGGTTACTATACTTCTTTTATTTATGGGGGTGATTTAAATTTTGCCAATTTTAAATCGTACGTAATTAGTCACGGTTTTGAAAACGTTAAAGATTTAAACAACATTGAAACTACCGAAAAACTTACTAAATGGGGCGTAGCAGACGATGTAACCATGAGACAGCATTTGAAAGATTTAAAAACAGAAAAGCAGCCTTTTTTTACTACCCTATTAACACTATCTAATCACGAACCTTTTTATTTAAAGGGCAGCTATAAATTTGGAGACAAAACGGTAGCCAACATGTTTAGAAGTACTGCGTTTTTTACTGATTCTATTCTGTATGATTATGTTAACAGGGCAAAAAAAGAAGCTTGGTATAAGCAAACCCTTTTTATCTTGGTGGCAGACCATGGGCACCGCCTGCCAACCGAACGCAACGACATTTTTGAACCCGGCAGGTACCACATCCCGGTTTTGTTTTTTGGTGGTGCTTTAAAACAAGAGTTTAAAAATCAAAAAGTGGATAAAGTTGGAAACCAGGTTGACATTGCCTCTACACTTTTAAATCAATTAAATATCAGCGATACCGCCTTCCATTACAGTAAAAATTTGTTGGCGCCAGCCGTAAAAGGTTTTGCGTTTTACAGTTGGAATAATGGCTTTGGCTTCATCAACGAAAATAAAAAAGCGGTGAGTTTTGATCCAATTGGGAAACAGATAATTTATCAGGATAAATTTGAATCTGATAAAGCAAGAAAAGATGCCTTAGTTAACGCTAAAGCCATCATGCAAAGCGTATTTACGGATTACATGAAATATTAATTTTAAAGAACTCGCCTAAATTCCCAAAATTTTTTCCTCAACCCCTAAGCCAAAAAGTGCAAAATCGTATTTCACCGGATCATCGGCATCAAACTTTCGGAGCTTTGCAGTAAGCTCCAGTGCCGTTTGCCAATCTGTTTGCTTTCTATCAATTAATCCTAATCTTCTGGCTACCCTATCTACATGTACATCACACGGACAAACCAACTGGGCGGGCTTAATTCGCTTCCATAATCCAAAATCAACACCTTTATCGTCATCCCTCACCATCCAACGTAAAAACATATTCAAACGCTTGCAGGTTGATTTTTGCAATGGCGACGAAACATGTTTAACCGTTCGGGGTGGATAATCTTCCAATGAAAAAAAATACGACCTAAAGTAGTTTAAATTCCCTTCAACCGTGTTGGCACTCAGTTTCTCCGCTAAACATACTTCTGATTTTGACGGATTTATTTTATGGGTATCGTTTTGTACTTCCAAAAAATCATCACGGAAATCCTGCTGCTGGCTAAAGGGTAAAAATGCGTCTTCTAAAGATGTATGGTTTGAGTAATGCGTTTTAAAAAACTCGATGAAGTAGAGCGCATCTGTAGCATTAAACGTACGATGTTTAAAATTAAGCAGACGCTTCAAATCCACATCCTGATGGTTCATAATAAAATCAAAGGGCGCCCCATCCATTAAACTAATAAGTTCTTTACACTTATTTATAATGGTAACCCTTTGCCCCCATGCTAAAATTGCGCTCCAAAAGCCCATAATTTCAATATCTTCTTGTTTATCAAAAAGATGTGGTATAGAAATTGGGTCTAAAGTAATAAAGTTGGGTTGATTGTATAACTCAACCTTTTCGTCTAAAAAATCTTTGACATCAGAAAATTTTACAGGCAACTTCAACGTTTCAACTTTTTAAATTAAAAAACACGTAATGATGAAAAATATTAAATCCCTAACTAAAGCCTTTTTTGTTTTAAGCTTTTTTGCGTTTGCGAGTTCTTGCGCAACGCAAAAAGAAAAACACGCCAGAGTAACGCTTATTGATAGTTTGATTAAATCAAACAACTTTAAATTTGTAGCACAACAAGCAAATCCTTTAAGAGCCGGCTTGGTAAGCCAACGTTTACAACGTTTAGATGGCTCTTATTATTTGAAAGTAGCTAAAGATACGGTGGATTGCTACCTTCCGTATTTTGGTGTTGCCCAAAGCGCACCTTATGGCTCAACAAATAATGGGATTCAATTTACGAGTACCAATTTTAAATACGAGAAAACTGAAACCGAAAAAGGGTTTGAAATTGTTATCATTCCAAAAGAAACAGATAAGGCAAACAAATTATTTTTGAGCATAGCTAAAGGAGGAAACGCAACGCTTAACGTAAATAGCAACACCCGCGATGCTATTTCTTTCAGCGGTTCTATTGAAAAACCTTAGCCAAGCGCTTGTTTCAAATCATCAATTAAATCTTCAACATTTTCAACGCCAACACTCAGGCGTAATAAATTATCAACAACACCTACTTTTTCCCTTTCTTGTTTAGGGATAGAGCCGTGTGTCATAGAAGCAGGGTGATTAATTAGCGATTCCACACCGCCTAAGGATTCGGCCAAAGTCCAAACGTTAAAAGATCCCGCAATTTTAAATGTTTGTGCTAAATCGGCATCTTTCAATACAATGGAAATCATCCCACCAAAACCACGCATTTGCTTTTTAGCGACCTCGTGGTTGGGATGATCTATAAATCCAGGCCAATAAGTTTTTTCTATTTTAGGATGGTTGCGTAAAAAAGCGGCTATTTTTTCACCGTTTTCGCAATGCGCTTTCATCCGTAGGTGCAATGTTTTAATTCCACGTAAAACTAAAAAACAGTCTTGCGGCCCAGGAGTTGCTCCGCAGGCGTTGTAAATAAACCATAGCTTTTGGTAAAGGTCTTTGTTGTTGGTGAGCAAAGCTCCCATTACTACATCAGAATGGCCTGCAATGTATTTTGTTACAGAGTGCATTACCAAATCCGCACCTAAATCAATCGGGTTTTGTAAGTAGGGCGAAGCAAAAGTATTGTCAACCACCAACATTAAACCGTTAGATTTACTAATAGTTGATACAGCTTGGATATCAATTATTTGCATCATTGGATTAGTTGGTGTCTCCACCCAAATCATTTTTGTATTTTCATTAACGTAATCCAAAATATTCTCTGGATCTGTTAAATCAATAAAATGGAATTTGATGCCGTAATTAGCAAAAACCTTTGTAAAAATACGATAAGAACCTCCGTACAAATCATTCCCTGTAATCACCTCATCGCCAGGCAACAAAGTTTTCATCACAGCATCTGTTGCTCCCATTCCGCTAGAAAAAGCTAAACCGTATTTGCAGTTTTCTAATGCGGCCATACAATCTTCTAAAGCTTTACGGGTTGGATTTGTTCCCCTAGAGTACTCGTAACCTTTATTATCGCCTGGTGATTTTTGCCAATAAGTTGAGGTTTGGTAGATAGGCGTCATTACGGCTCCGGTTGTTGGGTCTGGCTGTTGGCCAGCGTGTATAGCTTTAGTTCCGAAGCCGAGAGACCTCACCCCAATCCTCTCCGAAGGAGAGGGAGTACTTGCGTTATTGCTCTTATCTTCTGTCATATCATTCATCATATTTAGCGTTTAAACCTCCCCAATCTATCTCCGAAATAGAGAGCGGATTGGGTGTGTATACTGTGGGTTTTGGTAATTTACATTCTCACTGATTTCTAAAATTATCAGAATATAATCGACTTATTTTGCCGTTTCTAATCTTTAACCCGACCCTATAATCTTCCCACAAAACAGGCAAGTCCTTCTCCTTCAGAGAAGGATTTAGGATGAGGCTTTTAATAAGCCAATGCAAAAAGCACTCGTTCCTTTGAAGGTTTGCCCGTAACCATACAAACGCCGTCTTCCTGCTTATTGTTCAACGGGATACAGCGTATAGTCGCTTTGGTTTCTTCTTTGATTTTTGCTTCCGTTTCAGCAGTACCGTCCCAATGAGCAGAAATAAAGCCTCCTTTTTCTGCGAGTACTTTTTTAAACTCTTCGTAAGAATTTACTTCGGTGGTCATTTCTGTTCTGTAATCAAACGCTTTTTTATAGATATTAGCCTGTATATCCTCCAAAAGTTTCTCAATTACATCCGCAATTCCGTCTCTCGAAACAGTTTCTTTAGTCCGCGTATCTCTACGAGCCATTTCTACCGTATTGTTTTCTAAATCCCTTCCGCCAAATGCCAATCTGACAGGAACTCCTTTTAGTTCGTATTCAGCAAATTTAAATCCGGGCCTTTGTGTATCTCTATTGTCATATTTAAAAGAAATTCCCTTACGTTTGAGTTCGATTGTGATTTTTTCAACTTCTGTCGAAATTTTAGCCAGCTCTTCTTCACTTTTGTAAATTGGAACAATTACCACTTGTATTGGTGCCAATTTGGGCGGCAATACCAAACCTTGGTCATCTGAATGTGCCATAATTAAAGCGCCCATTAATCTGGTGGAAACACCCCAAGAGGTTGCCCAAACATGTTCTAATTTACCCTCTTTGCTGGTAAACTTTACATCGAAAGCTTTTGCGAAATTTTGGCCCAGAAAATGAGATGTGCCTGCCTGCAAGGCTTTACCATCTTGCATTAAAGCCTCAATGCATAGTGTATCTAAAGCACCTGCAAAGCGTTCATTGGCCGTTTTTGTACCTTTTACTACCGGCATTGCCATAAATTCTTCAGCAAAATCTGCATATACATGCAACATTTGGTTTGCTTCCGCAAGCGCTTCTTCTGAAGTTGCATGTGCCGTATGACCTTCCTGCCATAAAAATTCTGTAGTTCTTAAAAATAACCTCGTCCGCATTTCCCAACGCACCACATTTGCCCACTGGTTTACTAAAATTGGCAGATCACGGTAAGATTGTATCCAACCTTTGTAAGTATTCCAGATAATGGTTTCTGAGGTAGGCCTCACAATCAATTCTTCCTCTAGCTTTGCTGTTTCATCTACAATAATATTACCGTTTCCATCGTTTTTTAAGCGATAGTGAGTTACCACTGCACACTCGGTAGCAAAGCCATCCACATGAGACGCTTCTTTAGAAAAAAATGATTTTGGAATAAAAAGTGGAAAATATGCGTTACTATGGCCTGTATCCTTAAATTTTTCGTCTAGTACGGCCTGCATTTTTTCCCAAATGGAGTAGCCATAAGGTTTAATTACCATGCAACCTCTTACAGAAGAATGTTCTGCAAGATCTGCCTTTGTAACTAATTCGTTATACCATTGAGAGTAATCCTCTGATCTGCTGGTTAAGCCCTTGCTCATGTTTAAATTGGAATAATTTTTGTATTTTTATATAATATTAATGATGCTTTCAAAGTTATGAATTTAATTAGGAAAGCCTTTACAACAATAACCTAATTAGCCATGATGTTCTACCATAAAATTAAATTATTGCTTATAGCCGGCTTGGCCATAACATTGGCTTCCTGCTCTACCGAACGCCTCGCAACGCAAAATGCAGACGATGTTTACTTTAAAGACGTAGACGCAATACCCGTAACCTACGCAAAAGCACCCGAGAAATCTTACCGGGATGATGACTACAATAACCGGAACGGTTATAACGATGACGATTATTATTATGACCGGTATGATAATGATTACAGATTTGACCGCGATAACTGGAGAAACAACTATAGTTGGAGAGATTACTATTATATGGATAGGTTTCCATACGATCCGTTTTTTGGTCCTTCAACCTATTTGGGTTTTAACAATTTTTACGGCAACGGATGGGGCTTGTCTTTAGGTTTTAACAGCCCTTTTTACAGTTATAATATGCCGTTTTATAGCGGAATTTATGGCAATTATTACACCCCATTCTACGGTTACTCGCCTTACGGAGGTATTTATTCTTACTACAACCCGGGCTATTACGGCAATCCATACTACGGCTACGGAGGTTATTATGGTAATCCGTATTATGGTGGTGGCTATTATGGAACAGTTCGCGATTTAAAACCACGCCCAAGAGGTGCTTATGATAATGTGAGGAACGCAGACGGCAGCAGTAGTAGAATACCGATTCCGGAAAGTAGGGTCACAAGGCCAAGCTCTAGCGGCAACAATCCACGCACACAAAGCGCAGATAGAGGCGGCGATTACAATCCATACGGAAGACCAAGCAGGCCAACTTCTTCTGGAAACGGTGCTGTAGATCGCCGAACTCAGGGTCAAAGCCCGGCTAGCCAACCTTCAAGCCGGCCAACAAGGCCATCGAGAGATAGCGGAAGTGATTCAAGAGGAAACACAGAGTCAGCAAGACCGATGAGCAGGCCAAGCAGAAGTGAAGCACCGCCAAGCTATACCCCGTCTCGCTCTACGGAAAGCAGCGGTTCTTCTTCATCGGGTTCATCGGGTGGCGGACGCCCATCTTCAGGAAGGCCATCACGTTAAAAAATATCAGACATGAAATTAAATAAAATAATAATATTGGCCGTTTCGCTAATGGCTACAAGTTCGGCTTATGCCCAATATACGGGGGATGCGTTACGGTTTTCGCAATTTGAGAACGGCGTAGATGCAAGAATGGGTGCCATGGGCGGACAAAAATCATCTATTGGTGGCGATATCAGTTCCATTTACGGAAACCCTGCTGGTTTAGGAATGTTTACCAGATCTGAGTTTAGTTTGACACCTGATTTTTCCTTTAAAAGCAATAAAGTAACTACCCTTAACGGGATGCAGAGCCAAAGTAAAAATAATGTTGGTTTTGGAAATATAGGTGCTGTATTCCACAATAGAACGTATAAAACAGGCGATCCGAAAAAAGGAATGATAAGCTTAAATTTCGGGATTGGTTATCAAAGAAGAGCTTCCTTTAAAAATGAATTTAGTTACGATTACCTTACAGATGCTAATGGTCTTGGCTATTTCTTTGCAGAAAATGCTACTGCCGAAAGGCAACCGCAGGAAAATTTATCCGCAAAGATTAACGGGGCTGCTTACGATTCTTTTCTTATAGATACGATTAAACCTAGTTTTATAGATTATCGCCCCAACACTTACAGGGATGCAGACCAACGCCAATTTGTAAAACGAGCGGGCGCTAGTTCCGATATTGACTTTACGGTAGGTACAAACATTAGTAATAACTTATTTCTGGGGTTGAGTGTAGGATTATCATCATTTAATTACACCTCTTCCGAAATTACCAATGAAAAAGGACTTTTCACCAATCCGGCAAACAACCAACCTGTAGACTATAATGTAGATTTTAGTCGCGATTTTGATACGCAGGGTTCTGGCATTAACTTAAAACTTGGTGCCATTTTAAAACCTACCAGCAGTTTAAGATTAGGCTTGTCTTTTGAATCGCCTACTTGGTTTTCTGTTTCCGATAATTATTCTGAAATGTTGTACAACAACCTCGACCCTATCGATGGTACAGATAGCTACCCGTTTGAGTACAATTTAAGAACACCTTTGAAAATAAACGGTGGACTATCTTATTTTATAGGCAGCCGCGGTTTTATCTCTGCAGATGTAGGGTTTGTGGACTATTCAACAATAAAATTCTCATCTAACAATAATAACATTGACCAAAATATCAATAAAGAAATTAGTAAAAATTACCAAAACACCATCAACTACAGCATTGGTGGCGAGTTTAAGGTAAATGAAAGCTTTTTATTGAGGGCGGGTTTTAATTCTACCGGAAACCCTTACCAGAATTTAGATGATAATGATTGTACCATAAATTCAATTTCGGGAGGTTTAGGTTATCGTTTTGGTGATTATTATTTAGATGCGGCTTTAGTTAACAGCAACAGCAACCTTAACTACAGTAATTATACCCTGAACGCTGGTAACCAACCAAGCGCTGCGGTTGCAACCAGAACAAATAAAATCGCCCTCACCTTCGGCGTTAGGTTTTAAACTCTTTAAATCATCATTTTTGCCTCAATTAGTAAACACTGCTAGTTGGGGTTTTTTATTGATAATTTTTTTTCACTATTTGCAGGCTAATAAAATTGATCGTATAGTACTACTTATAATACTACTCCTTGCCAAAAGGATTATGAGATTTTATTTTTACCGCAGCTGTTGCTGCCCGATGTACGGTTTTGCTGCCATATTTATTGTTGATAACATCCAAGGCGTTATACAACTGGATTTGGCTATCAGTATCATCAAATAAATGGATTTGGTGGTGGCCGCGAGTTAATTCAGAAAGCCTTACTCCTATTAAGCGTACCGGCCTGCCTTTTTGGTAAAGTTGGTGAAAAAGCTGTTTTACCTGTTTAATCAGCAGATGATCTGCCGCGGTATAACTAACCTTAATTTGTTGATTAAAAGTGCTAAAATCATTGTACCGTAGTTTAACGCTAATGCAACTGGTAACAAAGTTCTCGTTTCGCATTTTGTAACAAAGTTCCTCCGTCATAGAAATAATAATGGTTTCTAAAACAGATATGTCGGTGGTATCGGTTCCAAAGGTGTGTTCTGTACTAATCGATTTCCTTTCAATATATGGTGTAATGGTACTTTCGTCTAAAGCATTCGCTTTTTGATAAATCACCGCCCCTTGTTTCCCAAACATAGCTACTAACGAGCTTTTTGCAACTTTCTGCAAATCGGCAATGGTAAAGTAGCCCAATTGATTTAGCTTTTCTGTGGTTTTTTTACCAATCATCGGGATTTTAGCAATACTTAGCGGAGCTAGAAAAGCTTTCTCGGTCCCCAATTCTACATGTTTAAATCCGTTTGGTTTGGCAAAGCCTGTCGCAATTTTAGCAACTGTTTTATTTTTTGCCAAACCGAAAGATATGGGGAGCCCCGTATCCTTAATAATTTTCTCTCGCAGTTCAACAGCGTATTTCAAAGTCCCAAAAAACTTGTCCATCCCGGTTAGGTCAATATAAAACTCATCTATTGAACTCTTTTCAAACAGCGGAACCGCGTTTTCAATTATTTGCGTTACTTCCTTTGATGCAGCCGAATAAGCGCTGTAATCACTCGAAACAAAAATCAGTTGCGGGCATAGCTTTTGCGCTTGTTTGCATGGCATTGCAGAATGCACCCCAAATTTACGGGCTTCATAACTGCAAGACGAAACTACCCCCCTCCCATTTGCATTACCGATAGCCACAGGTTTACCCAACAAAGCAGGATTCTTGCGGCATTCTACCGAAACAAAAAAAGAATCTAAATCAATATGGACAATTTGTTTATGCATGGAGTTTATCACCAAAGATAACACAGCAGTTTAAACGGTGCACAAATCGGTTTAATTGGCGTATAAATAAACCTAAAAATGACTTTTACCCCGAAAGTTTATATTAAAGCACAAAAATGTTTTCTGCAAATTTTTCGCTAACGTGGTGGGTTTTTCCATCTACTTCAATTTGCATCATCGCGTCGTAATCTTGGCGGGCCACTACTTTAACGGCGCTACTGATACCTAGCCCAACTTTAACCACATATTTTAAAAACGCGGCAGAATTATCTTTAACCGCCACCAGTTTGCAGGTATCGCCCACGGCGACCTCGGCCAAGGTTTTCTTGTAGGTAACTTTTATTTCACCACTTTCTGTCGGGATAGGGTCGCCATGCGGGTCAAACTGCGGAAAATCTAAAAATGCATCTAACTTATTAATCAATTTCGCACTTTTAATATGCTCTAGCTGTTCTGCAATTTCGTGTACTTCGTCCCAATTAAAATCAAGCTTTTGGTACAAAAAGGTTTCCCACAAACGGTGCTTGCGTAAAATCTCGAGTGCTATTTTTCTACCATCATCATTGAGCCCAATTTTACCATATTTTTGATAGTTAATCAGTTTTTTCTCTTTCAGCTTTTTTAGCATATCGGTAACGGTGGCTGGTTTTACATCTAAATGCGCAGCAAGCTCGTTGGTGCCTACCTCAACCACATGGTTATCAATATTGATTTTTAGTAAAGCTTTTAAATAATTTTCTTCTGTAAATGATAGCATTAAGTCAAATATAAATTTTAAAAGGCAAAAATTGGCAAAAAAAAAGCACCTGCTATAAAACAGATGCTTGTAAAATAAATAGCTGTAAAATTAGTCTTCTTGGTGTAACCAAGCTTTCTTTGCCAATAATTCTTCTTCGGTTTCTCTTACGTCTTCATCATCAACACAACAATCTACCGGGCAAACTGCTGCACATTGTGGCTCGTCATGAAAACCCTTACACTCTGTACATTTATCTGGTACTATATAGTAAACTTCGTCCGATATTGCTGCCTGTACTTCATCAGCATCTAACGTTTCGCCATCACCAAAATCAATAATTCCTTTCAAATTTGTTCCTTCAGAAAACTTCCAGGCTTGTCCGGCATCGTAAATTGCATTGTTTGGGCACTCTGGCTCACAAGCTCCGCAGTTAATGCACTCGTCTGTAATTATAATTGCCATATCTTTTTATGTTACGTCTATAAACGTATTTTTGTAGTTCTTATTTATCGCAAATATAACACATTTTAAGGATTTGAATTTTAATAATGTCGATTTTTAGTAAAGAAAAAAGGATAGCAGCGGTAAGCCAGTTGGGTAATTATTTGCTAAACAGCGATGATGAATTGCAACATATTACAGAAAGTGCAAAACATAAAAACGCTTGGTTTACGCCAGGCGAGGTTAAAAAAGCCTTGTTAGCAAACGGTCAAATGTTAAACCAAGCAGATTTAAACAATTGGCTATCAGCTTATCAGCTTGATTATTTAAACCCTAAAAAAGTAGGGCTTATATTGGCAGGTAATTTACCATTGGTGGGTTTTCATGATGTATTGGCGGTGCTTTTAACAGGTAATATTGCTTTAATTAAGCTTTCTTCGCAAGATGATAATTTGATACCTTTTTTACTTAACAAGCTGGTAGAAATAGCGCCCGATTTTAAAAACCAGATTCAGTTTGTACAAAAACTAGAAGGTTTTGATGCCGTAATTGCCACCGGAAGTAACAATAGCTCAAGGTATTTTGATTACTATTTTTCTAAAGTTCCAAACATCATCCGCAAAAACCGCAATAGCGTGGCCCTACTTACCGGCAATGAAAGCAAAGAACAGCTAAGCCTGCTAGGTAAAGATATTTTTGATTTTTATGGATTGGGCTGCAGAAATGTAGCTAAGCTTTTGGTGCCGAAAAGTTATGACTTTGTACCCTTTTTTGAAGCTATAGAATCTTTTAGCGAGGTTTTAAATCACCATAAATACCAAAACAATTACGATTATAATAAGTCGATTTACCTCATCAACAAAAACAAACACTTTGATAACGGCTTTTTACTGGTAACAGAAAGCGATAAGCTTACTTCCCCGCTTGCTACGGTTTTTTATCAGGAATATGAAAGCATAAAACAGGCTGCGGAATATATCGAAACAGAGAAAGAAAAAATCCAGGTGGTCATCAGCGATAGCG
>DASVGY010000189.1:0-4776 GCA_036379295.1 Pelobium sp.
AGCGTATAAAGAACGAATCTCGTCCCAAGCTTTAACATAGGTTACTGGGTTTGAGCGTGAAGAACGGCCAATAGGGTTTTGATCCACCATTTCCACCGCGGTAATTTCATTGATTGCACCTTCAATCCCATCGTAAGCGCCAGTTTGCTCTCCCGAATAATTACCTAAACTTTTTTGCAAGGCGGGCAATAAAATCCTTTTTACCAAGGATGTTTTTCCCGAGCCCGAGACGCCGGTAACGGCACAAAGTACATTTAAAGGAAACTTCACATCAATATTTTGGAGGTTGTTTTCCCTAGCGCCTTTAATCTCAATAAAATCAATAGGTTTTCTTCTGCTTTTTGGTATGGCTATATTTTCTCTTCCACTTAAATATTTACCTGTTAAACTTTTCTCGTCTTTTAAAATCTCATCGAAACTTCCTGCAAAAATGAGCTCGCCACCTAAAGTTCCCGCTTCTGGGCCAATATCAATCAGATGGTCGGCGGCCTGCATCATTTCTTCCTCGTGTTCAACAACTAAAACCGTGTTGCCCACATCGCGTAAAGATTTTAAAACGCCAATTAAACGGTTCGTGTCCTTCGGGTGCAAACCAATACTCGGTTCATCCAAAACATAAACCGAACCCACCAAAGAACTTCCTAAAGAGGTTGCCAAGTTGATACGTTGAGATTCCCCACCAGATAAAGTATTTGACAAGCGATTTAGCGTTAAATAACCCAAACCAACCTCGTTCAAAAACAAAATACGATTGGTAATTTCTAGCAATAAACGTTTAGCAATTTTGGTATCCCGCTCATCCAATTTTAAACTCTCGAAAAACGGAAGCAATTCTTTCAAAGGCATCAACACCAAATCGGTAATGGAATGCTCCGCAACTTTTACATAAGCAGCATCGGGTCGCAAGCGGCTGCCCAAACAATCCGGACAATTGGTTTTTCCACGATACCTAGAAAGCATTACTCGGTACTGGATTTTATAGGTTTGCTCTTCTAAAAAAACAAAAAAAGCATCCAAACCTTTAAAATATTTATTGCCTTTCCAAAGCAATTTACGTTCAGCAACGGTTAACTGACTAACAGGCCTGTGAATTGGGAATTCAAATTTTGCTGAATGTTTAACCAACTCATCCAGCCATTCACGCATTTTTTCGCCACGCCACGGCGCAATTGCGCCATCGTAAATAGATTTTGATTTATCTGGAATAACCAAATCTTCATCAATCCCTAAAACACGACCAAAACCTTCGCATTTGGGGCAAGCTCCGTAAGGATTGTTGAAACTAAAAAAGTTGGGCGTTGGTTCTTCAAACTTCATCCCATCCAGCTCAAACCTATCCGAAAAATGTTTTCTACCGCCGCCAAAATCTACGTAACAATCACCTTTTCCTTCAAAAAAAGCAGTCTGCACAGAATCTCCCATACGGCTAATGGTTTCCTCTTCTTGGTTGGTCACTATCCTATCTATTAAAATCAGCAGTTTATGCTCATCTTTAATCTCCTCGTTAGCAACACTGGTATCGGCTAAAATATCCTCTACTTTACGTATCTCCTCATTCCACACAATCCGCGAAAACCCTTTTTGCAACAAAACAGCAAGTTCTTCTTTCAACGTACGGTTGTTGTGTGGATAAAGCGGGCTTAAAATAGTGGTTACGCTTTCCTCTGGCAGTTCCGTAAGGTAGTTTACCACATCCGTTACCGAATCTTTTTTAACCGTTTTACCTGAAATTGGCGAAATAGTTTTCCCTATCCGGCTAAAAAGCAGTTTTAGGTAATCGTAAATTTCTGTGGAAGTGCCAACCGTTGAACGCGGGTTTGATGTAATGACTTTTTGCTCAATCGCGATAGCCGGTGCAATTCCCTTAATATAATCTACATCGGGCTTGTTCATCCGGCCCATAAATTGCCGGGCGTAGGACGATAAACTCTCCACATAACGCCTCTGCCCTTCCGCGTAAAGCGTATCAAACGCAATAGACGATTTGCCCGAGCCAGACATTCCGGTAATCACTACCAGCTTGTTTTTTGGGATACTAACATCAATATTTTTTAAATTATGAACCCTTGCACCCTTAATTAAAATATGGTGTTGCGGGTCTTTATCTTCTAAATCCATTGTTTTTCCTTCTACCTAATCAACCAATAAATGAGCATATTGATTTGGGTGTGCAAAAATAAAGCTATTAATCCACAATAAATAAGCCTTTACAAAAATGATATTGCCAATACCGCTACCGGTTGCAAAAAATGATATTCATATTAATTAGGGCATTACCCGCCGAAGGGCGGGTCGGGCTATACGTTGCAATCTTTTTGTGAAAAACAAAAAGGATTTACACTGCTATCCCTAATGCGAAAACAGCAAACCCTTTATCAGTTAACTACCTTAAAGTTAGCTAAGCTTGCCAGTGTTTTAGTTGAGTGCTAACATATTTATCAAGCATACTGTATCACATCAATAAAAAATTTCGTATCTTGTATAGGTACCATTATAAAAAACAAATAAGTTTATCAGATTATTGTTATATCGTTTTAACTAAAAATCTTAAACACGTTAAAACACGTTAATTATTTTGATTTTAATAAAATTATTATTTCATTTGGTAAACATTCATCAGTAAAAGGAGAACATATATAGATAAAACACTACTTAAATAAATTAATAAACTCACAATTTAAAGTAGGATCTATTATGAGCTTTCACGAAAAAACAGACCAAGAACTGGTGCACCTTTATATTAAAGGAAACGAATCTGCTCTTTCTGAGTTGATCACCAGACACAAATCACGCATATATACTTCCATCTATCTTTTAGTTAAAGACGAATACTTAGCAGAAGATATTTTTCAAGATACTTTTATTAAAGTTATTAAAACGCTTAAGGCGGGAAAATACAACGAGGAAGGCAAGTTTTTACCTTGGGTGTTGCGGATTGGGCATAACTTAGTTATTGACCATTTTAGAAAAGAAAAACGCAACCCAACCATCACCAATGCAGACGGCTTTGATATTTTTGATGTTTTAGGAATCCACGATGAAAGTATGGAAGAAAAAATGATTAAACAACAAACCCATAATGATTTAAGGAAACTCATTCATTATCTCCCATCAGAACAAAAAGAGGTATTAATTATGCGCCATTATGGTGAGCTAAGCTTTAAAGAAATTGCTGATTTAACAAGTGTAAGTATTAACACGGCTTTAGGGCGTATGCGCTACGCGTTAAACAACCTGCGCAAGATGATGACGAACAAAGAATTGGTGCTAAAAGCTAGCTAGTGTTTTTATTACACAATTGAATACTATTACAAAAGAGTTTGCGTTTCTATCTTAATTAAACTTTAAACAGCTTATGATGGAAACAATTACTCCTACTTTAAATTCGATTGTTGGCGATGATGAAAAACCGGAAAAAGCAATAAACATGCTTACCGTTAAAGATTTAGATTTTTATAATAGTTTAAAACCTGCTCTAAATCAGCTGATTAAAAACCCTTCGGCTAATGCAGTTAACGGCATTTTAAATTTTTCTAAATCGTTGTAACAAAAGTTTTGAAAGCTAAATAGGCTGCTCTTTTAATTAAGAGTGGCCTATTTTTGTTTAAACTGGTTATAAATATCCGTACTTCACAAAAGTACGGCTTGCTGTTAGTGTTACTATGTCTCGCATTTGTTAAGCGCCGTTCTCTGTTAAATATCGGTAAACCCGAAAAGGTTAAATTTGCCCCATTTGGTAGCTTACAGCGCAAACAATATTTCATCTATTTAATTAAATTCAAACAGGTGCTTTAAAACATCAACCCGAAAACTATACATTTGCTTTATTGCTAAACCTCTGTTACAACTTAAATGCTAACAAAGACGGTAAAAAACGAGATACGCTGCCAAGTTATTTATTAAATTAAAATAGTTAATATGTTAAAGAATTTAACACTATTGTGCTTAGGTTTTACGATCACCCTCGCCAGTTTAAAAGCGCAAGAAAGAATCAAAAAAACCATTAACAGCAACTGGAATTTCCATAAAGGCGAGATTAATGGTTTCCCACTTACCAAAATTAAAGTTGACTGGGATAACGTAAATATTCCGCATACCTGGAACGCTATTGATGTGGAAGATGATGAGCCCGGTTATTACCGTGGAACAGGTTGGTATCAAAAAAACGTAAACATCCCGGCCGATTGGAAAAATAAGGACATTTACATTTATTTTGAAGGTGCATCACAGGTTGCAGAAGTTTTTATCAACGGAAAATCTGTGGGCAGCCATATTGGTGGCTATAATTTTTTCAGTTTCCCGATAACGGATGCCGTTAATTTTGACCAGGCCAATACCATCACAATAAAAGTAAATAACGAGCATAATGAAGATATCCCTCCTCTTTCTGCGGATTTCACTTTTTACGGCGGCATTTACCGCGATGTTTATTTAATTGCGGCCAACAAAGTCCATTTTGATATGGATAATAATGCTTCAAAAGGAGTATTTATTTCTACACCTAAAGTTTCTAAAGAGCAGGCTTCTGTATTGGTAAAAGGCATTTTAACCAATACTGGTTATAGCAAAGAATCCTTGATTATTACTAGTCAAATTTTTGATGCAGGGGGTAACAAGATTGCTGAGAAGCAGGATAAAATTAAAGCGACCGCAAAAGAAAACCAAGCCTTCGAGCAAAACTTCGCGGCAATCAAAAACCCCAATTTATGGTCGCCAGAATCTCCTTATTTATACCGAATTGTATCGCAAATAAAAAATGCTAAAACAGGTGAGCTG
>DASVGY010000190.1:0-22487 GCA_036379295.1 Pelobium sp.
CAAAGAAGCCTCTTCAGTTTTTGCACCGAAGCGGCTTCTGTTTTACATTTACAAATTAAATAGCAGCTTAAAAATTAAGGCCAAATGCCCATATTCATATAAGAAATCGCAATTTTATCTACTGCTAAAACAAAGGCTGCCGTACGCAAACTATCAATTTTCCCCTTCATTTTACACTCTCTAATTTCGTGATAAGAGCGTATCATGGTGTCTTCTAATCCAGAATTTACTAATTCTAATTCTGATGCGCCTTTGGCAACCACCAGCCTTTGCTCTGGCGTTAAAACGGTACCAGTGGTAGCTTCTATCAAATTCATAATGTTGATGTTTGAGTTTTCATCGTAACGGCGACCCATTCTGCCAAAAGCCACATGTGAAAGGTTTTTTAGCCACTCAAAATAAGAAACGGTAACACCGCCGGCGTTTGCGTACATATCCGGAATAATTATCCCACCGTTTTCTAAAAACATTGCTGCAGCACTTGGTGTAGTTGGGCCATTTGCTCCCTCGGCAATAATTTTTGCTTTTAACTTTCTAACGTTCGCATCGGTAATCTGATTTTCTAAAGCGGCCGGAACTAAAATATCGCAATCCTGTTCTAATCCCTCGGCAGAATTTGCAAACTCTTTTTCTGCTTTGGCATAACCTAAAATAGAACCCGTTTCTTTCCGGTGTTTTACTACTTCATCTAAATCCAGCCCGTTAGCGTTATAGATAGACCCTTCATATTCGCATAATCCAACAATGATGGCGCCAAACTCGGCAAGGTATTTTGCTGTATTGTAACCTACATTTCCCAAGCCTTGCACAATTACTTTTTTATTAGACAAGCCGGGTTGTAAGCCTATCGCCTTCATGTCATCAGCAACGGAAACACATTCTCTAATTGCAAAAGCAACCCCTCTTCCGGTAGCTTCTTTTCGGCCGGCAATACCGTGTAAAGCAATTGGTTTTCCGGTTACACAACCCAGGGCATCTAAAGAGCCGGGATTCATGGTTAAATAAGTATCAGCAATCCATGACATTTCTCGCTCGCCGGACCCATAATCTGGAGCGGGAACATCAATGCCAGGGCCAATAAAGTTTTTCTTAATTAGCTCAACCGTGTACCTACGCGTAATGGTTTCTAACTCCGCAACGGTATAATTTTTCGGATTTATTTTTATGCCGCCTTTAGCACCGCCAAAGGGTACATTAACAATTGCACATTTGTAGGTCATCAAAGCTGCAAGCGCCATAACTTCGTCTTCGTTTACCATTTCGCTGTAGCGGATGCCGCCCTTAGTTGGCGACATGTGATGCGAGTGCTCTACCCGCCAGGCGTGGATAATTTCGAAACTGTTTCCTTTACGAATGGGGAATTGAAATCTGTAAACGCTGTTGCAAGCTTTAATTTGATTTAGCAAACCAGGGTCGTGTTTGGTGTATTTTGCTGCTTGGTCAACGTACTGGCATACGTCGGCGTAAAAATGCGGATCTTCGTTTAAAATAACATTACTCATAGCATATAATTTGGTTATCAATTTTTTTAACAGTGCAAAAATTTCCGAAGAAATTGATAATTAATAATGCGCCAAAAACATTTACTTTAACGATTTTTTTAGCAACAATTATTTGCTAAAAAATAAAACTATCAACTGTCTTTCTCCAATTTTTTTACCCGTTTGTCAATACTGAAAAGATAAAGAATGAAAGCGGTAAAAAGAAGTAACATTACAGCTACAACTACGTATATTTTGCCTGATGACCTTAATTTATCGGCCATTTCTACACTATTTTCTTGTGCGAACACATTAAACGAGCTTACCAGGGTGATAACAAACAGAATGATTTTTTTCATTGGGTTTTACGGTTACAATTGATTTTTTTTGTTCTCTAGTTTCCTTATGCGGAAACGGATGTTCATTATCCAAACGGAAATTCCTATCCAGCCTAAAACTGCCGGGTAAAAAACCAGGCGCATATTGCTATCTAAATCGTAAGTTCCAAAGCCTGGGTTTCCTCCGTTTCCGGGATGTAAAGAATCGGTTAAGCGGGGCAGTATAAATAGTAAAACTACCATCACCGGGAAGGCGAAAATGTTGTAGATAGCAGATATTTTTGCTCTTTTTTGTTCTTCGTCTAAAGAGCTTCTTAAAACAATGTAGGCCAGATACATTAGGGTAGCAATGGCGGCACTATTCAGCTTTGGATCATTTGGCCAGGGAGATCCCCAGGTAAAATTTGCCCAAATCATGCCAGATAATAAACCTACAAAGCCAAACAATAAACCAGTATTAACGCTTTCTATGGCAATTAAATCATATTTCTCGTTATTGGTTTGCAGGTATTTTATACTGTTATAAACGGCAACGGTGTAGATTACTATCATTGCAAACCACATAGGTACGTGAAAATATAGATTGCGGATACTTTCATGCAAAATGGGCAATGTAGGAACTTTTAAGAGTAGGCCAGCCACCACGCTGTAAAGAACAAATACCGATGCCAGGATTTTCCACCAGTTTTTAGACATATTTTTGTGTTTTTAATCTCGCCAAAGGTAAGGAAATAGTAGTAAAGAAACCGTGATAACAATCAAATTAATGGCTGTTAAAACGCCTATTTCATCAAAAGAAACACTCCTATCTAAACCGTCCATCGCATTTTTAGAAAGTTTGATAATTAAAATAATTACTGGGATGATTACCGGAAAACTCAATATAGCCATTAGCGTTCCGTTATTGTTAGCCTTTGATGCGATAGCCGAAATCATAGTGAATACACTTGAAAAACTAATAGCGCCTAAAATAACAGCCGCAAAATAAAGGAGTTTATCGCCAACGTTGTTCTGAAAAACTATACTATAAAAAAACAATGCAATTGTTGACATTAAAATCATCAACAACATATTGTAAATTATTTTGGCAATAATGATGGCTTGCGGGCTTGCAATTTGATAATAATACAATAAGCGCCCTTTACTTTCTTGAACAAAGCTTTTAGATATGGCATTTATTGCGGCAAACAGCATAATAATCCAAAAAAGGGCATTCCAAACTAGGGGTGGGGTGCTTTTGAAAGAAAGGTAACAAACAAAAACGGTAGCAACTACGTAAAGTAATATGCCATTTAAGGCATATTTTGAGCGCCACTCTAACACCATTTCTTTTTTAAGAAGGTATTTAATTTCTGTTATCAATTTCATTAAAGCGGGTTTAATAAACCGCCCAAATTTAAGTTAAAGCCCTAAAACTTTACTGATAATTCGGTGTAAATCTTCCAAAACAAAGGGTTTTGTCAAAATTTCGTTCATTCCGGCTGCTAAAGCGGCTTTTTTTTCTTCTTCTAATATAGCAGCAGACAGCGAAATTATTTTGATTTCTTTTTTTGGCGATTGAAAGTCTGTACGGATTTTTTTAGCAGCTTCAAAACCGCCCATTTCTGGCATGTGCGTGTCCATTAAAATAAGATCAAAATCTTGTTTTTGCAGTAAATCTAAGGCTTTGGCGCCAGTATCAACGGTGGTAGTTTCTGCATCCCAAGATTTTAAGATTTTGTTTACCATAAATTGGTTAACCAAGTTATCTTCGGCTATTAAAATTTTAATGCCTTTAAAGGATTTAAGCTGCGGACTAAATTTTGCCATTAAGGAAGCATTATCTTGGTGTAAACCAAAAGTTGCCGTAAAAGTAAAAACGCTTCCTTTTTCAACAACGCTATCTAAATACAGTTCGCCGCCCATTAGGTCCACCAATTTTTTAACAATTGTTAAGCCCAGGCCTGTGCCACCGTATTTAAAAGACGTATCGTCTTCGGCCTGTTCATAAGAGTCAAATACTTTTGATAAACGATTTTTTGGAATGCCAATGCCCGTATCTATCACCTCAAATTTTAATTCTACTTGTTTTTCCGTTGCAGTAACGGTGGTTACTTTAAGCTTTACTTCGCCTTTATTTGTAAATTTAATGGCATTGCTAAGCAGGTTCATTAAAATCTGGTTTAACCGTAATGCATCGGCATTAATGTAAGCAGGAACCTCAGGAGCAATTTCTAGCACTAAATCTATAAGTTTTTCATCAGCTTTAAACCTCAAAATATCGGTTACAGATTTTAAAAGCTCTTTTAAATTAAGCTCTTTGTTATTGATAGAAAATTTACCAGATTCTATCTTGGAAATATCTAAAATATCGTTAACCACGCCTAATAAAGATTGCGAGGAAACTTCCAGTAACGAGACCATCTCTTTTTGAGATTGACTTAAATCTGTGTTTTGCAGAATGTTAGATATCCCAATAATTCCGTTAATGGGTGTACGCAGTTCGTGACTCATGTTGGCCAAAAAAACCTCTTTGACTTTTTTAGCCCTAAGCGCCTCTTCCTTTGCCTGGATAAGTTCGCCGGCGTATTTCTTTTGATGCGATATATCGCTAGCATTTAAAAAATAGGTATCTGATTTATAGGTTACCCTACATTCAAACCAAACTTTTTTGCCAGTGGCGCTTATAAATTGAGTTTCAAAAGAGGTGGCCGTATCAGATTTTGGTGCGTTTTCCAAACTTTTAACAAAAGAATCTTTAAAAGCGCCATCAATAAAATCGGCAATGTTGTTATCTACAAATTGCAACTGTTTATAACCTATTGTTTTTTCTACCGCAGGGCTTGCCGTTTTTATCCGAAGTGTTTTTTAATCAATGGCACAGATGATATCTGCACAATTGTTTATTACAATAGCAAAATTTTCTAACTCTTCATTTTTTTGTTTGATGAGGTTTTGAGATGCTGCAAGCTGTATAAACGAATCAACTTTAGCTGCGGTAATATAAGGGTCCAGAGGTTTGTACAGGTAATCAATACCGCCGGCATGGTAACCCTTAACCGCGTACTTAGTTTCTTTAGATATTGCAGTTACAAAAATCACTAAAATATCTTTTGTACGCGGATTTGCTTTTAGCATATCAACTAGCTCAAAACCGTCAATATCTGGCATTTGCACATCTACCAGCGCAATAGAGATGTTGTTTGCCCAAGCTAATTTTAACGCTTCATTTGGTGATGTAGTGGTGATAATATTAATGTCGTTCCGCCGGATGAGCGCCTCCAAAGCAACAATGTTTTCTTGGCGGTCATCTACAATTAATATATTTATCTTCTGCATTTTTATCCTGTAAGGCGAAACAAATTGGGGTTAAACCGCCAGTTCTGGTTTTTTCGTATACGTAAATATAGAACAAATAGTTTTTTATTTGAGTGATAAGAAGCGTTAACGAATTTTCTGGTAAATATTTTGTTTTTTATCGATAACTTTTAGCCTTTGTTGCAGTTCATCGTTTCTAATTACCTCTTTAGAGCCTAAACACAAAAATCCAAATACACAAAGGCTATCCACCAATAAGTTAATAACTTTGGTTTGTAGCTCCAGATTAAAATAGATGAGCACATTTCTGCAAATCACCAACTGAAATTCATTAAAAACGCCGTCAGAATTTAAATTATGCACCGAAAAAAGGCAGTTTTTACGCAGTTCTTCTGTTATAATTGCGTGGTTATATTTTACGGTAAAATAGTTGGCCAAAGGATGGCTTAACTTTAATTCGGCATAATTTTCAGCAAAGGTTTTCATTTTTTTTAGATCATAAATACCGGTTTTTGCAGCTGCTAATACTTTGGTGTTGATATCTGTACCGTAAAAAAACGCCCGATTGTAAATATTGGCATCTTTAAATAAGATTGAAAACGAGTAAAGCTCTTCGCCGGTGGCCACACCTGCGTTCCACACTTTTATGCGCTGGTAAGATTTTAGGTAAGGAATGACTTTACTTACTATCGATTTAAAAAATTCAGCATCCCTAAACATTTCTGTTACGTTAACCGTAACATTGTTTAGCAGTTCTTCAAAAAAAGCGGGGTCGTTAATTATTTTAGTTTTTAAATCGAAAACCGAAAAGTAAAGTTTAGCCATTAAGCCCTCAAACCTTCGTTTTAACGATGCCTTGCTATAATCTGCAAAATCAAAGTTATAAACGTGGCTCACCAGCGTTATTACCTCTTCCAGCTCCTGATTGTTCATATCTTCACTTTATGCAGCCAGCCAAACTTTAATTAGGCCTAGCAACTTATCTACATCTACGGGTTTGGTAATGTAATCGTTGGCGCCAGCGTTAATGCAATTTTCTCTGTCTTCCTTCATTGCCTTTGCAGTTAGGGCTATAATTGGTAATTTTTGCCATTTTTTATTACCTCTAATTGCGGTTATGGCTTGGTAGCCATCCATTTTAGGCATCATAATATCCATTAGTACAAGATCTATCTTATTAATTTCCTCCATCTTTTTTAAGGCTTCTTCACCATCGTTTGCAATTTCAACACCAAATCCAAAGCCATCTAAAACAGCGCTTAATGCAAAAATGTTTCGCATGTCATCATCAACCAACAAAATTGTTTTATCTGTTGAATGTTCTATTTCTAAAGCGTTTTTTTGAGGTTTTACCTGCCCTTCGTTTAGTTTTACCTGATGTAAAAAAAGATTTACCTCGTCCAAAATTCTGTCGCTTGATTTTGTTGATTTCATAACCGTTGCATCAGAATATTTTAAAAGTTGATTTAACTTTTCTTGGTCCAGCTCCATAGCGGTATTGATAATTACAGGCAAATTTTTATACGCTTCTTTTTCTTTTATTTGCTCTAAAAGTGTTATCCCAGATATATCCGGAAGGTTAAGGTCTAAAATTAAGCAGTCGTAGTTTTGCTTTGCTAACAGTTCCCAAGTTTCTGCGCCAGAATAGGCTTGGTCAACCCTTACGTTTCGCAACCTAAACATTTCTGCCAGCGCATCACTTTGTACTTGGTGGTCTTCCACCAATAAAATGCTGTTAAGGTTGGCAATATTTCTGGCGATAGTTTGTTTAAGAGCATCATCTAACTGGTTTAGGTCTATTGGTTTTTTTATGAAAGATAGCGCATCAGACTGCAAATGGTTTGCATTTGTTTGGTCGCCGGCAGACATCATGTGAACCGGAATTTGCATGGTTTTACTATTGGATTTTAGTTTTTTAAGTATTTTCCACCCATCAATCCCGGGCAACATTACGTCTAATAAAATTGCATCCGGAAGGTTATCGACAGCACTTTCAAAAGCTAAATTGCCATCATAAACTTGCACCACATCAAACCCTTTGCTTTGGCCGTAATCTTTTAAGAAATCACTAAACACTTTATCGTCTTCAACTACCAGCAACAGAGGCTGTTTATTTTTTTTGCTGAGCGAATCATCAGTGGGAGCGTATTTTTCAATGTTAATGGGTTTTACTTGTTGGTTTGCGTTAATTGTGGTACTTGGCTGCAAAACTTTTTGATGGTCCGTTTCAGGTTTTTTTAGCGGAATAATTAACGCAAAGGTGCTTCCATGGCCCGCTGCACTTTGTAATGTTATTTTTCCGCCCAAATACTTTGCTAATTCTTTAGATATGGATAGGCCCAAACCTGTACCTCCAAATTCTCTGCTGGTAGAGCCATCCGCTTGCTGGAAAGCATCAAAAATTAATTTTTGCTTTTCCTCTGGAATGCCTATGCCTGTATCGCTAACTTCAACACACAAAAAATCTTTGTCCTTTAAACTAAAGGTCAGTTTTACTTCGCCATCATCTGGCGTAAATTTGAAAGCATTAGAAAGTAGGTTTTTTAAAATTTGCTCTGTTCTAAACCGGTCTAATTCTACCGTTTCTGGTAAATTATCTGCAATGGAAAAATGGTAATTGATTGATTTTGATTTTGCAAGTTCTGTAAACAGCAGACTTAGGTCTTCGGCAATATTTTGTATGGCCACGTTTTCATAAAGCAGCTCTATTTTACCCGATTCTATCTTTGCTAAATCTAAAATGTCATTGATTAGTTGTAGTAAATCATTTCCGGATTTAAAAATCACATTGGCGTATTTTTCTTCTTCTGGAGAGAGGTTTTTTGTTTTATTGTCTTTTAAAATTCTGGCTAAAATTAAAATACTGTTTAAAGGTGTTCTTAGCTCGTGACTCATGTTTGCTAAAAACTCCGACTTATACCTTCCGCTAGCCTCTAATTCTTCCATTTTTAATAAGATGGCTTCCCGAGCTTCTTCAATTAGCAGATTTTTTTCTGATAGCAATCTCGCTTTTTCCTCTAGTTCACTGTTTGATTCGCGTAGTTCTTCTTGTTGTACCCGTAGTTCTTCTTCAGAGGCTTGCAACATTTCTGTTTTATGGATAAGCTCTTCGTTGGTTACCCGCAGTTCTTCTTGCTGACTTTCTAATTCTTCTGATTGTGCTTGGGTTTCTTCTATTAATGCCTGCATTTTTACCCTTGCTTGGGCCGTATTTATGCCAATGCCGATGATTGAATTTACGTTATCAAATAGGGATAGGGCTTTTTTTGAAACAGGCTTTAAAAAAGCAAATTCCATAATTCCCTTTAACTCAGACTGAAAAAAAATGGGTTCTACCAATAAGTGTTTTGGTTTAGTGCCGCCCAAAGCAGAGGAGATATCAAAGTAATCATCTGGTAAACTATCCCAAATTTTTCTTTTTCTTTCTGCTGCTACCTGTCCAATAATTCCGTCGGAGATTTTTATCCTTTGTGGCGCATTTCCGGGATATGCGTAGGTAGCAGCCTTTAAAAGCACCTCTGGATTCTTATCATCCACCAAATATAAAACCGCCATCTCAGCTTCTACATACTTGGCTATCTGGTTTAAAAGTTGGTTGCTGCGGGTAGCTACGGTCTGCTCTCCCCGCATGGCATCATCAATTGCCGCCGAACCCGAAATTAGCCAAGTTTTTTCTTCATTTTGCTTTACCAGTTTTTCTAGATCAATGTTTTGGAGGTTTAATTCAGCCTGTGTTTTTGCTTGTTTTAAAAATGAATTTTTGATGAATTGAAAAAGCACCAGAACTATTAAAACAATTAAAATGGAGCCCCCAAAAATGATAGCGATTGCTTTTTTAGTTGCTTGCGCTGATAATTGATTACGCTTTGCCAGTAAAACGTTTTCAATATCAATCATTTTTTTTACCTGATTTCGCAGTGCATCCATCTGCGATTTACCCGTTGTAAGCTCGTCCGTAAGCCGTAAATCGCCAATGTTTTGCGTTTTACTGTGCGCTATTACTGCGGCTAAATGTTTAAGGCGGGTTTGTATCAAAAGCCTTAAGGTTTTGATGTTTTTTATTTGAAGCGGCTCATCCCTAACTAAATTATCTAGCTCGGTAAGTTCGGTATCCAGTTTAATTTTGGCGTTCTGATAAGGTTCAAGAAAGGCTGTTTTTTTGGTTAGTAAAAAGCCGCGTTGACCGGTTTCTGCATCAATTACTAATTTTATAATACCCTCGCATTTGCCAATCACTTTTTCTGTATGCGTAACCCAAACTTGGTTGTTGCTTACCTCATTTAAACTTTTATAAGAGCTGTAGCTAACCAGCAAAACTAAGGTTAAGGAGATTAGGATGCCAGCAGAAATCCAGGCCTTAAAACTGATATTTTTCATTTAATGATTTTTTATTGGAGCGCTTTTTTTGTTGGCAGTGCCAATTTTATGTTACAGTTAAGGTATTAAATAGTTTATGATTATTCAAAACAAAAAAACGCTCAAATCTTTTGAAAGATTTGAGCGTTTAAGCTATTTCAGTTAAAATTATTTTGTTTTATCGGTAATTTCCATTTTTTCTGCAAAGTGCATACAATAATCTCTAAGGTCTTCCACTATGTTGGTTTCGCCGGTAGCTCTTAAAAAGCTATCGCCCATGGTTTGTAAAGTTTCGTAAAAAAACCTTTTCATTTCATCTACAGGCATATCTTTTGTCCATAAATCAATGCGTAAGCTGTTTTTAAAATTATGATCCCATAATGCTAGCATCATAGATTTTACCGCTAATGCTTCCTTATTTTCTGAATCGGTAGATTCCCAGGTGATATTTTCCGGGACGTTGTTATCGTCAAGTTCTATTGTTAATTTAATTTCTGCTTTTTTCATGCTTTTTGAAAAATAATCATCATTACTACTATTAATGCTATAAATGAACCCTCTATCATCCAGATCCATTTTTTATCTAAAATAAACCTCCTGAATAACAGGTCGGTTAAAAATAAAATTAAGGCCAAGGCAAGTGTGTAAGCCACTTTAACGCCTTTTGAAATACCAATGGTTTCAGCCTCTAAACCTAACAAAACATATAAAGCATAGGTGAAGCAAAGCGCAATTACCAAACTTATAGGGGTGATTTTTAAGTTTTGCCAGTTCATTAGCTGTATTTTTTCTTTTGCGCTCCGCTCATTTTCATGCCGTTTGCTTTTGCCCGTCCGGCTTTAAACTTTTTCTTTTGCTCCAGTGTTTTTTTCTCGTGGAAAGCGCCTTTAAAATCAGGATTTTCCTTACGTTTTTGGTCATCTATTTGTTTTGCGATGGCTTGTTTTTCTTCGTAAGAGGTTTCTTCAATAAAAACTTTTTCAGGGATTTTTTCCACCAAAATTTCCTGACGGATGAGCTTCTGTATTTTGTTGATGTAATGCTGCTCTGCAGGGTTGCAAAAAGTAATGGCCTTGCCTAAATTGTATGCCCGGCCGGTGCGCCCAATGCGGTGTACATAATCTTCGTATATAATTGGAACATCAAAATTAATGACATGTGTAACATCAGAAACATCTATCCCGCGGGCGGCAACATCTGTTGCTACTAAGATGCGAACTTCATCATTTTTAAATGCGTTAATAGAATTGATGCGGGTATTTTGACCTTTATTAGCATGTAAAACTTTTACGTGACTTGCGTTAAACCGACGAAGCAAAAATTTATAAACGTTTTCGGCATTTGCTCTGCTTCTACAAAAAACAATCAACTTTTTTACCTCTGGGTCATCCTCTACAAAAATCTTCAGCAAATTTATTTTTGTTTTGAAGTTTGGTACCTGATATAATAACTGAGCTACCGTAGAGGCAGGTGTGGCTTGCGGGGTAACTTCAATTTTTGTTGGCCACAGTAAAAAGTTTTCTGCCAGTTTCTCAATCCGCTCGCTCATTGTGGCAGAAAAAAGCATGTTTTGCCTTTTCCGCGGAACAACTTCCAATAGCTTATTAATTTGAGGCATAAAGCCCATATCCATCATTTTATCGGCTTCATCCAAAACTAAAACCTCTAATTTTTTGGTCACAATATGCCCTTCCAGATATAAATCCATAAATCTGCCGGGTGTGGTAATTAAAATGTCGAGCCCTTTTTTTAACGTTTCAATTTGTGATTTAGGCCCTAAGCCTCCATAAAGCACAAAAGAACGTAGGTCGGTATTTTTGGAATATGTTTTTACGTTTTCCGCTATTTGCATTGCTAACTCGCGAGTTGGCGCAACTATTAGCGCTCTGATATCACTTCCTTGCGCAAATCTTAGTTTCATGATGGTTGGCAAAACGTAAGCGGCGGTTTTTCCGGTACCGGTTTGTGCAATGCCCAAAACATCCTGTCCGTTTAAAATTGGCGGAATGGCTTTTTGCTGAATTGGTGTTGGTTGCGTATAACCAGCATCTGCAATGGCAGCCAACACCTGTTTATTAAATCCAAACCCCTCGAATGTTTTTGACATGGCGCAAAGATACGATTGTAAATTAATTAATTTGGATGGCAGCAGTTTGTGCTGGGTAAATAGGTAAGGTTGTGATCTAAAACTTTTATGGTGGATGCTAATAACAGTACAGGACAGTCGTTTTAGTTGAAAAGCCAGATATTTAAGTCGAATTCTTGTTCAGTTAGGTTTCCGTATTTTGTTGCAACATTTTACTGATATCATAAGGGCTATCTTTTTCGGTTCCAGATTTTTGAACCAAGCCCTCATCCTCTCGCTTCCCTTCTCCTGCATGGTCATAACCGTGTGCTCCTTGCCATTCAAAGTAAAAGATTCCAACATATTTGTCTTTTTTTAAACGAGGATTGCAGTGAGTGATCTACCTAAGGCATCTTTTGCAACCCAGGTATCCGCTTTTGATGAGGAAATGACATTTTTTGAACTCGATTGAGCATATAACTTGCTGGTAGCAACCCACATATAAACCATTAAGACTAGTAGCTTGGTTAAGGTTTGCTTTTCCATACTTTTATTCATGAAGTGCCAATCTAAGAGTTTTTTGCATTTGGCAGGTTTATGGTTTATTTTTTGCCACAAATTTTTTCTTATTATTATGTTGATAAAGTTAACGAATTACTTTCCCTTCGTAATTTTTATCAGTATAGGGCACTGTACCGGTGCTATCTACCGTATAATTCCATTTTTTGATATAAAAAGAACCCGGTTTAAAATCATCATTTGTTTCTTTAAGGAGGTTTTTCAATTGTTTTTCAAGACTTTTTTGTTGACTAGCATACTTTGGGTTTCCAACTAAATTATTTTGCTGAAAAGGGTCTTTCTGATTGTCAAATAGTAACCATGGGCCATCTAAATCTTTAACGTAGGTATAGGTTTTTGTATAAACGCCTCGGTATTCTTTACCGCCAGAAGCTTTACTCCACGTTCCGAAAGGTTGTAGGCAAGATATCAAAGAAGCGGTTGTATTGTCTTTATGGTCTCCTTTCATTATGCCAGATAAATCTTTCCCTTGTACACCACTAGGTATGGGCAAATTACTGAGTGATAACAGCGTGGGCATAATATCTGGTGAATTTAAAAGCATATCAGATGTTTTTGCATTCTTACCAAATAATTTTGGATAGGATATTAAAAAAGGAATTTTAATACTTTCATTGTAAGGTTGCTGTTTGTATCGTTGGCCGTGTGCACCCATTAAATCGCCATGGTCTGAGGTGAAGATAAAAATAGTATTGTCTGCTATTCCAGCATTCTGAACTGCATCCCAAACCTCTCCAATTCCGGCATCAATGGCCGTAATGTGACTATAGTATCCTCGTAAGTCAAAATCTATTTTTTTGTGCATTGCTTTAGGAACATTAGGGTTTATAGAAATAGTTTTATTCCGGTATAGCGCTCGAAATTTTTCAGGGGCAGTTTGATAAGGATCGTGAGGTGGGCCTAAAGAAACAAAAAGTAAAAATGGCTTTTCTTGCTTAGCATGTGCTTTAATGTAATTGGCAGCATCCTCACTTTGAGCCAAAGCATCATAACCTTCCCAAGTTCTCTTTATAGGAGAATCATTAGCATAGTAATGAGAGTCGTTATAATTATGAGTGCATTCTAATGTTTTCCAATATTCAAAGCCTTGACGCCTAGTTTTTGGAATAAAGCTTTGTCTTCCATGTCCGTCAATGTGCCATTTTCCAATGAAACCAGTATTATATCCATGATTTTTATAAACTTTACCTAAAGTAGTTAAGTTGGTGTCCAGCATTACATCATTCATGAATACCCCGGTTTTTATCGGATACATTCCACTCATCAATTGGGCTCTATAAGGTGTACATACAGGCATTCCAGAAATTGCATTCTTTAAATTTACGCTGTGTTTGGCAATTTTATCAAGATTAGGAGTAATTACATCCTTATTTCCATTGAACCCTGTAGCGTCTGCCCTAAACTGGTCAACAATTACATAAACAACATTTGGATTGTTCTTTACCTGTGCGAAAGAATTAAAACTAAACAGAATTAAAATTAGATAAGATTTACAGAGTAGTTTCATAATATAGGGTTTTCTAATAATTTACTTTTAAGCTAAATTTAGGTGTTTTAAACTGTTCTGTTTAACCGTTTGAATTCGAATAGAACAAACGGTTTGATGTTTAGTAAACACAACCAACATCGGTCTAATCAACACATTCACCAATTATCAAAGTTAATTATATACTTATGATTGTTTGGTTTTGAATCAACATTTGGACTATTTTCCATGTTTTATGTATTATATTCTCTTTAGGGCTTTCTAGTTTAGTGTTTATTAAACTGTGGTTAATTTAATCCGGTTTACTCAGTACACTAATGCTTATGTCTCGAACCAATTATATCCTTGTTTTTGTGTTTTTAATCTGCTTTTTGCCAGGTTCTTTGATGTATGCACAAGCACCAGCCACAATTTATAAAGAAGTGGGTGCGTCTTTTGCTAACCGTGTTAAAGATTTACTCGCTAGAATGACCCTCGATGAAAAGGTAGCACAGATGAGGATTTTCCATGCCAATCTGGGTATCGATTTGGATGAAAATGGTAAACTAAAGCTGAAAGATGGAGTTAGTGAGCGCCTGAAATATGGTATTGCAGGAATAAAAAATCCGGGAGAATTTCTAACGCCTAAAAATGCAGCTTTATTAAATAACCAGTTGCAAAAATATATTATTGAACATAATAGGTTAGGTATTCCGGCGCTTTTTATCACGGAAGCTTATAACGGAGTAGATGCGGAAGATTGCACTAAGTTTGGAAGACCAATAAATATGGCGGCTACATTTAACCCAGATTTAGTTCACCAAACCTGGGATATTATTGGCCGTGAAGCGAGGTTGAGGGGGTTACACATGTGCCATTCTCCAGAGGCAGATTTGTCAAGAGATCCAAGGTTTGGAAGAATGAGTGAAGCATTTGGTGAAGACACTTATTTAACTACAAAAATGGTAGTAAGTGCGGTAACTGGCGTTCAAGGAGACTATGTAGGATTAAAAAACACACACATTGGTGCCGTTACCAAACACTTTGCCGGTTACGGACAGGTTTTAGGCGGAACTAATTTCGCGGCAATTGAAATTTCTCCCCGTACTTTGATTGATGAAATTTATCCTCCGTTTAAGGCAGCCGTTCAGGAAGCAAAAACCTTAGGTATTATGGCTTCACACGGAGACCTAAACGGAGTGGCTAGTCATGCAAATCATGAGTTGTTAACAGAAATCCTTAAAAACCAATGGGGCTTTAAAGGTTACATAGTTTCTGATGCTAACGATATTGCTCGTTTACACTCTTTTATGAAAGTTGCCGAAACTCCCGAAGATGCGGTAATAATGGCCCTAAAAGCGGGGATGGATGTTGATTTATATAGTGATGAGGCCTTTGTTTTACTGCCAAAACTTGTAAAAACGCATCCTGAACTGGTGAAGTATATAGATGAAGCGGCATCGAGGGTTTTGCGTACTAAGTTCATTTTAGGATTGTTTGATAATCCTTACGTAAACATACAAACTGTTGATAAAAACGTTAGAAGTCCCAAGTCTTTAGAGATAGCAAAAACACTAGATGAAGAATCTATCATTTTACTCAAAAATAAAGCAGCAGATGGCACCAGTATTTTGCCGCTCAATTTAAACTCGTCAAGGTTTAAAAAAATAGCTTTGCTAGGACCAGTATTATCAGAAGGTGCAAAAAGTGATTTCGAAAAAGTTGCTGGAGATAACTTCCAGTTTACAGCCGAAAAAGGATTTGATTTAACCAACAAAGCAGGTGATGTTCCTATTTTAAATACCAACACTAAACCCGGTTTTGATCATTTATTGGAAATTGCAAAAAACTCAGATTTGTGTGTGTTATTTGTTGGGGGCGATGAATTTACAGCTAAAGAAAGCTTTTTTAATAAGGCACTTGGCGATAGGGCGAGTATTGATCCGGTGGTACCTCAGGATGAGTTACTGCGGCAAATTAAAGCATTAGGAAAACCTGTGATTTTGGTGCTTAAACATCGCAGAACGTTATCCATCAATGAATTTTCTAAATCTGCCGATGCTATCTTGGATTGCTGGGACTTAGGTGAATTTGGCAACGAAGCTATTGCGAAGGCTATATTTGGTAAAATAAATCCCTCCGGAAAGTTACCAGTAACAGTACCGCACACCATTGGGCAGTTACCTTTTCATTACAGTCAAAAAGAAATTAATTTTAAAAAAGGATATCTTTTTCTTGAAAACGGACCACTATATCCATTTGGTTTTGGTTTAAGCTACACAAATTTTGAGTACACAAACTTAAAGCTATCTTCTAGTGAGCTTACCCCCAATGAACAAATTACCGTGACTGTAGACGTTAAAAACACAGGCAAAGTTGCGGGGAAAGAGGTGGTTCAGCTATATATCAAAGATTTAATCGGCTCGGTAACTCGTCCTGATAAAGAATTAAAAGCCTTTAAGAAAATAGAATTGCAGTCTGGCGAAAGCCAAAAAGTTTCTTTTACCATCAACCCAGAGATTTTAAAATTTACCCGGGCAGATATGAAATTTGGCTATGAGGCAGGTGATTACATGGTTCAGGTGGGTACGTCATCGGCCAACGGATTGAACGCTAATTTTAGGCTAAGCAACATTGAATAATTAAGTAATATCGATAGGGATGAGGCTTTTTAAAAAAGAAAGCTAAACATCTATTATAAACATAAAAATCAGCAATATTCTTATTGTAAGTTTTAAATCAATAAAAAAAGTAATTATGAGAAGTAACCAATTTTCTTCGAAACTCCCACTTCTAATGTTAGCATTAGCTTGCTTTACATTATTTAGCTGTACCAAAAAAGCAACCGTTACCGGGGTAGTAACAGTAGAACCGCCAACTTCTCCACCAACTCCAGACCCAACTCCAGATCCACCGGTAGAGCCCACTATTACAAACGGCTTTGTACATCCAGGGATATTGAATACACAGGAACAAATCGATTTTTTTATTGAAAAAGTAAAGGCCGGTCAGCAACCATGGAAGGATGGCTACGAAAAGTTAAAGGATTCACCATATTCATCATTATCTTACAAACATCTGCCTTACATATCCGTTGATTGTGGTTCTTATAACAACCCCAATGTAGGTTGCGATCAGCAAGTGCTTGACGGGATGGCGGTATATTGTCAGTCTTTAATGTATCTCATTACAAAAGATGAGCAATACGCAATTAGTGCAACAAAAATATTAATGGATTGGTCCAATACCTATCAAAAAAATACAAAGTCAAATTCCAGATTAGTAGTTTCATGGGCAACACCTTGGTATACAAACGGTGCCGAAATTTTGAGATATAACTATCCAGGTTGGAAAAAAGAAAACACAGACAGTTTTAACGCAATGCTAGATAAGTTTTTGCCTTACGTTACTGATGATACAATGTCTGGAAATAACTGGGTGCTTTCTTCTATTGAAGCACATATTGCTATCGCTATTTTTAAAAGTGACCGAACCATGTTTAACGCGGCTGTTGACCGTTGGAAATTAAGGACTAAAACCTATATTTTTCAGAGTTCTGATGGGCCGATACCTATAACTATCCCAGGGAAAACCTCCGATGAAACTGAAATTAAGTGGAAAAATAAAGCTACTTCTACCGGCTATGTTGACGGTATGTCTATGGAAACTTGTCGAGATCTTAGCCACATGAATCTGGGTTTCAATTCTATGATTTATGCGGCTGAATCTGCCTGGAACCAGGGAACCGATTTATTCTCTCTGGAAAAGAAACGTTTAACAGATTTCATGGAACTCCATGGTAGTTGGATGACTGGCTCAGTGGCTGTTCCAAGTAATGTTTGTGCCGGGGTGGTCAAAGTAACCGAATCAAGTGCTACAGGTATTGCACCTCCAAAAGGGGGCGGACAGTCTGCTTGGGAAATTGCTTATAGCCATTTACATGATAGACTTAGAATTCCGCTTCCGTATAGTGCTGCAATGATAGATCATCAAAGACCTCGGGGAATTTTTAAATGGGTAGGTAAACCAGAAACATTGACTCATGCGGGTTGGACTTTTTAGAGCAAATATTTAGGTGTTTAATTAGGAGGATTTCTGGTAATTACGGGCAACATTCAGCTCTTAAGTTATATAAAGCGGACATATTAAAACCAGTTCGTTAAAATCCATGCCTTTAAAATAGAACAGATATTTTAGATGCCTTGCATCAACAAATGTAAAACATGAAGAAATATTTCCTGCTTTTCTGCTTCGTGGTATTTAGCTGCAATGAAATGTATGCTCAGAATTTAGATTTGGCAAAATTTCAAAACCCACCTCGGGCATTTTATCCGAAAACCTGGATGCATGTAATGAGCGGCAATATGAGTAAGGAAGGAATCACAAAAGATTTGGAATCAATGGCAGATGTTGGTCTAAGCGGGCTATTGCTGTTTAACGTTACACAAGGTATCCCAAACGGAAAAATTAAATTTGGCTCTGCACAACATTTAGATATGTTAAAACATGCAGCCAGCGAAGCAGACCGCTTGGGTTTAACTTATGGCTTACATAATTGTGATGGGTGGAGTAGTAGTGGTGGTCCATGGGTAAAACCAGAAGAATCAATGAAAATGGTAGTCTGGTCCGAGGTAATCGCCGAAGGCGGAAAGGGCATTACAATAAACCTCCCTCAACCCACCAAACGTGAAGGTTTTTACAAGGATATTGTAACTGTTGCTTACCCTTCTTTAAAGCCAGAGCTTGATTATGCTAAACCGATAAAAGTTACGAGTTCTGACCCAACCTTCAACGTTAATGCAGCTACTGATAACAAAATCGATAGGGGCACAAAGTTAAACCCGGTTGGAAGAGAATTATGGGTACAATTTGAATTTGCAAATCCACAGAGCATCAGAACTGCCTCTTGTGTGTTTTCCAGCCGTCAGGGCGAAGCAGAATTGTTTGGTTCTAATAATGGAGAAAATTTTAAAAGCATTCAAAAACTAAAAAAAGTACGCACCGGAAAATATGAGTGGGCAGTATACGACCATTTTGAAGAACAAAAATTCAAATATTATAGGTTTAAGTTTAATGAAGAGATCAACATAAAAGAGCTTAATCTTTCGCCTTTATATTTAGTGAATAATCTTTTTGGCAGAACAGCAATGGCCAGAACAGATTCAAAAGATTTTGTAACAATAGGTAGTCCCTCAGCAGAAATGATTATTGATAGCGAAAGCATCATAGATGTTTCTAAATACGTTGATGCTAATGGAACTTTTAAAGGAGATTTACCAAAAGGAAACTGGACAATTATGCGTTTTGGGGTAACTTCTACAGGTGCATATAATAACCCAGCGTCTAAAGAGGGAAGAGGTTTAGAAGTGGATAAACTTAATCGCAAAGATTTTAAAAAACATTATGATGCTTTTGTTAAAAAGGTAGTTATCGATTCAAAACCGGTGGCGCCAAACGCCTTTCAGTATGTAGAAATTGATAGTTATGAAATGGGCGGGCAAAACTGGACAGATGATTTTGATGTTTTATTTAACGAACGATTTGGATACCATCTGATATCATTTATGCCACTTTTTGCCGGTAAATTTGTGAAGAATGAGGCGGTTTCTGAAGCGGTTTTGCAAGATATCAGAACCTTAGTTTCTGATTTAATGACCAATAACTATTATGGTTATTTTAAGGAACTAAGCCATAAAGATGGTTTAAAAACATACATCGAAAATTATGGTTTTGGTCCGCTAAATGATTTAGATGTAGGTTCAAAAGCTGATGTACCCATGGGCGAGTTTTGGATGGGAAATAAAATTACACTGGTTGCTTCACCTGTATCTTCGGCTCATTTATACGGTAAAAATATTATCTCTGCCGAAGCTTTTACGTCAACCCCAGAAATTAACTGGAAAGGTAACCCTGCGATGGCGAAAATTTCAGGCGATAAAGCTTGGGCCCTGGGTATTAACGAGTTTATGTTTCATCGTTTCGCCCACCAGGCCAATACACATGTAACACCAGGCATGACAATGAACCGATGGGGTTTCCACATGGATCGTACACAAACCTGGTGGTATAATGCTGGTGCAGCTTGGTTTAAATATATTGCCAGAGGGTCATATCTACTTCAGCAGGGTTTACCAGTATCTGATTTACTGGTTTTTGTTGGCGATGGTTCCCCAAACAGTACAATAGATGAAGAAGAATTTAAACCGGCATTACCTGATGGAATTAAATACGATAATGTAAATGCGGACGTCCTTCTTAACAGATTAGTGGTAAAAAACAAGCAGCTGGTACTCCCAGAGGGGACTTCTTATAAAGCTTTAATAATAAAGAATAGTAAATATATCACGCTAAAAACGTTAGAGCGCATAAATGTGCTGGCGAAAGAAGGCGTAACCATCATCGGCGAGAAGCCACAGTTTATCTTAGGTTATCATCCTGGTGGAGAAGATTTAGCCCGCTTTAATCAACTCATCAGCGAAATTTGGAGCAGCAAGAAAACGTTTGAAGGCTATAATTGGAACACAATTTTTACAGAAGCAAGTATTAAAAAAGATTTTGAAATAGCAGGAAGAACGGATATACAGTTTATTCACAGAAAAGACGGCGAAAATGACGTATACTTTAGCTACAATCCAGATTCAGTTGCAAGAACATTTAAAATAAAGTTCAATATCCAAAATAAAAGTGCCGAATTATGGAATCCCTTGAATGGTAGCGTTACTAAAGTAGCACAGTACAAACAAGAAAATGGATTTACCAATATTTCTATTGATTTGCTGCCAGAGCAATCATTTTTTATCGTTTTTAAACCTACAAAGAATAAAATTGTTGGTGTAAATCCGGTAAACACTTATAAGGGAGTTAGTTTTTCCGTTTCTAAGAAAAACACATTAAATGCCAACGTTGAAAGTAATGGTAAATACAAAGTATTGCTAAATAATCGGAAAATGCTCCATTTTTCTGTTGGGAACTTAAAAAAACCTTTATACATAAACGGTTCTTGGAAAGTTGATTTTGACGGTCAATCCGGTTTTAAAAAAGAAGTTGACTTTCCACAATTAATTGATTGGAAAAACCATCCAAAAGATAGTATAAAATACTATTCTGGAACAGCAACTTACCGTAAACAGTTTGAAATACCCACTGGTTTTTTAATGGGAGAGCATAGTTATATGTTAGACCTAGGAAAGGTTAGCATTGTTGCCCAAGTAAAACTTAACGGAAAAGACCTAGGTGTTTTATGGATGCCGCCATTTAAGGTGGATATTTCTAACCATTTAAAAGTTGGAAAAAATACTTTAGAAGTTAAAGTAACTAACCAATGGACTAACCACCTAATTGGTGATGAACGCTATCCAAAGCAAGACGGAGGTTACCAGTTGGAACAGCAAACCCCGAAAGGAAGTATGCCAGATTGGTATACTAATAACGAGCCAATGCCGGCTGGTCCAAGAACTACTTTTACTACAGCCCCTTTTTATAAAAAAGATGACACTTTAATAAGTTCCGGTTTATTGGGCGAAGTAAGAATAATTCCTTCTGCAATCATCAAATACAATTTAGATTATAAATAATGACCAGTCAAAAGAGAGTGAAAATTTTAACTTTCGTTATGCTAATTGTAGGCTTCGGTATTCCGAAGATGCTTTTTGCACAACAGACTGTTCGTCCAATGATTTGGGTATCGCCTGTAGAAAAAGATTCAATCCTGATCAAAATAAAATCTCACGGATGGGCTAAAGAGTATTTTGAAGCATTTAAAAAGCGGATTCAGCCGGATTTAGAAAGCTATATCAAAGATCCAAAAGAGTATTTGGCCGCATTACCATTTGATCTTAGCAAGCAAGAAGCAGGTGAAATTGCGCCATTTCAATTTGTATTGGATAAAGATAAAGACGCAAACACCAAGCGTAACAAATTTCAACACTACTTAAAAACGGGGATTGATTGTGGAGTTATTTATTATTTAACAGGAGATAAAAAATACGCAGAGTACAGCGCTTCAGTGTTTTATACTTTTATGAATGCGTTGTTACAAATCAAACCTTCGGCTGAAGTAACAAACGGAGGTTGGCTTTATCAAGATAATCATTTGAGAGAAGCAAGAGAGATAGGTGCGCAATTACCAATTCTTTATGATTTTATTGTCCCCTTTATTAAAAAAGGAGGAACAGCGTATAATTTTGCTTCCAACACTCAAGAAAAAATTGAAATTGCTGAAGCTGAAAAGATATTTAAGACTTATATCGATTTAGCTTTGAACCATGGAATAATCAATTGTAACTGGCCGGTGTTGGAATCACCTAGCTTAGTTGGAAATATATTAGCATTGGATAGTAAAGCCGAAAGAGACAGTCTGTTAATTTATTATCTAGAGAAAGACACACCACATCAGGATGCCTTGGCTAAAGTTGCTAAGGTTTACTATGAAGATGGAGATTGGCCGGAAAGCTTAAATTATTCTGGTGCGGTAACTGGTTTAACCACTTACCTAATGACCATGCTTACCAGAATTGACCCATCCTTAGCATTAGGTGAAAAATACCCTGAAGTTACGGATGCGTTAACTTTACCGTATTACCTCACTTACCCGAATGGTGAGCAAACTATTCAATTTGGCGATGGTCACAGAGAATTTGCTAAATCTTATAGTAGTTATGAAATAGGTTACTATTTGGCGAAGCTAGGTAATGACAAAAAGAAATTAGAACAATTTGGATCTTTAATTAATTCGGGGATAAAATACGACAATTACAATCGAGCATATTTAGGCAAGAGATCTTATGGTGCTTTCCCATATTTCTCACAACCCTTACAGTTGTTGTGGGCAAGCGGGAATGTGCAGGGTGAAATAAAAGACTATCCAAAACCTGTAACAAACGGTTTGCCGTTTGCCGGGATTTCCA
>DASVGY010000191.1:0-2952 GCA_036379295.1 Pelobium sp.
GGAATAAATTTCTTTGAATTTTTTTGCGTTAACGATAGAAACGGCATCCTTTTTTTGTCCTCGGACTCCGCTCAGGATGACAAAAAAAGATATAGTGGATAGCGTGTATAAACGCCCAAATATTGCAAGTAAAAGCCTATAATTTATCAGATGAGTTCATTAAGCGAAAAAGAGCAAGATATTATTAAGCAATCTATTGAGTGGGCAGAGAAGGCTACAAGCGGCGAAATTAGGGTCTGCGTAGAAAGCAAATGCGAGGTTGATGCCTTTGAGAGGGCGGTTGCTTGTTTCCACGATTTAAAAATGGAAGCTACCAAATTAAGGAATGGCGTTTTGGTTTACGTTGCGCTTGATGATAAAAAGTTTGCAATTATTGGCGATAAAGGAATTAACACTTTAGTTGCCGATGATTTTTGGGACAGCACCAAAGCCTTAATGCTTGAAAAATTTAAAATTGGGCACATAGCCGAAGGGATTAGCGTAGGAACTATTGAGGCAGGGAAGCAATTGAAAAGGTATTTCCCTTACAGCAGCGACGATATAAATGAGCTTCCGGATGACATTGTCTTTTTAAACCGATGAAAGAAAATTACATGAAACGTTTCCTATTTTTTATATGCTTAAGTCTTTTTTCTTTCCAAGGTTTTAGCCAAAATTTCCCTGCAAAGCCAACAACTTTAGTTAACGATTATACCCATACTTTAAGCGCTGCGGATGTTGCGGCTTTAGAGCAAAAGCTGGTGGCTTTTGATGATTCAACATCGATACAAATATCGGTTGTTGTTATTCAAACCTTAGATGGATACGATATCAGCGATTACGGCTACCAACTTGGTAGAGCGTGGGGAATTGGCGGAAAAGAGAAAAATACTGGGATTTTATTGTTAACGTCTATCGGCGATAGAAAAGTAACCATACAAACGGGTTACGGAATGGAAGGTGCTTTGCCGGATGCCATTGCAAAGCGAATTATTGAAAATGAGATTAAGCCAAATTATAAAAATGGCGATTACGCGGCGGGGTTAAATGCCGGAACCGATGCCATTATTAGCTACACCAAAGGCGAATACAAAAATACCCAACCAAAAAGGTCGAAAAAAGGCAGTGGTTTTCCGGTGGGTTTATTGGTGCTGATTGCTATTGTGGTAATTTCATTGATTAGCAGAGGCGGTAAAGGCGGTGGAGGTGGCGGCCGAAGTGTGATTGGTAGCCGAGGTGCTGCGGATATGATGTGGTGGGGTTTATTAGGCGGCTTAGGCAGCGGCGGAAGAAGCAGTGGCGGATTTGGCGGAGGCGGCGGTTTCGGAGGTTCGTCTGGCGGGGGTGGATTTGGCGGTTTTGGTGGTGGAAGTTTTGGCGGAGGCGGAGCTAGCGGAGGTTGGTAAGCCCTAGTGAGTTTGAGTAGTGAATAGTGAAAAATAATATTTATTAATCCCGGAATTGCTTCGGGATTTTTTAATTTTAGCTCATGGCTGTTTCAAAGTGGAAAACAATTTCTTCGCAATACTTGGTACAAAAACCTTGGGCAACTTTGCGTGTAGATGAGTGTGAGCTGCCCGATGGGCGAGTTGCTTCGGAGTATTACGTTTTAGAATACCCCAACTGGGTAAATGTGGTGGCCATTACCGAGGATGAAAAAGTGATTATGGTAAAACAATACCGCCACAGCGGAGATATTGTATCGATAGAAATCCCTGGAGGCGTAATTGATGGCGACGAAAAGCCAGTTGATGCCGCGAAAAGGGAACTTTTGGAAGAAACCGGCTATTTGTTCGAGGATTTTGAATTGGTAAGCACTATTTACCCAAACCCGGCAACATCAAACAACGTAACTTATTGTTACTTAGCAAAAGGCGGTAAAAAAGTACAAGAGCAAGATTTAGATGAACATGAGGATATTGATATTGAGTTTTACTCCGTTGCCGAAGTAAAAGAAATGTTGGTCAATAACAAAATTCCGCAAGCTTTGCATGTTACTGGCTTACTTTATGCTTTTTTAAAATTAGGAGAGTTGAGTTAGATTGAGGGAGTTCATTAGTCATTGGTTTATTAGTAAATATTTTATGGAAAATAATAAACCAACTATAAAAGCCTAATGACTAATGAACCAATGAACTAAACTAACCCACAAAACAAGCCCAAACAACTAACCACCTAAAAAACTAACCACCTAACCACCTCACAAACTACAAAAATGACCATATTCACAAAAATTATAAACGGAGAAATACCATCTCACAAGGTTGCAGAAACAGAAGAGTATTTAGCTTTTTTGGATATTAATCCGCTGAAAGAAGGACATGTGTTGGTTATCCCGAAACAGGAAACCGATTACATTTTTGATTTGGACGACGAAACTTATGCCGGTTTAATGATTTTTGCTAAGATTGTAGCAAAAGCAGTTAAAAAAGCCATCCCTTGCACCAGAGTTGGTATAGCGGTTATAGGCTTAGAAGTTCCTCATGCGCATATCCATTTAATCCCCATTGACAACATCACCGATATGGATTTCAGCAATCCTAAACTTAAGCCATCTGAAAAAGAACTGAGCGATGTTGCGTTGAGAATACTGGGGGCTTTTTAAAAAATTTCCCTCATAATTGCAGCTGTGGCGCCGGTGTTTTCTGCAACATAGTTTTTTGCTTTTTCGCCGGCTGCTGCCCTAAATTTGTCGTTGCTAATTAGTTGGTCAAAAACTGAATTAAGCGCTTGCTGATTTGATACGGAAAATCCTCCGCCAATAGCAATTAAATCTTTAGCTTCCTGAAATTTATGGTAGTTGCTGCCAAATACAACCGGCAAGCCCCAAGCGGCGGCTTCCAAAGTATTGTGAATGCCAACCCCAAAACCACCGCCTATATAAGCTATTTCTCCGTAACTATACAAAGAAGAAAGCATCCCGATGTTATCGATAATGATACATTTAACAGCAGCGTTCAATTGTTTAGCGCC
>DASVGY010000192.1:0-6710 GCA_036379295.1 Pelobium sp.
AACAACGGCAGCTTTCTCGTGATTTCACTTAAGCCATAAGTAGAACTTAAGGAAACTATCGTTTTCCCTGCTTTTCCTTTTTTAGTAGTGATCTGAATTACACCGTTTGCACCTCTAGAACCGTAGATCGCAGCAGCTGCGGCGTCTTTTAAAACATCAACAGATTCTATATCATTCGGGTTCAAATAAGATAAGGGATCAATTTTACCGGCCTTTGTCGGATTTCTACCAAAATCACCATCACTTGGGTCTTCATTGAATACCGGGATACCATCGATAACGTACAAGGGATCGCCGCTCCCCGAAATCGAAGATGTTCCTCTAATTCTTACCCTTGTTGCCGAACCAGGAACGCCGCTTGATTGGCTTACTTGTAATCCCGACGCCCGGCCTTGTAAACCAGCGTTGAACGTTGGTACGGTCACATTATCAAATGCTTTTGCGCCGACGCTCACAACAGACCCTTTCAAATCGCGTTTTGTGCTAGTTCCGTAACCTACTACTACCACCTCATTTAGACCTTTTGAAGATGGCTTTAACTTAAAATTTAAAACTGTGCTACCGTTAACGGTTATGGTTTGGGTCATCACCTCGTAACCTATAAAGCTTACGGAAACAGTTTGCGAGCCGCTTAAACCTTTAAGCAGGTAATTACCGTTGGCATCTGTAGAAGTTCCAATATTCTGTTTGGCTACGGATACCGCCGCACCAGGCAATGGAAGATTGTTTTCATCAACCACCTTTCCACTGATAGAACCTCCTTGTCCATGTGCATTAATTGCCAGTAAAAACATCAGCAAAAAAAGGCCATGTTTAAGCATGTAAATCTTTTTCATTTTGTTGGTTATTTTTTGTTTATAATCGAGTGTAAAATTTTAGTGTTTTTACACAATCCCAATGTACAACAGCATTTTACAAATAAAAATTTTTTAACAAATTATTTTTCGGTGGCGTTGTTTTGTTAAAATTGAGGAACGTGGTTTTCCTCTAATTTTTATTTTACATTTAAATAAATAGCTGATTTACAATTATTTAAAAACTTATTTTTTAATACTTAGTGTTCATATTACACTTTTCAAAAAATTGCTAAAAAAAGGGAACGTTCCCACAATAAATTGTAAAATTTTAGGGAACGTTCCCGAAAATTGCGTACAATTCTGCGTAAAACACACCAAGTCCAGAAATTTTTTGCTTTTTTCTGCGCTCAAAAATACTGGCTAATTATGACTTTTTTGTAGAGTTTCTATGGATGATTTTTGAGGTTAAAACCACCTGTTCCCGAACAGTTGTTGCATCTGCTTTTCCAGACAAAATATCAAATAGCAATTGTGCCGCTAAACTGCCTATTTCTGTAGCTGGCTGGGTAATGGTGGTAAGCGACGGATTTAACAAAGGGGCAATTTCTAAGCTGGAAAAGCTAATGACTTTTAACTGTTTCGGTATTTTTATTTTTAAAGCGTGGCAGGCATAATAAGTTGAAAAAGCCAAACGCTCTACAGATGCAAAAATGCCATCTAATTGCAGGGTTTTTAAAGCTTCTTTAATAATCGGGTCATTTTCTTCGTAACTGTTAGAGCAGCCAATAATCAGGCGCTCATCAAAGTCAATATTGTGTTTTGCCAAGGCATCTAAATATCCCCGCTCACGGGTTTTACCAATAGATGCATCACTTTTTACAACTAAGTAACCAATACGCTTGCAACCTTGCTCAATTAAATGTTCTGTAGCTACAAAACTGCTGTGGTAATCGTCGGTAGTAATTTTAGGCGTGTTAACATCATCATAAACACGGTCAAACTGCACCATGGGCAGTCTCCTGGCACCAAAGTCGTTTAGGTAACTATGATTTTTAGATTCCCCGGAAACGGAAATGATGATGCCCTCTGCCCTACCGTTGTGCAAATGCTTAATCACATCTACCTCTTTTTCAAAATCATCATCGGTAGCGTAAATTAAAATATTATAGCCTTTGGCTTTGGTTACTTTTTCGATACCGTGTATTACTTGCGAAAAATAGTTGTTAGCCAGTTCGGGCACAATTACGGCTATGGTATTCCCCTTTTGGTCACGCAAACTGCTGGCATAATGGTTAGGCTGGTAATTTAATTCTTTGGCCTTTGCTAAAATAAGGTCTTTGGTAACCTGCTTAATGCCGCTATTGTTACGGAAAGCCCTAGAAATGGTAGAGGTAGAAAGATTTAACGCTTCTGCCAGTTGCTTGATATTTATACCTGCCATGTTGTTTTAATTACCGCAGCAAATATAAACGATTAAAAATCTGAACTGGAAACGCTTTGTCGAAATTCTTTGAAACGCAAGCAGTAAAACAACAGGAGTGGTCAGATTAAAAATAAATAGTACTATGTATTGCATAATACCAAATATTACATATATCTTTGTGATATGTTAGCAGACAATACGCAAACCCAAATGAGAAAAGGTATTCTCGAATACTGCATTCTCTCCATTATATCAAGAGGAGAAGTATATGCCTCGGATATCATCGATGAATTAAAAGAAGCAAGGTTATTAATTGTAGAAGGCACCTTGTATCCGCTTTTAACCCGTTTAAAAAACAACGGCTTGCTGGTTTATAATTGGCAAGAATCCACATCTGGGCCGCCACGCAAATACTACGAGCTATCCGAAAGTGGCAAAACAGTGTTACTGCAATTAGACCAAACCTGGCAGGATTTAGCATACGCAGTACAAAACAGCATCAGTAAAAGAGAATTATCAAACCCCAAAAAAAACAAAGAATCATGAATAAAACCATCATCATAAATATATCTGGCGTTATCTTCCACATTGAAGAGGATGCTTATGAGCTTTTGAAAAGCTATATGGATGATATCAAAAAGCATTTTGGAAATTACAAAGACAGCTTTGAGATTGTAAGCGATATTGAAAGTAGAGTTGCAGAAATGCTATCTGAAATGTTGCTAGCAGAGAATAAGCAGGTTATCGTAATTGCCGATGTGGCCAGTATAATACAGCGAATGGGAAAAGCTAGCGATTTTGAGCGTATGGAAGATGAGCAATATGCAGCAGATTTTGCCACAGAACGCAAGCCTGCTAAAAAGTTGTTTAGAGATACGGAAGACCGTTTTGTAGGCGGCGTGTGTGCTGGAATTGCACATTATTTTGATGTAGCGCCTAAATGGATGCGCTTGGCTTTTGTGCTGATGTTTATTTTTTATGGATTCGGGTTCTTAATTTATGGCATACTTTGGTTGGTAATGCCACGAGCCATCACCAGAGCCGAAAAAATGGAGATGAAAGGCGAGAAAATAAATCTGCTGTCGTTCCAAAAAAACTTTGAAGATGAAATAAACGCCGTTACCACCAATTTTAAAAATGTAGGCAGCAGCGTTCCGCTTTTGGGCAAAATTGCTTCGTTTATAAGAGACTTAACAGATAGCCTATTGCGATTTGTAGGCACCACAGGCCGAGCAGCCGTTAAAGTCATCGGCGTTTTGCTGGTCATAATTTTAGGTATATTTTTAACCATTGCCTTTGTTTTGTTGATGGTATTTTTAGGCTACGCAGGCAACGCCGATATTGCAACTATTTTCCCCCTTAACATCATCAACGAACCCTTAAGGCCTATCATCTTTATCTGTACATTTTTAGTCGCGGTAATCCCTTTAATTAGTTTGATATTTCTTTTATTGCGATTGATATTTAACAACCAGGTTGCACCAAAAAACACATACCTGCTGCTAGCTTGTGTTTGGGTTTTAGCCGTTGCTACGGGCATTTTCTTTGCAGCAAAAATAGCTACAAACTTTAAACAGGAAGCCAGTTACAGCGAAACCCTAAATTTAAAGAGCAACCCCAGCAAAACATACATTTTACGCTTAGGCGATGAGCGTACGATGCAGGAAAACGTTTATGGAGATAGCTTAGGAAACCATACCGTAACCATCAGCGGGAACGATCGGGATTTTGATACACCTAACGATTTACGTTTTGAACTAAAAGTAGCAGAGGGCAATTTGCCTATCCTCTCAAAAACCTACACCGCAAAGGGCAGCAATTTTGAAAGCGCTTTAAGAAATGCACATAAAATCGAATATTATTACCACCAAAATGATTCGGTCCTTACTTTTGATTCACAATTTGGATTGAAAAACGCCAGCTTGTGGCGAGGCCAAGAAGTGGCAATTAAGCTTAAAGTTCCGCTTAACAGTACACTATTAATTGAAAAACGAATAGCCGAACGTTTCTTTTGGTACGAACTAAATGATTGTATTGATGAAAACGCAAAAGACGACACTTTAATAAAAGTGAAGGCGACTGCCAATGGCTTTATCTGTAATAAAACACAAGAGGCCATAGAAAATCAACGCGAATATAACCGAGAAAACGGAATTACCGATAGTTTGGCAACCACACTCATTTTTTAACCCCAATTACCCTTTAAAAAAGCTGTCTTAAATCAAAGTTGAGGCAGCTTTTTTTGATTTACCTAAATTGCATTTTTTTATTTTGGGACTTCGAGCCTCTTTTTCAGGGCTAATATTTAGAGCCTTTTTAAAATTCATCTAATAATTTGTTATACTTCTTTTCGGCTACAACGTGGTTAAATTTTTCGTGTTCTTTATGTTTTTAAAAGAACTCAAGAGTGCTGACGCTTTTTTGAGATAGATTCAGGCTATCGCTACAAAATTTGCGTCGTTTCGCTCAAAAATAATCTAGAAACATTCTTACAACACAAATTTATACAGGCTCTTAAATATTTATAAAATTCTACACAAAAAAACCTCGTCTGTTTTCGCAGACGAGGCTTCTATATTCAATTACGCAAGTATCGCAATACTCGCATCTATAAATCTAACTTAAGCGCCTAAAGCTATTCTTTTAAAAGCGGTAACCGTTAAGCCTTTAGAGGTTTCATCTAAAAACTTGCGGATGTCTTTTGAAGAATCTTTAACAAACTCTTGGTTTAATAGAGTTTGCTCTTTGTAGAATTTATTAAGTTTACCCGCAGCAATTTTTTCAATCATTTCCTCAGGTTTGCCCTCGGCTCTAATTTGCTCTTTAGCAACTTCCATTTCTCTTTCAATCACTCGGCTATCAACGTCGCCTTTATCAACCCCTACAGGGTTCATTGCAGCAATTTGCATAGCAACATCTTTTCCAGCTTCGTCTAAACCTGCAACATCCTGGTTAAAACCAACCAAAACAGCTAAACGGTAATTTCCGTGGATGTAGCCTACTACTTTATCAGCAGAGATTGACTCGAATTTAGAAACACCAATTTTTTCTCCGATTTTACCGGTTTGGTCAATAATTAAGTCAGCGATTTTAGCACCGTCTAATTCTAAAGCAGTTAATTCTTCAATTGAAGAAGCACCACTTTCCACCGCTTTGTCAGCAATTGCTTGTGCAAAAGCAACAAAGTCAGCATTTTTTGCAACAAAGTCAGTTTCGCAATTTACTTCAACAATAACTCCTTTTTTGCCATCAGCTGTGGTTTTAGCAATTACCACACCTTCGTTAGAGTCTCTATCTGAACGTGATGCTGCTACTTTAGCACCTTTTTTACGTAAATAATCAATTGCAGCTTCAAAATCGCCATTAGCTTCTGTTAAAGCTTTTTTGCAATCCATCATACCTGCGCCGGTTTGCTGGCGAAGTTTGTTTACATCTGCTGCAGAAATTTGTACTGTAGACATTTTATGAAAAATTTTAGTCCTCAACCCCTCCGCCAATGGCGAAGGGGAGATAGGACGTGAATATTTATATTATTTTTTATTAAGATAGCAGATCCACCATAACTCCTCTCCTTCGGAGAGGTTGGGTGAGGCTTTTATTCTCCTTTTGCTTCTTCAGCAGCAACTTCTTGAGTTACTGGAGTTCCAGCATCAGCAGTTTTACGAGTTCTTTTACCCGCTTCTGCCGGAGCTTTTTCATCTTTTGCTTCTGGAGCGTCAACTTTTGCTTTCTCGGCAGCAGCTTCTTTATCGCTTTCAGCATCTTTCTCTTGCTTACGCTCTTCTAAACCTTCGTTAATCGCGTCAATAATGATACTGGTGATTAAAGAGATAGATTTAGTAGCATCATCGTTAGCCGGGATAGGGAAATCGATGTTAGAAGGGTCAGAGTTAGTATCCACCATTGCAAAAGTTGGGATATTTAACTTTAAAGCCTCAGTTACAGCGATATGCTCTTTTTTAACATCTATTAAAAATAAAGCAGCTGGCAAGCGGTTTAAATCAGCAATACCTCCTAAAAGGCTTTCTAATTTGACACGCTCACGCTGAATCATTAATTTTTCTTTTTTAGAAAGCACATCGTAAGTACCGTCTTTAGTCATCTTGTCGATGTTTGTCATCTTCTTGATAGACTTACGAACGGTAGCAAAGTTGGTTAACATACCACCTAACCATCTTTCGGTTACAAACGGCATATTTACAGATTTTGCGTACTCTGCAACGATGTCTTTAGCTTGCTTCTTTGTAGAAACAAATAATACTTTACGACCGCTTTTAACAATTTGTTTGATAGCAGAAGCTGCTTCCTCAACACGTGTTAAAGTTTTGTTTAAGTCGATAATGTGAATTCCGTTACGCTCCATAAAAATATATTGAGCCATTTTCGGATTCCACTTGCGGGTAAGGTGACCAAAATGTACACCTGCATCCAATAAGTCCTGATAAGTTGTTCTTGCCATTGTCTTGTCCTCCGAATATTAACGTTTACTG
>DASVGY010000193.1:0-8150 GCA_036379295.1 Pelobium sp.
AGTTTTTCGATCCAAAGCGAGTTTTTTAGCACCGCGTAAACAAAAAGCATGTTTAAACAGATGCCTATCACAATGTTTATAGTTTGGTATTCTGCTTTTAATGATAAAAGCGTGGTCATTGTTCCGGCACCAGCTATCAAAGGAAACGCAAGCGGAACAATGGATATAGTCTCTGGAATTTCTTCTTTAAAAAAATTGATACCCAGCACCATCTCCATAGCAATGATAAAAATAACAATGGAACCAGCAATGGCAAAAGAAGAAACATCTAAACCGATAACCTGCAAAAGTGCTTCGCCCAAAAACAGAAAAAGCAACATCAGTAATAACGATACCAATGTTGCTTTTTCCGATTGTATGTGTCCGCCGGCTTTACGCCTTAAATCAATAATTAACGGAATAGAACCTAAAATATCAATAATGGCAAAAAGCACCATTGTTACAGAAAGAATCTCTTTTAAATTTAGCTTTTCAATCATGAAATGATAAAATTAGGTGAATATGGTTAAGCTAATTTGGTTGCTTTTAGCCAGGCATTAGCCATTAACTTAGCACCGGGTAAACTTGGGTGAACACCATCTGGAGTCCAATATTCGCCAGGTCTTACCTTGGTTGCTTCATCAAAAACCGCCTGATAAGGAACAAAAATAGCATTAAATTCTTTAGCAATTTGTTTAGCAGCAGCTCGATATTCGTCAAACTCGGGGTACCATGAATCATCTACCGCTTTTACATTCTTTACCGCAAAAGGTTCTCCGATGACTAATTTTACATTAGGCAGCGTTTTTAAAGTTCGTTCTAATAACGCTTTAAAATCGTTTTCATAAACAGCCACAGTTCCGTTGTATTTGCCGTTATGTTTGTGCCAATAATCATTAACACCAATTAAAATACTCAGTACATTAGGCTTCAAATTTAAACAATCATCATCCCAACGTTCAGCAAGCTGGTAAACTTTGTTTCCGCTGATTCCTTTATTGTAGATTTTTAGATTCTTTGAAGCATCGTTGGTCAACAAATCTGCAGCAGCATGCAAAGCATAACCGTAACCCAAATTATCTAGGGTATTAAAATCGGTGCTTGCTTTTTTTCTGCCCGCATCGGTAATAGAATCTCCCTGAAAAAGAATGATTTCGCCATTGTTAAGTTTTAGCTTCGGTGCAACCGTTTCGGGTATGGCAGCATTTAAAATTTGAGGCAAACCTACGGCAAATGTGGTTCCCAATGCTGTTGTTTTCAAAAAATCTCTCCGTTTAACCATATTAAAATTTGATTTGAGTAATAAAAAGCGTTTAAACAATTTTTCTGTACTTTATACGCTTCGGAGCAATATCTCCCAAACGCTTCTTTTTATTTTCTTCGTAATCCGAATAGTTCCCTTCAAAAAAGTAAACCTGCGAATCGCCTTCAAAGGCTAAAATGTGTGTACAAATTCTATCTAGAAACCATCTATCGTGAGAAATCACTACTGCGCAACCCCCAAAATCTTCCAACGCTTCTTCTAGGGCTCGTAATGTATTTACGTCGATATCGTTGGTTGGCTCATCCAGTAATAAAACGTTGCTTCCTTCTTTTAAAGTAATGGCCAAATGCACCCGATTTCTTTCTCCTCCAGATAAAACGCCAACTTTTTTCTGCTGATCTGCTCCGTTAAAGTTAAAGCGAGAAACATAAGCCCTTGAATTGGTTACTCTATTGCCTAATTGTATGTTTTCTAAGCCACCTGTAATGTTTTCCCAAACAGATTTGTTAGGGTCTAAGTCATCATGGCTTTGGTCAACATAACCCAATTTAACTGTTTCGCCGACTCTAAAAGTACCACTATCGGGTTGGTCTTGACCAGTAATTAACCTAAATAAAGTCGTTTTACCAGCGCCGTTGGGGCCAATGATTCCTACAATCCCTGCCGGTGGTAAAGAAAAGTTTAGATTATCAAACAATACCTTATCACCAAAAGCTTTGGTCACGTTGGTGGCTTCAATTACTACGTTTCCTAATCTAGGTCCTGGTGGGATAAAAAGTTCCAATCTTTCTTCACGTTCCTTGGTTTCTTCAGAAGCTAATTTTTCATAGTTGGATAAACGAGCTTTAGATTTTGCATGGCGAGCTTTTGGTGCCATTTTACTCCATTCTAATTCTCGTTCTAAAGTTTTCTGGCGTTTGCTTTCCGTTTTTTCTTCCTGCGCTAAACGTTTTGATTTTTGGTCTAACCAGCTCGAGTAATTTCCTTTCCAAGGTAAACCTTCACCACGGTCTAATTCTAAAATCCAACCTGCAACATTATCCAAGAAATACCTATCGTGGGTTACGGCAATCACTGTTCCTGCATATTGTTGTAAATGCTGTTCTAACCAATCAATAGATTCGGCATCCAAGTGATTCGTCGGTTCATCCAACAATAAAACATCCGGTTGCTGAATCAATAAGCGACAAAGTGCCACACGCCTGCGCTCTCCTCCTGACAATGTGGCTATTTTTGTTTCAGGCTCTGGGCAACGTAGTGCATCCATTGCTCTTTCTAGCTTTGTATCTAAACTCCAGCCATCAACTGCATCAATTTTATCTTGCAATTCGCCCTGGCGGTTCATCAGCTTTTCCATCGCATCGGCGTTCTCGTAAACCTCGGGCAAACCAAACTTTTCATTAATTTCCTCGTATTCTTTGATAATGTCCGTAATCTCCTTTGCGCCTTCCTCAACAATCTCCCTAACTGTTTTTGTAGGATCTAGTTCCGGGTCTTGCGCTAAATATCCCACGGTATAACCCGGAGCGAAAACTACCTCGCCTTGATAAGCCTTATCTAAACCCGCAATAATTTTTAATACAGAAGACTTTCCAGAACCGTTTAACCCGATAACGCCAATCTTTGCTCCGTAAAAAAAAGATAGATAAATGTTTTTTAAAACCTGTTTCTGTGGCGGATAAATTTTGTTTACGCCCGCCATTGAAAAAATTATTTTTTCGTCTGCCATTTTTTCCTTTAAATAATTGCTAATATCGTTTTTTTGGTCAAATTTGGGTAATTAATCTCAATTTGGAAACGGAGGGAGAGTTTTCCACGTAAATGGTAGTATTGTTGATAAATACCGACAACAGTATCTGCCCGGTTTATAAAACAAATTTATACATTGGAGCGTTCAACACATTATAGAGAAAGGTTTTATTATGGAAGCTAAATTTTCACCAAGAGTTAAAGACGTAATTTCTTACAGCCGCGAAGAAGCGCTAAGGTTAGGTCACGACTATATTGGTACAGAGCACTTGTTACTTGGCCTGATTAGGGAAGGAGACGGCATGGCAATAAAGATTTTAAAATCTTTGGGTGTTGATACCTCTAAGCTACGCAGGGCGGTAGAAGATGCAGTAAAAGGTAATTCTGGTACAACAGTTAATTTGGGAAATATACCCTTAACCAAACAAGCTGAAAAAGTACTGAAGATTACCTATTTAGAGGCTAAGATTTTTAAAAGCGATATTATTGGTACAGAGCATTTACTATTATCGGTACTAAGAGAAGAGGACAATATTGCCTCACAAATATTAGCACAGTTTAATTTGAATTACGAAGTTTTTAAATCAGAAGTGGAGCATAATAAGGATGGGTTTAGAGATGAACCGTCTAATTCTGCTACTGAGGGCGATGATTACCGAGACGACGATGCTTTTACGGCGCCTAAAAAAGTTTCAGACATTAAATCAAAAACCCCTGTTTTAGATAATTTTGGAAGGGATTTGACCAAAATTGCGGAAGACGGAAAATTAGACCCTATTGTTGGCCGCGAGAAAGAAATTGAGCGAGTTTCGCAGATTTTATCTCGTAGAAAAAAGAACAACCCTATTTTAATTGGTGAACCCGGCGTGGGTAAATCTGCCATTGCCGAAGGTTTGGCCTTGCGGATTGTACAACGTAAAGTTTCCAGAGTGCTTTTCAACAAAAGGGTTGTTACGCTTGATTTAGCTTCTTTAGTGGCTGGTACAAAATACCGCGGGCAGTTTGAAGAACGTATGAAGGCGGTAATGAACGAGTTGGAGAAATCTCCGGATGTAATTTTGTTTATCGATGAGATTCATACGATTGTTGGTGCCGGTGGCGCTTCCGGGTCTTTGGATGCCTCCAATATGTTTAAACCAGCTTTGGCAAGGGGAGAAATTCAATGCATTGGAGCTACCACATTAGATGAATACCGTCAGTTCATTGAAAAAGATGGCGCTTTAGATCGCCGTTTCCAAAAGGTAATGGTAGAACCCGCAACACCGGCAGAAACTATCGAGATTTTAAATAGAATTAAAGACAAGTACGAAGAACACCACGGTGTAACTTATACAGAAGAAGCTATTGATGCCTGCGTCAGCTTAACATCAAGGTATATTACCGATCGTTTTTTGCCTGATAAAGCAATTGATGCTTTGGATGAGGCGGGTTCTCGTGTTCACTTAACCAATATTCATGTTCCACAAGACATCATTGATATTGAGGAAAAAATCGAATTGATTAAGGTCGAGAAAAACCGCGTAGTTAAAAGTCAGAAATACGAAGAAGCGGCAAAACTTAGGGATACCGAGAAAAATCTTTTAGAAGAACTAGAAAACGCCAAAACAGCGTGGGAAGCAGAAACTAAAACCAAACGTTATACCGTTACAGAAGATAATGTGGCAGAAGTAGTTTCCATGATGACTGGTATTCCTTTGCAACGCGTTGGGCAAACCGATAGTGCTAAGCTTTTGAATATGTTCGATAAAATCAATGAGAAAATCATTGGTCAGGATGATGCGATTAAGAAATTAACCAAAGCCATCCAAAGAACAAGAGCCGGATTAAAAGACCCCAAAAAGCCAATTGGTTCGTTTATTTTCTTAGGCCCAACCGGAGTTGGTAAAACAGAGCTAGCGAAAGAATTAGCCAGATTTATGTTTGATTCTGATGATGCTTTAATCCAGATTGACATGAGTGAATACATGGAGAAATTTGCGGTTTCACGCTTGGTTGGAGCGCCTCCGGGATATATTGGTTACGAAGAAGGCGGACAATTAACGGAAAAAGTAAGGAGAAAGCCTTATGCGGTGATCTTGTTAGATGAGATTGAAAAGGCACACCCAGACGTATTTAACATATTGTTGCAGGTTTTAGATGAAGGTCAGCTAACAGATTCTTTGGGTCGTAAAGTAGATTTTAGGAATACCATTGTGATTATGACCTCAAATATTGGTGCTCGGCAACTTAAAGATTTTGGACAAGGAGTTGGTTTTGCCACCGCCGCCAAAACATCTCAAGTAGATGCGCACAGCAGGGGCGTAATTGAAGGCGCATTAAAGAAAGCTTTTGCTCCAGAATTTTTGAATAGGGTAGATGATGTGATTGTTTTCAACTCGTTACAAAAAGAAGAAATCTTTAAAATTATCGATATTGAATTAAAAGCTTTGTTCGGTAGGGTTCAAACTTTGGGTTATGAGATAAAATTAACAGACGAAGCGAAAGAGCATATTGCTGAGAAGGGTTTTGATGCCGCTTTCGGAGCAAGGCCATTAAAAAGAGCGATTCAGAAATTTTTGGAAGATCCAATTGCCGAGGAAATTTTAAAAGGCGAATTGAGTGAAGGTGATACCATGGAAATTGGTTTCGATAAAGAAAAACAAGAAATTACCATTGTTGCCAAAACGGCCAAAAGAAAAAAGAAGAAAGAAGAAGAAAGCGGCGCTGAGTAATTAGTGGGGTTGAACAATTTTCAAAGCTGTTTCGAGAAAAAATCGAAACAGCTTTTTTTGCGTATGATTTTTTTAGAATTGTTTGTTTCCAAAAATGTAAGCTTAAGAAGCTAATAGATTTTACGAGTATCTGAAACTGATGAGCAAACAGCTGATTGAGTATGCTTTTAGTAGATTATTAATGTTTTCTATTTAAAATATATGCTGTATTTTTTGGACTTAGCCGTAATAAATCGATAAAATTCTGCTACAAGTTATCGTACTTGAGCATCAATTCTCTTTCCGTTTTCGGAATCGGCGTGGGTTTTTTCGTTTCGTAGTCAATGGCTACTTGAACGGTTTTTCCGGTCGTTCTTAATGAAAGTGAACCATCTTCTTTTTGGCAAACCAACACGTATTCGATATCCCAACTGCTATTTCCTAAACGGGCGGTCTTTACATAAGCAAAAATTGCCTCCTCCAAAATAATTGGCTGCAGATAGTTCACCTCAGATCTTGCAACAATAATTCCGGTCGCTTTCCAATCCCAGCTAATAACGTCTTTCCAATAGGCGGAACGGGCCTGCTCAAAATAGGTAAGGTAAACTGCATTATTTGCGTGGCCAAACATATCCATATCAGAAAACCTAATCGGTATCGGCACTCGAAAAAAATAATCCCTAATAATTTCATTTACATCCATAATCGGAAATTTTGTCGGTAATAATATTATTAAACAGACATAACGTCATTAATTACGCCTATTTTTTACGTTGGTACTTTAGTTGAATAGTGGTTTACAACAAGTAAAAATAACAAATAGGAGGATATAAAAATGACTTTAGTAAAATTTAACGACCAAAAAAGAGCAAACGGTTATTCAACATTTAATGAATTATTTGATTCATTATTTACCGATGGTTATTTAGCTCCAAAAACTTCGCACAACGTTCCTGCGGCAAACGTTTCTGAAACCGAGGGAGCTTACACTCTTGATTTAGCAGCTCCAGGTTTAAAGAAAGAGGATTTTAAAATTGCTTTAGACAAAGATGTGTTAACAGTTTCTGCGGAAGTAAAAACTGAATCAAACGAGGAAGGTAAAAAGTTCAATAAAAGAGAATTTAGTTACGCAGCATTTTCAAGATCTTTTACTTTGCCCGATTTGGTTGACCACAGTAAAATTGAAGCAAGCTACAACAACGGCGTGTTGCAGGTAACTATTCCAAAAAAAGAGGAAGCTAAAATTTTAAGCAGACAAATTGAAATCAAATAATATTTTTGATTTGTTTGATGAGAGCCTGAACGTAAAAGTTCGGGCTTTTTTTTTTATTAAAAATTAAAAAAAAGTAAAGTTTTTTACTAATACGGTTAGCTTATATTACTAAAATATTTAGTATTTTTGTTTGATGAATTTTGAAAGAATAAACGAAAAGCTCTCTATTTTAGCTGATGCCGCAAAGTATGATGTTTCCTGCTCATCCAGCGGAAGCAATCGTAAAAACAAAGAGAAAGGTTTGGGTGATTCTACCGGTATGGGGATTTGTCATTCTTACACAGAGGACGGGCGTTGCGTTTCGCTCCTTAAAATATTGCTAACAAATGTTTGTATTTATGATTGCGCTTATTGCGTTACCCGGAAAAGCAACGATATTAAAAGAGCGGCTTTTACAGTTCAAGAGGTAGTGGATTTAACCATCAACTTTTACCGCCGTAATTATATTGAAGGTTTGTTTTTAAGTTCTGGGATTTTTAAAGATGCCAATACCACCATGGAGCGTTTGGTGGCTGTGGCTAAAAAGTTAAGACTAGAACAAAACTTTAACGGCTATATTCATTTAAAAAGTATTCCGGGAGCGTCTGATGAGCTAATGAAGGAAGCTGGTTTGTATGCCGATAGGTTGAGTGTTAATTTAGAATTGCCCACGGTTGAAGGTTTGAAATTGTTGGCTCCTGATAAAAACCGGAAGGATATGATTGACCCGATGAATTTTGTAAAAAACGAGATCATCCTGTACAGAGACGAAAAAAAACGTTTTAAGAAAATCCCGAAATTTGCACCTGCTGGCCAAAGTACGCAAATGATTATCGGCGCTACGCCAGAAACGGATTTACAAATTATCCATACTGCAAACCATTTTTATAAAAATTTCAACCTAAAGCGTGTTTATTACTCTGGATATGTGCCGGTTGCTAACGATGTTAGGTTACCATCTTTAAGTTCGCAGGTTCCTATGTTAAGAGAAAATAGATTATACCAAGCCGACTGGTTGATGCGTTTTTACGGGTTTAAAGCCGATGAAATTTTAGATACAAGAAAACCTTTTTTAGAATTAGATGTAGACCCAAAGTTGGCATGGGCGTTAAGAAATGTCGATTTTTTTCCGCTAAACATTCAAACCGCAGATTTTGAAGCGATTTTAAGAATCCCTGGAGTGGGAGTGAAGTCGGCATGGAAAATTGTGGAAGGC
>DASVGY010000194.1:0-6590 GCA_036379295.1 Pelobium sp.
TATGCTTTGTATTTATCCCAAAGTTCTTTAGGTGTTGGAAATTGATCAAGATTTAGCTCCTTTTCTATCTGTGTAGTGTCGGTTTTATCGTGAAACAAAAACCCATCGCCGTTACTGCTAAACACAAAAGGAATATCTAAAATGTGAGCATAATCCAATGCTTGTTGCATACCAGAGCCAACAGAATGTTTATTGTCTTTAGCTTCAATAATTGCAATCGGGATATTAGGTTTATAATAGAGAATATAATCCGCTCGTTTTCTTACACCGCGAGTCGTCAACCTCCCCTTTACATATATTTTTCCATCTGTAAAAGAAACCTCTTCAAGATACTGTGTCAATTTATTCCAACCTGCTGTTTCTATTGCTGGAGAAATAAATTTAGTACAGATGTCGCGTTCTGAGAGTAATTTTTTAGACATACATTAATTTAGTGTAGCAAATTAACTTAAAACACACACTAAAGCAAACCGGTTACGGTGTTTAGTTACAAAATTTCTGTAGAAGTTAAATCAAAACTAGAACCATTTAAAAAATCCAAACAATTATTTTTTTTATAATTATCGTTCAAATAGTCAGCACTCTATGTTTATGAGTTATTTTTTAGGATATAAAAAACTACATAACAATGATTTATAGCATTCACCTAAAATATATTAATAACTCAGTTGCGACTTTTGAAAACTAAACGTTCTACGCGGGATATGCTGCGAAAAACCTTGCGATGACAAAATATTTATCTAAATCTAAAACAAAACAGTTTTGTGGTTAGAGATCTACAAAGTTTCATCCTCCGTAGCTCACAGATTACCACAGCACCAAGGCTCAAAGGCGATCGCTTCGGCCTCGCAATTACGCTCAAAGTAAACCGTTCATCTCAACCAAACAACAGAACTGTCTGTTATTTGCGCTACCTCGGTTTACAAAAAAAACCACAGATTCCTCTTGGTACCTCGTTCGCAATAACGCAGGAAAAGCAAAGAATACACACCCCTTTAAAAGCGAAAATCAATGATTAAATACTATTTAACACCCAAAAAGAACTGATTAACATTTTAGTAATTTTTAGTTTTCCACAATATAAAACTATGATTAATAGCAATTTAAAAGCATTTACTTAAAATTAAGCGGTGTGCCGTTTTAGGCTGTGGAAAAACGAAATTTATTTATACCGCTAAGAATACGTCATTTGTAATAATCGCATAAAGCATTCATTATCATAATGGAAAGAAAAAGAAATAAGCAAAAACTAAAACGCATTGAAAATTTTCAGTGCAGTGGGGATGCTGTTTCTAACCAAAGTGCTTTAGTGTTTAAAGGAAGGGCAATTTTAAAGAACATTTATCTGCAATATAATTTGCTTAGCGAGGAAGAAGAGCGAAGCGGTATCCAAATGCCCGAAGATAGCTTTCTGATGGTTGTGCCTCGTTTAGAGAGCGAAGGCTTGGATGCGGCCGCCGAATTTCTGACCTTTACAAAATCAGGCATTTCAATAAACAGCGTGGAAGGCGGCTATGGCCATGCCAGCAGAGAGAAACTGGCCTTGCTTTTTATCATCTGCAATGCAGAAATGGAAAAACCTTTAACCGGACAGTTTTTAGTAAAAGACGAATTAAAAGGCATCAAAAAAATGAGCCAGCTGGTAGATTGGATTAGCAATATGCAGCATGAAAAAGATGTTCGACGGGTTTTGGAACGCGAGCATCCCCATAAACCCATGCGTCCCGAGCGCATATCGGCAGCGGATAAGTTGCTGAGCAAAAAGGAACTTGCAGGTTTATTAAGTATCTCCACAAAAACCATCGACCGTCATCCAAATCAATTTATACCCATAAAAATAGGTGAAAGAAATTTCTACAAGTATTCCGAATGCTCTTTTTATAAAAAACCAGGCATTTAATCAATCCTACTTCTTTGCAAAGTGGGCTGGCCAAATGCCAAGGCATTAAAGCAAAACCTACATTCCACAGCATAAGCCCCATACAAAGCTTAATTGCAAAGCCGAAGCGCCGAAAAAGCCTTGCAATGATTGCGAAACTAAACAAACTCCCAGGCCAACCTCCCTTTTCATCCAACCCTCCTTTTCATTCAATCCTTCTTTCATTCAATCCTTCTATCATTCAATCCTTCTATCATTCAGTCATTAAATTATTCTATCCTTCTATCATTAAATCCTCCACCCCACCACCACTAGAGCACCAGTACGGGACCACTACAGGACGGGCTGGCTTTTACACAAAAAACACCCCTGCACCAAACCGGGACAAAATAGGACAAACCGGGACAAATACACCAAATTAATGCCTTTAAGGACATTTTAAGCCAGCATCAGACTTATTAAGTCAAGCTTTTTTTAGCTCAAAAATCCGCCTTATGTTTGTCTCAATGCCGCGTGTTGTGGCAGGTAAAACAATAACAAAATGGCTACAAGTAGCAGAAATGTATTAACCCACGGAATGAGTGGTAAAGTAGGCGACTTAATTATTTTTAAGCAGCAAAATGGTAAAACAGTGGTAACCAAAATACCAAAAAAAAGCACCAAACCTTTAACGCAGGAACAGCTAGACGTACACGAACGTTTTAAGCGCTCTAGCAAATATGCGAAACAAGCGATTAAGGACAGCGTGTTAAAGGCAAAGTATGAAGGCTTTGTTAAAGGCAGCCAAAGTGTGTTTAATGTGGCTTTCGCCGATTTTTTTACACCTCCTGTTTTATCAGATGCTTCGGGCGTTTACAATGGCGAAACCGGCTGCGTGTTAAGCGTAAAAGCAGTTGACAATTATGAAATTCAATCGGTTACTTTAAGTATTTATTTAGCTGATGAAACCCTCTTGGAAGAGGGAGAAGCAACCATGGGTGTTGACGGAGTGACTTGGAACTACGTTTGTACCAGCAACACTGCCGAATTTGCCACCTGTAGTCTTGAATGGGCAGCAACGGACTTGGCAAACAACATCACCCTGCTCACGGTTGCTCCATGACAAAGCAAACGATGAAATCGCGAAAAAAGGGTAACCGATAGATTTGGTTATCCTTTTTTTGAATCTACAGATTTTTCTCTACGTTAAAAATAGAAAGCTCTTTTACGTTCTTAGGTTTAATTACCACATCCGAGAAAAAAAAACAAACACTCCGTTTCTTCGCTACTGTAACTGTAAATAGTTTCCTGGTCGGCAAAACGTTTCAATCACCCTGTTAATTAGGGTTTTAAAAATCACTTCTACCTTTTAAAGTTTAACTGCACAAACGAACTTTCTATTTGTGCCCTAACCGGGGGATTTAATTTCTGAATTTTGATGCTTACTTCTTCAACCACCGCAAAGCCCGCAATAATTTGGTCCACTATTTTTTGAGCAACAGTTTCTATCAATTTAGTTTCAACAGCGAAAGCATTATCGCATATCTCATGCAATTGCATATAGTCTATACTATCCTCCAAACTATCGTCTGAAAACGCCTTTTTCACTAAAAAACTAACTGATAAGTCGACCAAAAAATTATTTTTGACGATCCTTTCTTCCGGATACCAGCCAACTGCGGCGTTGAATTTTGCACCGTTTATACCTATGGTGGCTAAAGTTTCGCTCATATTCAAAGATGATGGTTAATAGGTATAAATCAAAATCATAATTACACATGCCTCATCGTCATTTACAAAGGTATCAATCAATCTGGCGAACTTAATCAGCAACAAAATTCTTTGGATAAAAGCAAAATAACAAGCAAAATACAGGTTGTGAACCAGTTAAATTAAATGGTATAGTGTTTGTTTTAATATACTAAATCAAAACTCTTATAAACATGAACAGAACAGTCGGAATTATTTTAGTAGTTGTAGGAATTGCAATGCTAATTTGGGGAGGTTTCTCTTACACTAAACAAGAAAAAGTAGTTGATGCAGGTCCAATACAAATATCTGCTGATAAAAAAGAATCGGTAAACTGGCCACCTTACGTTGGCGGGATAATTTTGGTTGCAGGCGTAGTAGTTTTGGTAACAGCTAAAAAAAGCTAGGCTAATTCCATTTTCAGAACAATAAATCCTTAAAATAACCTTAATTTCGAAGCATCTTAATTTTAATTGAGATGCTTTTTTTGTGCCTTATTTAGGCTTTAAATAAAACCAATGAGAGATTATAAAAAGTATTTTACGCTGCCAGCGCCACCCGAAGAGGTGTATTTAGCCCTAACTATTCCACTGAGCATTAAATTATGGAGCGGGGCAGAGGCCGAAATGAGTACAAAAGCAAATTCTGAGTTTTCTTTATTTGATGGAGATATTGTGGGTAAAAACCTGGAGTTTGAAGAAAACAAAAAGATTGTGCAGCAGTGGTATTTTGAAGGTCAGGATGAAGCATCGATTGTAACGATGAAACTTCATGAGCATAAAAAAGGTTGTTCGGTAGAACTCCTCCATACCAATATTCCCGATGAAGTTTATGATGAGTTTGTTGATGGATGGGAAACCAGCTATTTTGGGGAGCTATACGAGTTTTTTGACGGAGAATAAATCCTCCCTTTTAACTTTATACTTCTAACTTTTTACTTTTTAATTTTTACTTTTTAATCTTTACTTTTAATTTTTACTTTTTACTTTTCACTTTTTACTTTCTACTAAATATCCCAGTACTGCATTTTTTTCCGTTTGATGAACGTTCGGATATCTAGCACAAAAGCTGCAAAGAAGTAAAATATTAAAGGAAAACCCGCCGCTAAAAAAGAGGTATATATAAAAAACAAGCGAATTTTTGACTGGGAGATTTTAAATTTCTCGCCCAAATAGGTACAAACACCGAAAGAATAACGTTCAAAAAAAATCAAAATTCTACTAATCATCTTTGTTTTGTTTAATGATTTTTAAACCAATGCCACAATTTAAGCATTTTTTTAAATCACAGTAACTTTTTTTTAAATGAATAAGTGCTTGTGTATCAAAAGCGTTGGCCGCTTTTATTCCGCGTTCTTTAAATCCTCTGATAATCTGGTTTTCCTCGGGCTTAATTTCTAGCAGCAAATCAAGCGCTAAATCCATATATTTTTTGTTTCCAGTTTGTTTTCCATAAAAGAACAAAAGGGGCGCTATCGAATTAATCAGCAAGTTATCAATGCTTCCATTCCCAATAGTTACCTTTTTATGTTCCGCTTGCTTATCAAATCTAAAATGAGTTTCCCAATACTTGTTAACAACCAGATTGGTGAATAGGTTACCAAACTCCTTTTTGTTTTTAATTCCAACAATTTGTGAAAATAAATGTTGAGACTGCAGCACCAAACCTGCAAATTGCGCTAACCTGATGGTTGGGAAATTATCAGGACGTGTTTTTGAGAACTTCCATAAGCTCGCATCCAAAACCGAAAGCTGATATTTAGTCCGTAGAAACCGAAACTCCTTTCTTAAAATGTTTGGGTATTCGTCAACAAAATTAAAATCTAAAAACCCTGCAACGCCAAAGATTAAAGCCTCTACTTGTAGTGCAGAATTTTTATGTTTTGCTAACGTTAACTGCGGAAGATTTTTAGCCAGCAACTCAAACGGAAGTGCATTCACCTTAAATCCAAAACTTCTTGCTAAAACAATGTAAAAAGTATCTTCCCAACTATTATTTGTGGTCTTAAAGATGGCAGATATTGCTTGTGACTTATCTTCCAACCTTTCCGTCAACATTCTATCTAAACAATGGCTTTTGGAAAAATCATCCACCGCAGGCAGTTGCGCCTCGCATGGAATCCAGTAATTGTTTGCCAAAAGTTTATCGTAATTTTCAATTACCGTTGGCCAAACCGCGTTTTTAAGTTCCAAAACTGCAATTAAAGTTCCGTCGGTTCTATAAATCGGCGTATCGTGTTCCCAAACAACATGCAAAACCACATTATCGTACGCTTTATCGGTTTGGTGTTTGTGCTTTAACCAGTCAGATGATTTTAAATGTATTTCGATATTTCCTGCCCAAAGCGTCTCTCCTATTTTAACTTTTCCGTTAAAAAAATCCGGACCCGAATCCATATTGTGAATGCCAGATTGAAGTAGCTGAACAGGCTGCCCATCAGTGGTATTTAACCCAATTAGGTTAAATAACTTATATTTCCATATAAAATGTAGAATAGCTTCTGAGGTTGGCATGGTTAAAAATGCAAATTGTTTTTGTAATTTATGATGTAAAGCAAAACAAAAAGGCTTTTTCTAATTTTCGTCATTCCGAACGAGGTACGAGGAGGAATCTGTGAGTTTCTCCGGTGAACCCGGGTTTTGTCAAGAGACAAACAGATCTCTCCTATTGTCGAGACGAGTTGGAAGACGAACCTCCCCTAAGCCGTCATTCCGAACGAGGTACGAGGAGGAATCTGTTGTTTTCTGCGGTGAACCAAGGTACCGCGAAGGCACAAACAGATCTCTCCTACCGTCGAGATGACGGGCAGCAGCAAAAGCAAGAACCAAAGTACCCCGATAAATTCGGCCTTGGCCTTTGCGGCAACGAAAAAACAGAGTAACAGCAGAACCTTTGTAGCAAAGGGCGCAGCCGAGAGTTTTTGTTACTTTTTGCGGAAAAAAGTAAAGAGAAAAAACGGGATCGAGCGGGCAAGGGCTTATTG
>DASVGY010000195.1:0-26677 GCA_036379295.1 Pelobium sp.
CAGGTTGAAAGTATTGGAGGGTACAGAACTGCTTTATTAAAACGCATTGGAAATTACCAGCAGCGAAGTATGTTACATGATTCTGTTTTTGTGAACATGGATAAAGCGTCAAAATTATTTCAAGTATTAGTTTTAAAAACAGATGAGGTTATTCCTTATTCGTCAGTATTTATCCAACTAGATTGTAAGTATTGGACGGCGAAAAAAGAGAATGAACTAAGACAGCACATGAAATCATCAACAGAGAAATGAAATTTGTATTTTACTAAATATCCATTGGGCACCATCCAAAAAAATGAAAAAAATTAGCCTTTTTTTGCTCTTATGTGTTTTGCTAACGCTAAATATTTGCGCACAAGAAACATCTCCTCTTATTGAATCTAAACAGGATTACGAAACCCGTATGAAGTGGTTTACCGACGCTAAATACGGCATGTTTATACATTTAGGATTATACAGCCAGCTTGGTGGTGTTTGGAAGGGAGAGCAAAAGAATGGTTATTCAGAATGGATTCAAGCCAATGCAGATATATCCCCTCAAGAATATGCACTGTTAGCTTTTAATTTTAATCCGGTTAATTTTAATGCAGAGGCAATTGTAAAATTAGCTAAAAAAGCAGGCATGAAATACATTGTAATTACCACTAAACATCATGAAGGGTTTTGCCTTTGGGATAGTAAATACACTAACTTTGATGTGGGCAGCAGCTCTTTTAAGCGAGATATTCTTAAAGAATTGAGTGTGGCTTGCCATAAACACGGACTTAAGTTTGGTACTTATTACAGCCTGTTTGATTGGCATGACCCATCTCAAGAAAAAAATGCCGAGGTTGGTAGCCAAAACGCAGAAAAACCTTGGGCTAATAACAAAATGAAGGATGGAAAAAAAGCCGAGTATGTAACCTATATGAAAAACCAAATCAAAGAACTAGTTGAACGTTACGATACTGATTTAATGTGGTTTGATGGCGATTGGGTGAACTGGTGGACTTTAGAAGATGGTAAAGATTTGTATAGTTACATCAGAACTTTAAAGCCTAGCATCATCATCAATAACAGAGTTGCAAAAAGAAAACTATTTAAGAAAGATTACGATACCCCAGAGCAAACTCATTTTGATAAAGCGGTAGATTATCATTGGGAGGCTTGCTATACTTTAAATGATAATTGGGGATTTAAAGCGGCTGATCATAATTGGAAGCAACCAGAAGAAGTTTACAAAATGCTAAAGAACATCAATAGCAACGGCGGTAATTTCTTGTTGAATATCGGTCCAGACGGTAGCGGTAGCATTCCAAAAGAAAGTGTTGATATTCTACTAAAAGTTGGAAAAATGCTAAAAGCGGAAAAGTAAAATGCCAAAGGCCGCTCCTCTGCAACTTAGTAATTATAGATAGAGACTTATGTTAGCCTAACTTTAGAAATAGCCCCCTTTTTTAACCTTACAACCGTTGATTAGCGGTTTAAGCAGATAAAAAACACCTCGCTTAAATTTATGGGAACTTGTTGCTCTCAAAAAGTTAAACAAAAAAGGACTTATCTGCAAAAAGCGATAAATCCTTTTCTCACAAGCTAAGCGCTTGCTTATCTTAAGCTAAAACTTCCGCGACCCATGGTGTAACCATCGGCATATAAAATGATGGTATAGGTGCCTGGCTCAAATGCATTTCTGTTGGTCCAATCTAAAACATAGCTTTTGCTTTCGCCGTTAAAATCTATTGCGGTTTTGTAGGTGTATTGCAATTGCTGTTCATTAGCTATAAAAGAGCCGCCTTCGCCAATAATTAAATTGCCGGCAGGGTCTAAAATACGCATGAATATATCATGCATGCCTTTTTCGGCAATTGGGTTGGTATTTACGGTAAACTGCACTTTTATTTTCTGTGCTGTATTTGCCCGGGTAACATCTACTTCTTTCCCACTTGATTTTATTTTAAAGGCCATAATGTTTACCGCAGATGATTTTAAAGCAGCCCCTGCCTTAATTTTAACGTTTAAAGAATCGTTACTTTGGCTAAGCTTGTTGGCCAGTTGCTTAACATCACTAACGGTGGTTTTTAAGCTATCTCTCTCGCCGGTAAGTGCGGCGTTCTTTTTCATTAAATCATCAATATCGTTGGTGTATTTTCCAACAAAATAGCGTAGCTGTTTAACGTCTTCTTTAGCTTTTGCCAACTCGCCAGCCGTAAGCTTTCCTTTATTTAAAGCCTCTCTTAACTGCGCAATTTTAGCTTTTAGCTCTTCATCTTTTGCCTTAAGTTCTTCAGAGATTTCGCCGGTTGCACTATTAGCCTGGTCTAGCTCTGTTTCTAGCTTTTCCAACTCTGTGCGTAATGCCGTTTTTTCATCGCTAACGGTAACAATTCTTTGGTCCGATTTACTTTTCTGAAAAAATAAATAAACGTTTGTACCTAATAAGGCTACTATTACTGCTATCAAAAAGTAAATCTTATTGGTATCCTTTTTCTTCTTTTGTTCTTGAGTGTCCATATTAGATTTTGGTTTTTTGCCAAATTAACAAAAATTGTTCCATTAAATTGACGGTTTTTTTACAAAACATTTGAGGTATAAAACGCTTTTTATTTGCTTTTAATATAGCCTTATTTTGCGGCGCTTATTTTTTAAATTTGTATTTTCAGCCCACAATACACTCAATACAATCTTATGGCAAGAATTATGGCTTTTGATTTTGGCACAAAAAGGTTAGGCATTGCTGTAACAGACCCGCTAAAAATTTTTGCTACGGCTTTAACAACTATTCATCCTAAAGAAGTGATTACTTTTGTAAAACAATATTTGTGCACCAACCAGGTTGAAACGTTTGTGGTAGGCGAACCTAAACAAATGGACGGCAGCGCATCAGAAAGTGCGCCGCAAATTAAAGCATTTGTGAAATTGCTGAAAAAGCATTTTCCGGAGATTAACGTTGCACTAATGGACGAACGTTTTACCTCTAAAATGGCATCTGCTGTTATTGCCCAAAGCAGCCTAAAAAAAACCGACAAACAAAACAAGGCGCTGATAGATAGCGTGGCTGCTACTATTATCCTACAGTCATACCTCGAAAAAATTAGCCTAAGTTTTAGCCGGTGTTAACTTTTACACTATTTTATACTTTTTATTTTACACTTTATACACTTACCACCTATTATTTACCATTTATTACTTACCACTTCACACTTTATCCCTAAAAACAAATGCTTTCGCCAAATAAACTCTTAAAAAAATATTTTGGTTATGATAGCTTTCGTCCGCAACAGCAAGAAATAATTGAAACCGCATTAAGCAACGCAGATAGTTTGGTGCTGATGCCAACCGGCGGTGGTAAATCTGTGTGTTTTCAAATCCCGGCTCTGATGCTGCCAGGTACTGCTTTGGTAATTTCGCCCTTAATTTCTTTAATGAAGGACCAGGTTGATGCTTTAAACAACAATGGTATTGCGGCAGCTTTTTTAAACAGCTCGCAAAGCTTTGAGCAACAGCAATTTATTCTTAATGCTTGTCATCAGCAGCAAATAAAATTACTTTACGTATCGCCAGAGAAGCTACTTGCTGATATTGAAGTAATTGCCCAGGCCTGCAAAATAAGTTTATTTGCAATAGATGAAGCGCACTGTATATCTGCATGGGGGCATGATTTTAGGCCCGAGTACACCCAGCTAGGCTTTCTCCGCAATAAGTTTCCGCAAATACCATTTATGGCGCTAACTGCCACCGCAGATAAGGTGACCCGCAGAGATATTGCCAAGCAACTTAAATTGAAAAGCCCACAAATTTTTCTGAGCTCTTTTGACCGTAAAAACCTGAGTTTAGAAGTTAGAACGGGTAAAAAACCAAAAGAAAAACTGAGCGAAATCATCGGTTTTATAAAAGAACGAAAAGACCAAAGCGGCATTATTTACTGCCTTAGCCGAAAAAAATGCGAAGAAGTTTACGAGGCTTTAGCAAATGCCGGAATTAGCACCATGTTTTACCACGCTGGGATGAACAGCGAAGTGCGGGCATCTGTTCAGGAGCGCTTTATTAACGATGAACTGCAAGTGGTTTGCGCTACGGTAGCCTTTGGTATGGGTATAGATAAATCAAATGTACGCTGGGTAATACATTATAATTTGCCCAAAAATTTGGAAGGTTACTATCAAGAAATTGGACGGGCCGGAAGAGATGGTTTAGCAGCCGATACAATTTTATATTACAATTACGCCGATATGGCTATGCTGAGCAAATTTGCCAGCGAAGGAAATTTAGCCGAAGTAAATTTAGAAAAGCTAAAGCGGATACAACAGTATGCGGAAGCCGATATTTGCAGGAGAAGAATTTTGCTAAACTACTTTTCTGAAAACCTTACGCAAAACTGTGGCAATTGCGATGTATGCGATAACCCAAGGAAACATTTTGATGGAACAATTACCGTACAAAAAGCCTTATCGGCAGTTATCCGTAGCGACGAAAAAGAAGGGGCAAGAATGATAATTGATATTTTGCGGGGTTCAAAAAAACAAGAAGTTTTAGCTGCAGGCTACGATAAATTAAAAACCTACGGCGCAGGGCAAGAGCTTTCTGCTTTTGATTGGGAGCGCTACCTAATGCAAATGTTAAATATTGGCGTTTTAGAATTAGCCTACGATGAAAACTTAGCCCTAAAAGTTACTGCCTTTGGCAAAAAAGTTTTATTTGATGGTCAAAAAATTGAGCTAACTGTGCTACAAAACCTAAGCAGCGCCACTGCTGCCGTAAAAAGTAAAAAAAGCACAGGCCTCAGTTTAGATGAAGAATTGTTTAATAAATTAAAAAACCTACGAAGCAAATTAGCGAAACAGGAAAACGTACCGGCATACGTTATTTTTTCTGATGCTACACTAAAAGAAATGGCGCTGCAAAAACCAATTACCTCCACCGATTTATTAAATATCGGCGGCGTAGGCGAGCATAAACTTGCTAAATATGGCTCGTGGTTTTTAGATGCGATTATTGATTTTAGCCCCAATGAATCGGCGAAAGCCAAAGGCAACACCTATAAAGATACGCTGGCACTGTTGAAACAAAACGTTGCTGTTGAACAAATTGCCAAACTGCGAGATTTAGAGCTTACCACCGTGTACTCGCACCTTGCTCAGCTTTATTTAAATGGTGATATCAACACTTTAGCCAGTTACATTACCGAAGAAGAGGTGGTAAGCGTTAAAGAAGCCAGCCTTAAAACCGGGGAAACCAAAGCCTTGAAACCCATTTTTGAGGAACTTAAGGAAAACCTACCCTACTATAAAATACGTTTAGCTTTTGCAGTGCTACAAAAGCGAAACTTTTGATTGTGCTTTTTTTATTGTTTTAAATGTTGGCATAAAAATTACTATTTACCAGCCTTAAATCAATAGCTGCGTTTTTACACTAAAATTTATTTTCTATTTTAAGGGGCTGTTAAATTAAAATAACCTTTAAACAATCCAATAAAGAATGATTCGTTTTAAACGGATAGCAAATGGCAAAAATTTAAAACAGATAAAGAACAGGTTTATTAATGATAGGATTACTTGGGGCAAAAAAGCTGATAAAAAAGCACTTCTATTTAAAGGAAGTGCTTTTGTTGTCTTTCATCCTTTGTTCTTCTTTTTTAAGTACCGCCTACGCAAATGCTGCTATTGCGCAAAAAGATAGCATCAATTGGGTAAAACAGTTTATGGTTGATGTAATAAAATCGCAAAAGCAAAAAAGAAACATCACATTTACCAAAGAGGCCTACATTAAAAACAACCTGATGTTGGATAAAGGTCCCAAAAAGATGTTCGGGAAAAACATCCGTTACTTCGGCAATATTAACAGCCACCAGCTAATATGGCTTAATGAAAGCTATTCTAAACTACATTTTGGCAAAACTGACGGCTATAAAGAACTTGTTAAAGCCACCAAAAGTTATGGCGAGTACCCCTCTTGGGAGTTTAAAAGCGCTGCACAATTAAGCCTCAACTTTAGCGAGAACTTTATAAAATTTGAATCCTTAAGCGATAAAAACTTTGTATCGCCCTTGGGGCAAAGCGCTTTGGCTTTTTATAACTACCGGCTTATACAAAAGGATAGTGCACAATTAATAATTAAAGTAAGTCCGAAAAAAAGATTTTCGCCCACTTTTGAAGGCGAACTAACTTTTGACATCAACACCTGCAACCTTAAACACCTTGATTTAAAAATTAGCGGCGATAAAGGAATTAATTTTATAGATACCTTACAGGTGATTCAGAACTACAAAAATAATAGTTTAGTACCCGCCTACACGCTGTTAAAGTATAAAGGTGAGGTGCTAAAATTCTACTTTTCTGGCAGCAGTAAAGCGGTTTTTACCAATGAGCAATCGAAAAGTAATTTTTATAAAGATTTTAAGAAGAATGAAATTGTAAAAGATGATTCGTCTGCGTTCCATAGTAATTTGCTAAAAACAGAAAGAAAAGTTCCGCTAACTTTGCAAGAGCGGCTTTCTTACAACTACCAGGATTCTATCAACAAAAACCGCCAGGATAAATTTATTATTGATTCTTTACAGAAATTGCAACCTCGCATAAAAATATTGCCTTTGCTTTTTAGCGAAAAAGTTTTTTCGAGCGAAAACAAACGCCGGGCGATAGTGTTTGAGCCCATTGTACCGGCTTTATTTTTTAATACGGTAGAAGGCTTCGGAATAAATTATGGCGTTTCATTTTTAAAGTTTAATCCCAATAATACCAGCTTTTCTGTAACGCCCCGCATACGTTATGGGTTCGAGAATAAAGAACTAAATTCAGATTTATCTTTATCGTGGTATTATAAACCCAAAAAACGCGGCACCTTAAATTTCAGCATTGGCAGCACCTATCTTGATTTAAACCCTAACGGCAGCTTAAGCACCCTGCAAAACACCTTAAACACCCTGTTTTTTGAGCAAAACTTTATGAAGCTTTATCGCAAAGAATACATCAGCGCCGGCATTGGTAGAGAGTTGGTGGGCAACTTGTACCTTTCGGTAGGCTCAGAGGTTTCTAAAAACTACTCGGTAAGCAACACCAAAGATTTTGTGTTCAGAGACATCAAAGAAAGAAATTTTAGTTCCAATAATCCTATTGACCCTACTTTGGAAGATAAGTTGTTCCCTATTTACACCTCATTTTTTGTTAATTCATCGCTTATTTACACCTTAAAACAGCCTTATATCACAAAAGACAGAATTAAGATTTATAAACTTCCTTTAGGCCCGCGGTTTATTTTAACTTATAAAAAGGGTATTCCAAATGTTTTTAATTCCAGCTCTGATTACAATTACATTGAGGCAGAAATCCAGCATGAAAAATTAGATATGGGATTGTGGGGTTACAGCTCTTACTCTGTTGCCGCTGGAGAGTTTTTAAACAGAAAAAATGCTTACTACCCAGAGTGGCGCCACTTTAGCGGTAATCTTGCCTTAATTTTTAACCCCGGTTTACGCAGTTTTCACCTACTTAACTTTTACACTTACAGTACTAACCGCTACTTTTTTGAAGGGCATGTTGAACACAATTTTAACCAGTTCTTATCAAATCGGGTTCCGCAACTACGAAAGCTAAAATTGCAGGAACTAATTGGCGCAGGTTACCTTTACCAACCCGAAAAAGGTAGCTACATGGAAGCTTATGTGGGCATTAAGCGTTTAATTTTTAGAGCAGATTACGCCGTTTCTTTTGATGCCTTTGGTGTGTTAAACCACGGATTTAAGATTTCTTATACTTTTTAGTTTCCTTAGCGCTCATAGCCCAATCCTATCTACCTTCTGCAAAGGGAGATGGGTGAGGTTACTTACTCTTCTAAATACATATCTACCAAAATATACCATTTCATATCTTCGCCAATTTTCCAAACCCGCACATAGTTGTACTTATTTACCCCAATATTTGCCTTACCGTTAGTGTAGGCCAAATCGCCGCTAAAAGCCCGGTCAACAAAAGTTGGGTTTGATGTTACATGCTGGTTTCGTTCATCTATAAAACCAATGGCCTGTTGTTTGCCAATTAAAGGCAACTGACCCGGAAAATATAAGCGAACATCGTCTGCATAATATTCTGTAAAGTTTTTATTGCCGGTGTTTTTTAGCGCTTTTCCAAAAAGCTCGTCGGTACTAAAAACAATATCCTCTCTCATCTTCACCTTTTTTGGACCAATTATTTTAGGATATTTATAATTGCTTGGGTCGATAAACTTATTTTCAATCGCCGCCGATGGTTTTTTATGGCTAATTCCTGCATCCAAAACTAAGGTCCATTTTTTATTTTTTTCTGCTTTCCAAATCGAAAGGTAATGCCCGTAAGCGTATTTATCACTTTTTTTTACGGTGTACAATCCTGTTGTAAAGCCAAAATATCCGCTCTTAGCTATCATTGCAAAATCGGGCTTCCAACCCAACTCAAAATCAGCCGGTGCTTGCTTGCTGTAGTAATCAATAATATTTAAGGCTTGAGGCCTAAAAACCACACCTCGTTTGGCAGCTACCTGAATAAAGGCCTGATTTAAACCATTTTTAACAACAAGGTTATTAAAATAAGCTTCCATTTGCACCAAAGAGTTTACGGTTCCGTCTGTTTTTTGTGCAAAGGTTTGCGTTTGTTGTAAAACCAATAGCGTAAAAATTACTGTTAATGATTTTATTTTGAGTGTTTTATAAAAAAATAAATGATGCATTTGAATTATTAATTGTTTAATCTGATTTGAAGTTAGCTTATTTTATGAGCTTAATTTTAAGTTTTGTAAATTAATGTAAACAAATAGCACTTACCGGAAACGATTGCATAAATAAATACCTTACTTTGATTAAAAAACCGCTTTAAAATCACTAATCTTGTTTAATTACATTGTCTTCAAACGCTTTAGGACGATGTTTTTATGAACCAAAAATAGGATAATGAGTTTATTTGATTTAAGTGGGAAAATTGCTTTAGTTACAGGTTGTAACAAAGGGATTGGAAAAGGCATGGCACTGGCACTGGCAAAAGCTGGCGCCGATATCATTGGCGTATCTGCCACTATGCCTTTAAGCGGTAGCGCAACCGAATTAGAGGTGCAAAAACTGGGGAAAAAATTTAGCGCCTATCAGTGTGATTTTAGCGATAGAAAATCTTTGGAAAGTTTTATCGAAAAGGTGAAAGCCGAAAATCCGGTGGTTGATATTTTAGTGAACAATGCGGGTACTATACAAAGAGCACCTATTGCAGAGCATCCAAACGAAATGTGGGATAACGTTTTAGCAATTAACCTAGATGCCCCTTTTATTTTAACCCGCGAAATCGGAAAAAGAATGGTAGAACAAGGTTCTGGAAAAATCATTTTTACTGCATCTCTACTCACTTTTCAAGGCGGCATTACCGTACCCGGCTATGCAGCAAGTAAAGGCGCTATTGGTAGTTTAGTAAAAGCTTTCGCTAATGAATGGGCCGCAAAAGGAGTAAACGTAAATGCCGTTGCACCGGGCTACATCGCTACAGATAATACCGAAGCTTTACGCAATGATGAAGACAGAAGCAAATCAATTTTATCAAGAATACCTGCCGGCAGATGGGGTACACCCGAAGATTTTGGTGGGGTAACCGTTTTCTTAGCATCAAAAGCTGCAGATTATGTACACGGAACAGTCATCACCGTTGACGGAGGATGGATGGGACGTTAATTAAGATACAGAAAGCCTAAAAGCGGAAAGCAAAAGGCTTAAAGCCAAAACTTAATTTCAAAATTTTGCGGTTTAATTCTTAAAAATCGCGACTTAACTATTAAAAAAGATTAAAGACATGAAACAAAGATATCATAACAGCCAAAAAGAAGTTAAAGGGATGAACACCGCAGAACTGCGTGAACAGTTTTTGATTGAGGATTTAATGGCCGCAGGTGAAATAAAGTTTACCTACAGCCATTACGATAGGGTAATTATTGGTGGCGCTGTGCCAACAAAAGGCGCTTTGGCTTTAGAAAACTTTGAGATGCTAAAAGCCGATTTTTTTTTAGAAAGAAGAGAAATGGGCGTAATTAACGTAGGCGGAGAAGGCAGTATCAGCGTTGACGGAAAAACTTACGACCTAGCAAAAAAAGATTGTTTATATATTGGCAGAGGTTCAAAAGGCGTTAGTTTTGCATCTAAAAATCCGAGTTCTCCCGCAGAATTTTATATTTTATCTGCACCGGCTCACAAAGAATATCCAACAACGTTAATGAAAGAAGCAGATGCAACTCCGGTAGTTTTAGGTACTGCAGAAACATCAAACCACAGAACAATCCATAAATACATTTATGCAGATGGCATTCAAAGCTGCCAGTTGGTAATGGGTTTAACTACCTTGTCAACGGGTAGTGTTTGGAATACCATGCCATCTCATGTACATGACAGAAGAATGGAAGCCTATTTCTATTTTGATGTTGCTGCAGACCAAACTGTTTTTCACTTCATGGGCGAACCACAAGAAACCCGCCACATGACGGTTCATAACAACCAGGCAATTATTAGTCCGCCATGGTCTATCCACTCTGGTTGTGGAACTACCAATTATTCATTTATTTGGGGAATGGGCGGCGAAAACCAGGATTACGGAGACATGGATGCTGTAGCAATTACCGATTTAAAATAATCTAGAAAAAAGCCTCCGCTCAGCAATAAGCTGTGGTAACGGAGGCTTTTTCGATCGTGTTGGGTTTAAACAAAGAGCTTTAAATCTGGGCTTTATACATTTAGGCTCCAAAAAATTTATAATACAAACAGCATGAAAAACGGAAACGTAATTCCCGAAGATTTTTTACTGTATTCTGAAAGCGCAAGGATACTTTATCACAACTATGCTAAGGATTTACCCATCATAGATTACCATAACCATTTGCCTCCAAATGAAATTGCGGAGAATAAAAACTTCGCCAATATGACGCAGATTTGGCTAAAAGGAGACCATTACAAATGGCGGGCAATGCGTACTTTGGCGGTTGATGAGCATTTTATCACAGGCAATGCCTCTGACGAAGAAAAATTTATGGCCTGGGCAAAAGTTGTTCCGGCAACGGTGCGCAATCCGTTGTTCCACTGGAGCCACATGGAGCTTAAAAAGCCTTTCGGTGTAAACCAATTCTTGAACGAAAACTCTGCAAAAGAGATTTACGCACACGGCAACCAACTGTTAGCGCAGAAAGATTTTTCTACACAGGGTTTGTTAAAACAATTCAACGTGAAAATGGTGGGTACAACTGATGACCCAACCGATTCCTTAGCGCACCACAAAACGCTGATAGATCAAAACTTTGAAATCAAGGTAAAGCCATCTTTTAGGCCAGATAAATCTTTCGCTATCGCTGATGCTAAAACTTATCGCGAGTATGTTAAAAAGCTTTCGTCAGCTTCGGGCATTCAAATCACTGATGTAGAATCCCTAATTGCTGCTTTACGTAACAGAGTGGATTATTTTGCAGCTCACGGAGCATCTATCGCTGATCACGGTTTAAATAAAATTCCATCGAAAGTATTTTTAACAGACGCTCAAAAAAGCGAGTTTACTAAACTTTTAAACGGCGAGGTAGATAATTATTCTGATAGCGATGCTTTTGCTGGCTACGTATTAACAGAGGTTTGCAAAATTTATCACGAAAAAGGTTGGGTACAGCAATTCCACTTAGGTGCAATTAGAAACAACAACCACGGAATGTTACGTAAGTTAGGTCCCGATACCGGCTATGATTCTATCGGCGATTACTCGCAGGCACAAAGTTTATCTAATTTTCTCGGAAACTTAAGTCTGGATGATCAGCTGGCGAAAACCATTTTATACAATCTTAATCCGGCAGATAACGATGTTTTTGCCACCATGACCGCCAACTTTGCCGATGGAAAAACTAAAGGAAAAGTACAATTTGGTTCTGGCTGGTGGTTTTTAGACCAAAAAGACGGCATGGAAAAACAGCTGACTTCTTTATCAAATATGGGCGTGTTAAGCACTTTTGTTGGGATGCTGACTGATTCTCGTAGTTTCCTTTCTTTTCCTCGTCATGATTATTTTAGAAGAATACTTTGTAACCTTTTAGGTAGCGAAATGGAAAACGGGCAATTACCAAACGACGAAAAATGGATTGGCGGTATTGTTAGCGATATTTGCTATAATAATGCTAAGGAATATTTTGGGTTGTAAAACTTAACGTCACCGCAAGGAAACGAGAGGTCTCACAAGCAAAGTTGCCATGCAAAATGGGAACTTTTCAGATGAAAGGTCTCCTATCGTTGACATAACGAAATTCAAGGATAACTGTTTCTATCAAGCAGGCACAACCGTAACTTAGGTTGATGCCTGTTTTTTTAAACGGAAATTAAATAAACTAAGCTCAAAAGCTAAGCAGATGAAAAAAGTACTTTGTTTTGGCGAACTGCTACTCAGAATATCACCTTCGCCGGTAAATGATCCAAATTCGGAAAACAATCCCTTTACACTTTATATGGGCGGTGCAGAAGCCAACGCCGCAACAGCGCTTGCCGGCTGGAACGTACCTGTACGTTATTGCACAGTTTTACCAGATAATTTCATGAGTCGGCATGTAATTGACTATTTAGACTATAAAGGTATTTTTACTTCCTCTATTTTGTTCAGTGGCGAAAGAATTGGCGTTTACTATTTAGAGCGTGGCGCCGATTTAAAAGGCAGCATGGTTTACGATAGGGCACATTCTTCTTTCTCTGAACTTAAACGTGGGATGATTGATTGGGAAAAAGTGTTGAGAGATGTTTCTTGGTTCAACTTTACAGCGATTAGCCCCGCATTGAATGAAAATGTTGCCGATGTTTGTTTGGAAGGTATTGAAGCAGCCTCGAAAAAAGGAATTACCATTTCTTGCGATTTAAACTACCGTTCTAAACTATGGAAATACGGCAAAAAACCGATAGAAATAATGCCCAAATTAATTGAACATTGCGATGTAGTGATGGGCAATATCTGGTCGGCAAATAGCTTATTGGGTACCCATATTGATTCGGATATTCATAACAAAGACACTCGGGCAGCTTATTTAGCTCATGCCGAACTCACTTCCAAAGAAATCATTCAAAAATTTCCGAAAGTAAAAAGCGTGGCAAATACATTTAGGTTTGATAGCGATGCCAATGAACTTAAGTATTATACCAGTTTATTTACGGATGGAAAATCGTACGAATCGCAAGAGTTCAATTGCGAAGGCGTTGTGGATCGGTCTGGCAGCGGCGATTGCTTTATGGCAGGTTTAATTTACGGCTTTTATAACGGCAATAAACCCCAGCAAATCATTGATTACGCCACTTCTGCTGCCTTTGGAAAATTGCAGGAACAGGGAGATGCTACCGGGCAGGATGTGCTAACTGTTAAAAAAGGCGAGTTAGGAAAATAACGTCGGCATAAAGTAATTTCAACACCTTTGTTAGCTTTTACCACACTTATCTAATTAATTTAGCAGTGGTGTCATGTTGGTAAATTAATCACGGTTTGCAATAAGCTTAGCATTTGCTTTTTACTTAAAATATGAGCATTTTTGCAGCGCTTATAGAGAAAGACGGAGGGATTAGACCCAAAGAAGTCTTAGCAACCTGTTTAAAATAAGGTGCTAAATTCTATCCAGTTCCCGCAAAGCGGAAAGCGGAAAAGATAAGTGAAAGTCTAAAATTACCTACCCGACTTTTCTTAATAAGCATTTTAGTATTGAGATAATAGTATTGAGTATCGAGATGACTACATCATGGAATTTCCGATACATATTACGCTATACTCAATACGCTGTACTCAATACTCAGAAATGGATATCAGAAAAGAATTAGAGAAAAGAATATTAGTGATAGACGGCGCCATGGGAACCATGATTCAGCAGTACAAACTGTCGGAGGAGGATTTCCGTGGAGAGCGTTTTAAAAATCACCCTTTAGATGTTAGGGGAAACAATGATTTATTAAACATCACTCGCCCAGATGTAATTAAAGCTGTTCACGCTAAATATTTAGATGCTGGCGCAGATATCATAGAAACCAATACCTTTAGTACGCAACGGATTTCCATGGCCGATTATGGCATGGAAGATTTATCTTATGAATTAAGTTTCGAGGGCGCAAAAATTGCAAAAGAGGTAGCTGCCGAGTACACCGCTAAAAACCCAGAAAAGCCACGTTTTGTAGCCGGAGCAGTTGGCCCAACTAACCGTACACTTTCTATGTCGCCAGATGTTAACGACCCGGGTTATCGGGCAATTACATTTGATGAGCTGGAAGCAGCCTATTATGAGCAAGTTCGCGGTTTAGTAGATGGCGGCGCCGATTTATTATTGGTAGAAACAATTTTTGATACGCTAAACGCCAAAGCCGCAATTTTTGCCATCAAACGTTACGAGCAAAATCTGAACGATAAACTCAAAAATTCAGAAAATCTCCCAAAAAACATATCACAAACAGTCTTCTCACCACAAAATAATCAGTCAGAAAATCCCCAAGGACAGGCATCCCTATCCTTCGGAGAGGGGCCGAGGGTGAGGCTTTTGATCATGATCTCCGGCACCATTACCGATGCCTCGGGCAGAACATTATCCGGCCAAACCGTTGAAGCTTTTTTAAACTCTATGCGTCATGGCGACTTGCTTTCCATAGGTTTAAACTGTGCATTGGGTGCCAAAGATATGCGTCCGCACATTGAAGAACTTTCTGAAAAGGCAGATATGTTTGTTTCTGCTTACCCAAATGCCGGCTTGCCCAACGAGTTTGGCGAGTATGATGAAACAGCTTCTGAAACGGCCGCATTGGTAGAGGATTTTATCGCGTCAGGTTTTGTAAATATCATTGGAGGTTGTTGCGGAACAACGCCGGCGCATATCAAAGCTATGGCAGATATCGCCGCTAAATATCCGCCAAGGAAGGTGCCTACGGTTGAACCCTTTATGCGCTTATCTGGCTTAGAAGCGGTAACCATTAAGCCAGATACCATGTTTGTAAATATTGGTGAAAGAACAAATATTACCGGTTCACCAAAGTTTTCTAAACTAATTTTAAGCGGAGATTTTGACACTGCGCTTTCTATTGCCCGCCAGCAGGTTGAAGGAGGTGCGCAGATAATCGATGTAAACATGGACGAGGGAATGTTAGATTCTGAAGCCGCTATGACCCGGTTTTTAAATCTAATTGCCTCTGAACCAGATATCTCTAAACTACCGATAATGGTAGATTCATCTAAATGGACGGTAATTGAAACGGGACTGAAATGCCTACAAGGCAAAGGCATTGTTAACTCAATTTCTTTAAAAGAAGGCGAAGAAAAGTTTAAAGAATACGCCCGCAAAATTAAACAGTACGGCGCTGCCACCGTGGTAATGGCTTTTGATGAACAAGGCCAGGCTGATAATTACGAACGCAGAAAAGAAATATGTAAACGTTCTTACGATATATTGGTCAACGAAGTTGGCTTTCCGCCGCAGGATATAATTTTTGACCCCAATATTTTAACGGTTGCTACCGGATTAGAAGAGCATAATAATTACGCTGTAGATTTTATTGCCGCTACCAAATGGATCAAAGAAAACCTGCCACATGCTAAAGTAAGTGGTGGTGTTTCTAATATTTCTTTCTCTTTTAGAGGGAACAACACCGTTCGTGAGGCCATGCACTCCGCATTTTTATACCATGCAATTAAAGCCGGTTTAGATATGGGAATTGTAAACGCCGGGATGCTGGAAGTTTACGAGGAAATCCCGAAAGAACTGTTGGAGAAAGTTGAGGATGTGCTTTTGAACCGCCGCCCAGATGCTACCGAGATTTTGGTGGATTACGCTGAAACCGTAAAAAACAAAGGAAAAGTTGTGGTTAAGGATGAAGAATGGCGACGTGGAACGGTACAAGAACGCCTTTCGCATTCTTTGGTAAAAGGAATTATTGATTATTTAGACATTGATGTTGAGGAAGCCCGGTTACAATATCCTTTACCAATTGAAGTAATTGAAGGCCCACTAATGGACGGGATGAATGTAGTGGGCGATTTGTTTGGCTCCGGTAAGATGTTTTTGCCGCAGGTGGTAAAATCTGCCCGGGTAATGAAAAAAGCAGTAGCTATTTTGATGCCTTATATTGAGGCAGGCAAAGTTGCCGGCGCTAGCAGCAGCGCCGGAAAAGTTTTGATGGCAACCGTAAAAGGCGATGTTCACGATATCGGAAAAAACATTGTGGGCGTAGTTTTGGCCTGCAATAATTTTGAAGTGATTGATTTGGGTGTGATGGTGCCGGCTAATAAAATTATTGAAGAAGCCAGAAAGCACAACGTAGATATCATCGGCTTGAGCGGACTAATTACCCCTTCTTTGGATGAAATGGTACATTTTGCCAAAGAAATGGAGCGTGAGGGTTTTAGCATCCCTTTGATAGTGGGTGGGGCAACCACATCCAGAATACACACCGCTGTAAAAGTGGACCCGTTTTATAGTGGCGCTGTAGTTCACGTTTTAGATGCTTCCAGAAGTGTTGGTGTGTGCAGTCAGCTGTTAGCAAAAGAAACAAAAGATGAATACATCAAAAGTTTTAAACAGGAGTACGAAAAAACTCGTGACAACTACAATAAAAAGAAGGTTACTAAAAATTTTCTGCCAATTGCAGAAGCTCGGGCTAATAAGTATCAAATAAATCTCGAAAACTTAAAGCCTGTTAAACCGAAGTTCTTTGGGACAAAAGTTTTAGATAATTATCCGCTAGAGGAATTGGTGCCTTATATTGATTGGACTCCGTTTTTCCATACTTGGGAGTTAAGAGGCTCGTATCCACGGATTTTTGAAGACGAATTTGTAGGTGTAGAAGCCAAAAAACTTTTCAACGATGCACAGGTTTTGTTAAAACGCATTGTTGACGAAAAGTTGTTAACCGCAAAAGCTGTTTTCGGTTTTTGGCCAGCGAATACCGTTGGTGATGATATTGTTTTAGAGGTTGAGAAGTCGGAAGTCGGAGGTTCGCTGTCCGCTGATGCAAAGTCTCAAGACTCAAATCTCAAGACACAAATCTCGATACACACCCTCCGCCAACAGGCAGAAAAACCAAAGGGCGAAGTTTATTATGCGCTTTCAGACTTTATTGCACCAAAAGAGAGTGGCATTCAGGATTATTTTGGAGCATTTGCCGTAACTGTCGGACATGGAACAGACGAACTTGTTGCCGAATTCCAAAAATCTTTTGATGATTATAACAGCATCATGACCAAGGCTTTGGCAGATAGGTTAGCAGAAGCTTTCGCCGAGAAACTGCATGAAATGGTGCGTAAAGATTATTGGGCTTACGTAAACGATGAGGCGCTAAACACAGAAGAACTGATTAAAGAAAAATATCAGGGAATTCGCCCCGCTCCAGGTTATCCTGCTTGCCCGGACCATACCGAAAAAGCAACCTTGTGGAAACTGCTAAAAGCAGATGAAGAAATAGGTTTACAAATCACCGAAAGCTTTGCAATGTACCCAACAGCGGCCGTTAGCGGATTTTACTTCGCCAACCCCGAATCTCGTTATTTCGGTTTAGGAAAAATCAACAAAGACCAAATAGAAGATTATGCAACAAGAAAAGGCATGGATGTAGAAACTACAGAACGGTGGATGAGCCCTAATTTAGGTTATTAGGAAAGTAGCAAGTATTTAGTAGCAAGTATCAAGACTGATTTGCTATTTAAATATTTAGTAACAAGGACTAAGAGGGATTTGCAAGCTTTATTATAGATTTGAGTATTTAGTAGTAAGTAACAAAACTGACATGCATAATTTTAAAGAATTAAAAGTTTGGAAACTGAGTATGGAGCTTTCAAAATTGATTTTTGAAATCACAAAAACACTTCCAAACGAGCATAAGTTTGGGTTAGCAAGTCAGCTATTTAGATGCGCTGTTTCAATCCCTTCAAATATCGCCGAGGGTTGCGGACGAAAATCAGACAAAGAGCTGAAGCAATTTGTTAGTATCAGCTTAGGTTCAGCTTTTGAACTAGAAACTCAAGTCATCATCGCAAAAGAGGTCGGACTTATAACAATTCAGCAATTTGAAGTTATAAATGATAAAATTATAGAAACCCAAAAAATGCTAAACGGTCTTGCAAAAAGTCTTAATATTTAATACTATTACTAAATCCGCAAAGAGTCTTGCTACTTAATACTTGCTTACCTGATACTACTATTACTAAATTCGCAAAGAGTCTTGATACTTAATACTTGCTACTCGATACTTAAAAATGAAAATTACCGATCATATAAAAAACGCTAACGGGAAAACGCTTTTCTCTTTCGAACTTTTACCGCCAATTAAGGGGCAAAGTATCCAATGGATTTACGATGCTATTGACCCCTTAATGGAGTTTAAACCACCTTTTATAGATGTAACGTCTTTACGAGAAGACTATATTTATAAGCAAAAAGATAATGGATTGCTTGAAAAAGTATCGTACCGAAAACGTCCCGGAACGATAGCTATTTGTGCGGCAATCATCAACAAATATGGGGTTGACGCCGTTCCGCACTTGATTTGCGGCGGTTTTACCAAAGAAGAAACGGAAAATGCATTGATAGATTTACAGTTTTTGGGTATCGATAATGTTTTGGCTTTAAGAGGAGACGCCCGCAAAGCCGATTCATCTTTTGTACCTACACCCGGCGGACACTGTTACGCCACAGATTTAGTTTCGCACATTAAAGACCACAACTCTGGCAAGTTTTTGCATGAAGATATCGTTTCTGACTACAACAGCGACTTTTGTATTGGCGTAGCCGGCTACCCCGAAAAACATTTTGAATCGCCAAATTTAAAAACAGATTTTGCCTACCTAAAGAAAAAAATAGATTTAGGGGCAGATTTCATCGTTACCCAAATGTTTTTTGATAACCAAAAGTACTTTGATTTTGTAAAGAAATGCCGCGAGAACAATATCAACGTTCCTATCATCCCGGGGTTGAAACCAATTAGTGCTATTGGGCAATTGGTAGCCCTGCCAAAGATTTTCCATATTGATTTGCCAGAAGATTTAAGCGAAGCTGTGCAAAGCTGTAAAACCCAGAAAGATGTAAAACAGGTAGGTACCGAGTTTATGATCCAACAATGTAAAGAATTAATGGATTTTGGTGTCCCCGTACTTCATTTTTACACCATGGGCAGGCCACAACAAACTTATGATATTGCGAAAGCAATTTTTTAGCCTAAAGCCTCGAAGTTATCGGGGCTTATTCATTTGTTAACTTGGCTTATAATCCCTTTTTTTGCATCAAAACGAAACGCAACTTGACAACGTCCAATTCCCTTCCAAACAAACAAGATCCTTACGCCGCTCTGCGTTTCCCCGAATTTCGGTCGTATTTACTAATGCGGTTTTTTTTAACACTAGGCTACCAGATACAAGGCGTGGTGATAGGTTGGTACGTATATAGCCTAACACATGATCCGCTTTCATTAGGTTTAATTGGGCTCGCCGAAGCTATACCGGCAATTGGGATTGCACTTTATGGAGGTTACGTTGCTGATAAGTCAAACAAAAAGTACCTTTTAATTAAAGTTGTGGGGCTTATTTTGTTATCATCATCCGTGATGTTTGTAGCTACCTTACCCGCGGTAACTCAAAGCCTTGGCCAGGCCTTACTCATCAACATTATTTATTTAATGGTTTTTGCTAATGGTATTGCCCGCGGGTTTTATGGCCCCACGTCTTTCTCTTTAATGGCAATGATAATTCCAAGAGCGCATTATCCAAATTCTTCCACCTGGAACAGTTCTGCCTGGCAAACGGCATCTATTGTAGGGCCCGCCATTGGTGGTTTACTTTACGGATTTGTAGGTATTCACCAAACTTTTCTGTTTATTTTAGCCTGCTTAATTCTTTCATTTGTTTCTACCTTCTTTTTTAAAAGCAGGCCGGCAACCTACGTACAAACAACCAGCATTTTTCAAAGCCTTTCAGAAGGATTAAAGTTTGTTTTTAAAACCAAAATGCTGGTGGGGGCGCTAAGTTTAGATTTGTTCTCCGTGTTTTTTGGTGGTGCTGTTGCCTTAATACCAGTAATAGCATCTGAAATTTTACATGTAGGCGCCACAGAATTTGGTTTTTTAAGAGCAGCTCCGGCTGTGGGCGCCGTAATCACTATGTTGTTGATGACCCGCTTTTCGCCGATGGGAAAGCCCTGGAGAAATCTGTTGATTGCCGTTTCCGGATTTGGAATCTCCATTATTTGCTACGGTTTATCCACCAACTTTTACCTCACCCTGTTTTTCTTATTCTTAGAAGGTGCTTTTGATAGCGTAAGCGTAATTATTAGATCAACAATTTTGCAGTTGCTTACGCCTGATGATATGCGTGGACGGGTTTCTGCCGTAAATTCGATGTTTATCGGTTCGTCTAATGAAATTGGGCAGTTTGAATCGGGTTTAACCGCCAAATTAATGCGCACTGTACCGGCAATTGTTTTTGGTGGCAGTATGACTTTAGTTGTAGCAGGCGTTACCTGGCTTAAAACTAAAAAGTTGGTTCCTTTAAGTTTAGATGAAATTAGTGGCTCACAAAATGGAAAATAATCAGGAAGATTTTTCGATAAAGCTGCCTATTTTTGAGGGCCCTTTTGATTTGTTACTTTTCTTTATCGAAAAAGACGAACTAGACATTTACAACATCCCAATTGCTAAAATAACCGATGACTTTTTAGACTATCTGCACCATTTAAATGCGGTAAATATAGAGTTAGCAAGTGAGTTTATTTACGTTGCAGCCACCCTAATGCGTATTAAGGCGAAAATGCTTTTACCCCGGCCAGAGTTAAACGAAGCGGGCGAAGAGATAGATTTAAAACAAGATTTAGTCGCTAGGTTATTAGAATATAAGCGCTTTAAAGCAGCATCAGAAGAACTTAAAGCTTTAGAAGAAAAGAGGTTTTACAAGTTAAAGCGGGGAAACATTAATGAAGATGTCCAAAACTTACTGGCAAATGCGGACCACACAGAAGGTTTTACCTCATTTAACCTTTACAAACTACTGAAAACCTACCATAAGGTAATGGGAACCTATCAAATAAGAGCCGCCGAAGTAAAACACACCGTTGAGCAGTATCCTTATCAAATTGATGAACAAAAGCTACAGCTAGCGCAGTTGTTGCTGCTCAACAAAAAAATGGATTTTAAAGATTTGCTCAACATTTCTAAAGATCGGCTGCACTTTGTTTATAACTTTTTGGCAATGCTGGAAATGCTACAACAAGAGCTTGCAAAAATACAAATTGGCTTAGGCTTTAATAACTTTTGGCTACAGGAGCAAGTAAAGCCTGTTCAATAAAATGGATTACGTTTAGCTCATCTGCAAGGCCAATCTCTGGCTGTTTGTGGTTTTTGACACAATCAATCACCCGGCTTAAAAAAACGTCGTGTTTATCTGCCGAACCTTGGTAATACTGGTAATTATTGGCTTGGTTAACCTGGCTAAAAACCGGAATCTCAAAGTTCTTTTTAAGATTAACAGAATTTAGTTTCTCCATGTATTGCCCGCCAACCTTCACATTTCCTTCTGAACCAATAATTGTTAAACTGCTCTCTAAATTGGTCTGGTAAGCGGCATTAGTAAAATTAAACATCCCTACTCCGCCATTTGCAAAACTAAAATTAACTGTCCCGCTATCGTTAAATTCTGTTTTTACTTGGGGATTTAAAGTAAAAAGGTTGCTTTTAATATCCAAAGGTTCGCCGGCTAACCATATTAGTAAATCAATAAAATGGCTAAATTGAGAGTATAATGGGCCACCACCTAATTTTTTTGTGCCACGCCATGGAGCATCTAAATAGTATTGTTCGTTACGGTTCCAAAAACAATTAATTTGTAACAACAATATATCGCCCAACATATTAGCACTCATTAGTTTCTTTAACCAAATAGCAACGGGGCTGTAGCGGTTTTGCATAACCGCAAAAACTTTTTTGCCAGATTTTTTTTCGGCCAACATCATACGTTGCACATCACTGGTTTCTAAGGCAATTGGTTTTTCGCAAACCACATGGTAACCTGCATTTAAACAAGCAATGGTATGTTCTGGATGCAGGCCGTTTGGTGTGCAAACACATACCACATCTGCCGGAATTTTTGCCTTCAAAAAATCAGCAACGGAGGTAAAAAAAGGCACAAGATTGTTTAAAGTTCTGTGCTTTCCAAAATCCGTATCTACCACGGCTAGCAGCTCGGCATCTTTAAAATTATTGATAAGATTTACATACTTTTTGCCAATATTGCCTACACCAATGATTACGAATTTTATACTATCCATCTAAAAATTTTTCCAAATAATGCTGTAAAAATGACTAATTTAGGCCTCTTAATTAGAGAATTAAGGTCGTTAAAATTACAATATTAGCATTAATTACCTTCTATTAAAATCAAAATATAGGATAAATACATGAAAAAAGACAAATTAATTTTTGACCTCATTGAAAAAGAACAAGAAAGACAGGAAAACGGCATTGAATTAATTGCTTCGGAAAACTTTGTAAGCAAGCAAGTGATGGAAGCCGCGGGCTCTGTTTTAACCAATAAATACGCAGAAGGCTTACCCGGAAAAAGATATTATGGTGGCTGCGAAGTAGTGGATGATATTGAGCAAATTGCAATTGATAGAGCAAAAGAATTATTTGGTGCAGCATGGGCAAACGTACAGCCACACTCAGGTGCACAAGCTAATGCTGCCGTACTGTTGGCCGTTTTAAATGCTGGCGATAAAATTTTAGGTTTTGATTTATCACACGGAGGGCACCTTACCCATGGTTCGCCGGTAAATTTTTCGGGTAAATTGTACCAACCATTTTTTTATGGAGTAGAGGAAGAAACTGGCCTAATCAATTACAAACAGTTAGAAGAAGTAGCACTAAGAGAAAAACCAAAATTGATTATTTGCGGTGCTTCTGCCTATTCAAGAGAATGGGATTATGAATTTATTAGGGCCGTAGCCGATAAAATTGGTGCTTTAGTTTTGGCAGATATTTCGCACCCATCTGGCTTAATTGCTAAGGGTTTACTAAAAAATCCATTGCCACATTGCCATATTGTAACAACCACCACTCACAAAACTTTAAGAGGTCCACGCGGTGGTTTGATAATGATGGGTCAGGATTTTGATAATCCTTGGGGCCTAAAAACGCCAAAAGGTGAAACAAAAAAAATGTCGGCAATTTTAGATGGAGCGGTATTCCCGGGCACACAGGGCGGCCCTTTAGAGCATATTATTGCCGCAAAAGCTATTGCTTTTGGCGAAGCTTTAAGTGATGATTACAAAACATACATTAACCAGGTAAAGAAAAATGCTGACGCAATGGCCAATGCCTTAGTTGCTAAAGGCTACCATATCATCTCTGGCGGAACGGATAACCATTTGATGTTGATTGACCTTACCAATAAAAATATTAACGGTAAGTTAGCCGAACAAGCTTTAGGTAAAGCAGAAATTACTGTTAATAAAAACATGGTTCCTTTTGATAAAAAATCTCCATTTATAACTTCTGGCATTAGATTGGGTACTGCTGCTATTACTACCCGTGGTTTAAAAGAAAAAGAAATGGAGCAAATTGTAGAATTAATTGATTCTGTGATTGTTAATCATGAGGATGAAACCTTTTTGGCTGGCGTACGTAACAAGGTTAACCAATTAATGCACCAGTTTCCTTTGTACAAATAAATCGAATTTGAATTCATCTGAAGAAGATATTATAGATCGCAGTCATCCAAACAAAATAATGGATGATTGCGGTTTATATGAAGAATCTTCTGCACAGCAATTCAACGACATCTTAACACTAGCCTGCTTTATCACCGGCTACAGCTCGGCTTATATTTCTTTAATTAGCGGGCAACAGCAAACCATTAGGTACACCAAAAATTGCGAAAGTGGCGAACACAGCTTAGACCTTTCTATATGCCACATTCCTGTAAATAAAGGCGGCTTTTTCCAAGCAACAAATTTAAATGAGCATCCAGAAACCAGAGATGAGTTTTTTTGGGTAAAAAAAGATTTTACAGCTTATGCCGGCGTACCCATTATTAATAAATATAATGTTGTTTTAGGCACCTTATGCGTACTGGCAAAAGATGCACAAGCTTTAAATGACGGCCAAGTAGCCAGTTTTGAAATTCTTGGAAAACAACTGCTGTACACTTTAGAGTTGCGTAAGCGCAATATCCAAAAAAAGAAGAGTAAGCAAATTGCCGAAGAAACCAAAATATTTTTTGACTCTGCCAAAAGCGTAATTTGTATTTTAAACGATAAATTAGAGATTAAAGTTATCAATAATGCAGCCTTCCACGTTTTTGGCTACACGCCCGATGAATGCAAAAACATCAACATTGCAACCTTTGTTTTACCAGAAGACCGTTTAAAAATATTTGAGCTTGCTAATGAAAAGCTAAAAAATGGCCATAAAAACTTTGAAATTGAAACCAGGGTTACTTCAAAAAACCAACAAATAAAGTGGATAAGCTGGAGCGCTGTTACCAAAAACAGAAAGTGGTTTATCATGGGCCGGGAGATTACCAAAGAAAAAGAAATCAGCAAAAGCTTAAATCAACTTTCTACGGTAGCAGGCAAAATATCCAGCGGCATTGTGATAAGTAACGCAAAAAACGAAGTGGTTTGGGTTAACCCCGCCTTTACAGAAATTACTAAATATACTTTAGCTGATTTTAACGGAGACCGTTTAGGAGATGTGCTTGCCGGCGAAGAAACCAACAAAGATTTACTTGAAAAAGTAAGACAAGAAACCAGAAACAAACAATCATCTGCTGCCGATTTTTTAGCCTATACCAAAGAGCAAAAAAAGATTTGGCTATCCGTACATAGCACTGTTATTTTAGACAAAGCTGGTGAAATTGAAAGTTTGATAGAAATCATTATCGATATCACCGAAAGAAAAGAATCGGAAAAACGTTTAGAGCTACTTTCTTTAGTAGCCAGTAAAACGAATAATGGTGTTGCTATTTGCGATAAAAACGGGAACGTTACCTGGATTAACGAGGCTTTAGAAAATATTTTAGGCTTTAAAAAAGAAACACTAATTGGTAAAAAATTAGTTGACTTTGTAAAGGGCGAAGACACAGATTTAGAGTTGCTGGAAATTGTTGCTGAAAAAGCCGAAAAATTTGAACCTTATAATGTTGAGCACCAAGTTTATAAAAAAGATGGTAGCAAAATATGGGTTTCTGTTGCGCATACCCCAATTTATGACTCGGGCAAAGACCAATACACCCAAATAGAAATTATTAATGATATTACCCAGCGCAAACAGGCCGAGATACAGTTACTAGCTTCAAGAGAAGAAACCATACAACTAAGCAAGGCCAAGGAAGCCTTTGTTTCTATCATGAGTCATGAAATACGTACGCCTTTAAACGCGGTTATTGGTTTGGCAAATATTTTACACGATGAAGAGAAGCTTCCGAGTCAGGAACAATCTATTAATCTGCTCAAATTTTCTGCAGACAATTTATTGAATTTAGTAAACGATATTTTAGATTTCAATAAGATTGAGGTGGGAAAGATGGAACTTGAAAACAAACGCTTAAATATAAGGACCTTGTTAAAAGACATCACAGATTCAATGCGCTTCAAACTGGATAAAAAACCCATTGTTTTAAGCTACCATGTAGATGAAAAAGTGCCAGATTTGGTTAGGGGCGATAAAACCCGGGTTTACCAAATTTTAGCTAATTTAATAAATAACGCAGTTAAATTTACCGCCGAGGGTAGCGTAACTACAACCGTAACGCTAATACCAACTACCGAAAACAAAATATGCCTCAATTTTAAGGTAGCGGATACAGGCATTGGCATACCTAAAGATAAACTCGATGCCATTTTTGAGCCCTTTACCCAGGCAGAAAGCAATACGTCAAGAAAATACGGTGGCTCTGGATTAGGCTTATCCATCAGTAAAAAGCTAATTAAACTTTTTGGTGGTGATATTAATGTAGAAAGCGAACTGGGTTTGGGAACAGTGTTTTCCTTTACCTTAAAATTTAATAGATTTGAGGGCGAAATAACTATGACAGATAGCCCACAACCAATTACGCTCAACGGAAAAATTTTAGTGGTTGACGATAACGAAATCAATACGTTACTTGCCAAAAGAGTTTTAAGTCGGTTTGGGTTACTTATTGAGACTGCGAACAGCGGCGCTCAGGCTATAGAACTATTAAAAGAAAAAAACTTTGACTTAGTTTTGATGGATGTGCACATGCCAGATTTAAATGGTTATGAAACTACAGAAATTTTGCGGGCCATGGATGATGATTACTACAAAAACCTTCCTATAATTGCACTTACAGCATCCGTACTAGATGATAATTTAGATGAAATTGCGCTACACGGTATGACTGATTTTCAATTAAAGCCATACAAGCCCGAAGAATTAGCAATGAAGATTGCAAAGTACATTTCGGCAAATTAAATCACAGCTTAGCATCAGCCAAAAGCTTCATTACTTCTTCTATACATTTTATTTAAATTTGCGCCACATTAATTTAACTCAAAATGTTGAAATACTTAAAAGGAAATATTTATGTAGCCTTAATTCTAAGGTTACTGATTATCTTTTTCCTTTATACCTTATGTAGAGTTCTGTTTTTAACATTCAATCTCGATTCTTTCAGCGGTTTAACAACCAACCGAATTTTAACCATTTTAGTTGGTGGTTTAAAATTTGATT
>DASVGY010000196.1:0-5903 GCA_036379295.1 Pelobium sp.
TCTACAGTTTCAAAGGCTTTAAGGGATAGCCATGAAATAAGTGAAGAAACAAAAAAAAAGGTAAAAGAATTAGCTAATAAACTAGGTTATAAACCTAATCCCCATGCAGCTAGCCTGAGAAATAAAAAAAGTCAGATGATTGCTGTTATCATACCAGAAATTTCTAACAATTTTTTTGCTCTTGCAATAGATGGTATTGAAGAAGTTGTACGGCAGGAAGGCTATCAGCTTTTAATTTATTTAAGTCATGAAAGCCATCAGAAAGAAGTAGAAATTTTGGAGAAAATGGATGGTAGGGTTGATGGAGTGTTAATGTGTATGGCTACAGAAACCAATGAAGTTAGCCATATCAGAAGTTTAAAGGATAAAAGAATACCGCTTGTTTTTTTTGACCGAGTTTCTGAAAAAATAAGTACAGTAAAGGTGGTCACAGATGATTTGGAAAGTGCGTATAAAGCTACCCAACATCTGATGGCGAAAGGTGCAAAAAAGATAGCTTATTTATCCTTATCATTAAATATTTCGGTAGACCAGCATAGAATGCAAGGCTTTTTAAAAGCTGCAAGCGAGCACAGTTTTAGTCATCAACAAAAAAAGATAGTAACCTGCGGCATAGATGACGAGGCAAATTTTAATTTGATAAAGAATTTGCTTACCGGTACTGATGTTCCGGATGCTATTTTTGCCTGTGTAGAGAGATTGGCCATTACCGCATACCTAGTTTGTAAAGATTTGGGCTTAGTTATAGGAAAAGACCTAAGACTGATAACTTTTTCTAATTTGCAAGCAGCACCTATTTTAGACCCACCTTTAACAGCGGTTTCGCAGCCGGCTTATGAAATAGGAAACCAGGCGGCAAAAGTTTTAGTTAACGCCTTGAAGAAAAACCAGGTAGATTTACAAAACGAAAGAATTGTGATACCATCTATATTAATAGAAAGAGAATCAACTTTGTAAAAGAGCAGCTCGGTTTCAACAATCATTTTATTTGTAATAAAGGTAAAGTCAACTTTGTCAGGTCATCAAATAAAAATCATTTTTTAAGTTGATTATAATTGAGATTAAGCCCGGGATTAATCTCTTTTTTATAGCTAAGAGGACTTAAACCAGTTATAAGTTTGAAATATTTATGGAAGCTGGAAAAATTATTGAAGCCACACTCATAACATAACTCTTTAATGCTGAGATTGCTTTCAATCAACATCTTGCAGGCTTGTCCTATTTTGATTTCAAGCAAAAACTGGGAGTAGGTTTTTCTGGTTTGGGATTTGAAATACCTGCAAAATGAGTTCGGGCTGATACCTGCAACGTCTGCAATGTCTTCCAATTGAATTTTTTTCTTGTAGTTGGCCAATGTATATTCATATATTGAAGTCATCCGGTCGTTTTCAGATTCTTCCGCATCATACTTAAAACCAAAAGAAGATAGTAAAAAAATATTATTAGAGTTTGCTATATGCAACAAGCATTCCATCAAAAGTATAATTCTTTCAGGGCCCTCTGCGTATAAAAGTCTCTGCACTAAATCAGCAACCTTATTTTTGGTTTTTCCTTTAATTTGGATGCCTCTTTTGGCCTTTTCAAACAGAACTCTAAATATTTTGTTTTCAGGAAGATTTAAAAAATATTCTCCCCAAAAGTCTTCTTTAAAATGAATTACCCTTGATTCTGCCGTAAGTTTTGGGTTTTCATGAGAATATAAATCATCATATCGCCAATAATGAGGCAGATTGGAGCCTACCAATACAATATCTCCACTATTAAAACGCCTAATATTATCTCCAATGAATTGGGTTCCCTTACCTTCTACAAAATGGATAAGTTCTAACTGAGAATGATAATGAAGTCTGTTGTTAATATTTGGGATAAGATCTTGTCTGGTGCTAAATGAATGCACAGCATTAGCCTCTACTTTTAATAATTCTGGTTTCATGGTTCAATACATTTTTAGGTTATCGTTTAACATGAAAAAAGCTACTAAACATTTACACAAAACTCAAAATTTTGTGAGTGTAGCAAACTATTTATCATTGCTTAATCCTAATATAATTGGTCTACACAAGTATAACAGAAGCGTTAAGAATTAGCAAGCGAACGACCACGCACTTAATTCGTTAAAACTCGCCGTGAATTAACCCGTGTTGCTTAATAGGTATTTTTTGTATTTTTATAGTTAATTATATACGGATTTTTTGTTAAAATTTATTTCAAAAAGAAATATATTATTTTATTTATTTCGAAATCCATTGCGTAAATAATATGTTGAGCTGCATTGCCGTGGGTTAAAAGCCGATATGCTTAACTAAGCAAAAACTATTCAAGGGTGTTAAAGTGGGTAACCACAAGCTATTTTATGCCAATTAAAGTTAATTTTATAGGTTGCTTAATATCTATTTTTGAGTGTAACCGTTTTTTCGGCAGTTTAAAGAATAACCGCTACAATCTCAACTAATATTTGAACACGGATTTATTAGGTTTGCGAGTTTTATAGGCCATTTTTCTAATGTTTACGATGTCGGATATACACTTATTAAACTTATTGACATGAATTTAAAAAAAATATCATTTTGTTTATTGTTAGCTTTCAATTTAGCAGCTATAGCACAAAACAAACCTTTAGATGAAACTTTAAAGCTATGGTATAACTCGCCTGCAAAAAACTGGAATGAAGCATTGCCCATAGGTAATGGAAGGTTAGGAGCGATGATTTTTGGCGGCACAGACAGAGAACAATTACAGTTAAATGAAGAAACAGTATGGTCTGGCGGGCCAAACAATAACATAACGGCAGAATCAGGAAAAGCTATACCGGCGGTACGAAGGTTGTTGGCTGAAGGGAAGATCGTTGAAGCACAGGCTTTGGCAGATGCGGAGTTAATGCCAAAGAAAAATAGTGGAATGATTTATCAGCCTGTTGGCGATTTAATATTAACTATTCCTGGCCACCATACAGTAGAAAACTACTATCGCGACCTCAACATAGAAAAGGCCATAGCTACAGTAACCTATACTTTAAACGGGGTAGATTATAAAAGGGAAATGTTTTCGTCATTTAATAATCAGGTAGTTATAGTGCGTTTAACCGCTAATAAACCCCGGATGATAAGCTTTAACGCCAATATGCTTTCTGCGCAAAAAAGCACCCAAAGAATGGCAAACCAAAAACTTATTTTAGATGGTATAACCACAGATCATGAAGGAGAAAAAGGGCAGGTGAGGTTTGAAAGTCAGGTGAAAGCTTTTGCAGAAGGAGGTTCCATAAGGTTAGTAAATAAACAATGGCAAATTAAAAATGCAAATAGCGCAATACTATATGTTTCAATAGCTACTAATTTTAAAAACTTTAACGATGTTTCCGGTAATCCTAACAAAATTACCACCTCACAATTAAATAAGGCGTTAAAGGTAAATTATGAAACCGAAAAAAAGGCTCATATTAAATTTTATCAGCGCTATTTTAATAGGGTAAAGTTAAATTTAGGTGTAACAAATGCCGTAAATAAGCCTACCAACCAACGTATTCTGGAGTTTGCCAAAAGCAATGACCCTCACCTTGTGAGCCTCTATTTTCAATTTGGGCGTTACCTGCTGATATCAAGCTCACAACCCAATACCCAGCCCGCAACCTTACAAGGGATATGGAATGATAAAATTGCTGCACCCTGGGATAGTAAATACACTATCAACATTAATACAGAAATGAATTATTGGCCAGCAGAGGTTACCAATTTAACCGAACTGCATGAACCCTTGTTCAAAATGATTAAAGATTTATCCATAACCGGGCAACAAACTGCAAAACTGATGTATGGTGCAAAAGGTTGGGTAGCACATCATAATACGGATATTTGGCGTATTACAGGTATAGTCGACCGTCCCTATGCAGGTTTGTGGCCTATGGGCGGCAATTGGTTAAGCCAACACCTGTGGGACCATTATGAATTTACTGGCGACAAAAGATTTTTAGCAACTTATTACCCAGTATTAAAAGGCGCATGCCAGTTTTATTTAGATGTGTTACAAGAAGATCCTGTAAATAAATGGCTAATAGTTTCTCCATCCGTATCGCCCGAAAACACACAAGTAGAAGGGAAAAGAATATCAATTACCGCCGGTGCAACTATGGATAACCAGTTGCTGTTTGATTTATTTAGAAAAACCATCAAGGCATCAAAAATTTTAAATCTCGATGATGATTTTAGAAAGCAACTTGAAGCAACAAAGACCAGATTTGCGCCAATGCAAATTGGTAAATACAGTCAGTTACAAGAATGGATGCAGGATGTAGACCGGCCAGATGATAAGCATCGCCATGTTTCCCATTTATATGGTTTATACCCTAGCAACCAAATATCACCGTACAGAACGCCAGCACTGTTTGATGCCGCCCGAACCTCACTATTATACAGAGGTGACATCGCAACAGGGTGGTCTATGGGTTGGAAAGTGAATCTTTGGGCCAGACTTTTAGATGGTGATCATGCTTATAAATTAATTGCCGACCAGTTGCATTTGGTTGACCCTTCCGCTTCGATGAGTGCATCCGGAGGGGGAACCTATCCAAACATGTTTGATGCGCATCCTCCATTTCAGATTGACGGCAATTTTGGGTGTACAGCAGGTATTGCCGAAATGTTGCTGCAAAGCCAGGACGGTGCAATTCATATTTTACCAGCCCTCCCAAGCAATTGGCCAAGCGGTAGCATTAAGGGATTGAAAGCTCGTGGAGGCTTTGAACTAGATATTTTCTGGGAAAATAATAAGCTAAAGGCGGTTGTTGTTAAATCTAATTTAGGAGGAAACTGCCGGTTAAGGATAAATAAGAACCTAATACAAAACACACCTGATAATTTAATACAGGCTATAGGTGAAAATGCTAATCCTTTTTACCAAATGCCAGAGGTAAAGAAACCTTTGATTTCGCCCTTAGCTAAATTAAAGCCTACAGGTATTGCTAAAAGTAAAGAGTTTGATTTAAGCACCCAGGCAGGTCGAGTTTATCATCTAAAATTTAATACATTATGAAAATAAAATTTTCTGTTCTTACTCTTTTAATAATTAGCGCCAATTGTCTTTTTGCTCAAAATAACAATCTCAAACTGTGGTACACAGCTTCTGCAAATTATTGGGAAGAAGCCTTACCACTTGGGAACGCTAAAACGGGCGCAATGGTGTTTGGGCGGGTAAACAAAGAGCGTATCCAAATTAATAATAATACGCTTTGGTCTGGTTATCCCTACCCAGGTAATAACCCCAAAGGCGCCGCTGCCTTGCCTTTAGTTAGAAAAGCCATCACTAATGGTGAGTATGGTAAAGCTGCAGAAATTTGGAAAAAGAATTTGCAAGGACCCTATTCTGCCCGTTACCTTACCATGGCAGATTTATTTTTAGATTTTAACCTCAAAGATTCTACCGCCAAAAATTACCACAGAGAATTAGATTTAACCAACGCAGTAAATACGCTTACTTACCAAATAGGAAACACCAACTTTAAAAGAGAAACATTAGTAAGCCATCCGGACCAGGTTATGGTTATTCGCCTTACGGCTGATAGGCCAAACGCCCTAAATTTTATTACCAGTATAAACAGCAAGCTAAAGTATACCGTAACTGCTAAAGATTTTAATTACTTGATTTTGAGAGGTAAAGCTCCAAAGCATGTTGCCCATAGAAATACTGAGCCTGAGCAATTGGTTTATGATGATAAAGAAGGGATGACTTTTGAAGTACATGTAAAGTTGAAACTTGAAGGGGGTGCTATTAAGACTATTGGAGACCGTTTGCAAGTTATCAATGCAAATGCAGTAACTATATACTTGGCAGATGGTACCAGCTTTAATGGATTTGATAAATCTCCTGGATTGGAAGGGATAAATCCAGCGCTTGAACCTATATCAGATTTG
>DASVGY010000197.1:0-5538 GCA_036379295.1 Pelobium sp.
ATTTCTACGGGCATATTAATGTAGGATAGCTGTTTTTCATAAACAACTTCTGTTGAAGAATAATCTGGAAGCGGTTTTAAAGCCTGTACCTGCTTTGATGTACTGCAGGATGAAAGGATAACTAGCAAGGCAAAAAGCAAAAAGTAAATTTGGTTAACTTTAATGTTCATCATCAAAAAATTTGAACGCAAAGATATTAGCTAATTCCGATATTTTTGCTAAGATTTTCAAACGAAATTTTAAGAACTCTTTTTTAGATAGGTTCTGATAAAAACTTGATAATGAAAGAGAAAATAGCCAATATTAATAGAATATGAACCAGTATTCCAGCTGCAAAAACAAAAACGCCCAGCACCCAGCCTAACATAAAAATCACTATCAATACATTAAGAATTACCCTCATCACATTTTTATCGTATAATGAGGGCATACAAAGTGTATGCCACTAAGCGGCTTTTGCAATTAGGGCTTAAAAATCAGTGGACTTATGACGTTTTTTTGAAATTATTGGTGGGATACAATCTTTAACAAATGATTTTAATTTCTCTTTGGCTGATAGTTTGAACGCTGCGGTATCTTCAAGATTATTTTTTCTTTCTTTAAAAAGTGTGTTGTGCTTTTCTTGATGAGCATTAATTTCTGAAGCTGGCCTTCCGTTGGAATAGTAATATAAGGCTAGGGATTTCCTACTTCTGTCTTCCGGACAATTTAAAGCGTCTGGATGTCCGTGATAAGAGAAATCAGTAGTTGAAAAAATAGCCATTCTATTAAATATAGGCAAAATTTTAGTTTCACATTTCTCCATATTTTTATCCCAAAGCTCAAAATTCCCACCGTATTCTGGCTTCCAATCTTTATTTAAATAAACTAAAACGTTGATTCTTCTATCCAATTTTAGTTGTGGATGTTTATTAAAATCTGCATGAACTTTTAGCAAACCGCCTTTCTTAATTTCGTGTTGTCCGCCTCCAAAAAAATAAGGGTCGCTTATCAACGGTTCCGTAATGCCGGTCAAAATCTGCAGAAAATGTAAAAATGGTTCCGAGTTTAAAAAGTGCATCAGCTTTTTTGTGTGCTCGCCAAAATTACTTTCGCCTTTCCCGGCTAATTTAATTTGCTTACTATCATTAAAAGTAATGCTATCTTTTTTAGAAAGATCTGGAAATTCTTCTAAAACGTTGGTCAAAAAATCATCGTCAAAAAAATCGTCGAAGCTAATGTTTGGAAAAGGTTTTGCCTTTTGGTATTGGATGGCAAACTGACGAGCCAGACTATTTAAATCTTTAGTTTTTGTACTCAACATATCCAGCATACGTGATTTTTTTGAATTAAAAATAATAATTTTTAGCAGATTAATTTGCAAAAGGAAAAAATTATCCCCGTGAGGCCACTAAGAATGTTGGAGCGCAAAATATTAACGTTGCCAATGAAATGCAGACCTTAACGCTGTTGAAAACATTAATGTAAAGGCAGCAAAAAAAGAAAAAAAACCAAAAAAGCCGTTTAAAAAACGGCTTTGATGATAAGTGGAGAATGCCGGATTCGAACCGGCCACCTCTTGCCTGCCAGGCAAGCGCTCTAGCCAAATGAGCTAATCCCCCTTTTTTTGGAGATGCAAATATGTTAAATAAATCAGAATTAGCAATACTAAATTAAACTAAAGTAAACGCTGGTGCCGCTTTATGCTAAAACTTAGAATCATTCTGCTTTCAAAAGTAAAGGCGATCAGTCAAGTGACCGCCTTTTTATTGCCTTATCTCTACTTCATAAACGGATAATCTGTATAACCTTTTTCGCCTGGGGTATAAAAAGTATCAAAATCGGGCTTGTTAAGCTCCGCTCCGGTTTTATACCTTTCCACCAAATCTGGATTTGCTAAATAAGGCTTACCAAAAGCGATTAAATCGGCCTCTCCGTTTGCTAAAGCTTCATTCGCTTTTTTATCGTCAAAATCGCCACAAAGAATCAAAGTACCTTCAAAGTTATCGCGAATATCTTTCCTCACATTTTCTGGCAGCGGAGTAGAGCCCATTGCAGAATGATCTAATAGATGAACATAAACAGGCTTCAACCTATTTAATTCAACGGCTAAATAATGGTAAGTTTCTTCCATTTCTTTGTAGGCCGGCATGTCATTGAATGCTCCGTTGGGCGATAACCGAATTCCAACTTTATCAGCACCAATTTCCTTAATTGTCTTTTCAACAATGCTCAAGGCAAATTTACAGCGGTTCTCTACGCTGCCACCAAACTCATCTTGTCTTTGGTTGCTGCTTGGGTTTAAAAATTGTTCGATTAAATAACCGTTGGCACCATGTATTTCAACGCCATCAAATCCAGCTTTAACCGCAAGTTTTGCCGCTTCTACATACTCGGCGATAGCTTCAAAAACCTGTGCCGTAGTCATTTCTTTAGGCATGTCGTTTTCTTTCATGCCTTCTGCATCGGTGTACATTTGCCCGGCGGCCTTAACTGCGGATGGTGCTAAAACTTTTGCGCCCTGTGGCAGGTTTAAATGATGGGCAATTCTTCCGCAATGCATCAATTGCAAAAAAATTTTTCCGCCCGCTTCATGTACTTTTTGTGTAGTGAGTTTCCATCCTTCAACATCCTTATCACTAAACATTCCAGGAATTCTAGGGTAACCAATTCCATTTGGTGATGGCGATGTTCCTTCGGTAATAATTAATCCCGCACCGGCTCGTTGCGCATAATACGTAGCCATTATTGCGTTCGCAGTATTTTGCTCAACCGCCCTTGAGCGAGTCATTGGAGCCATTACAGAACGATTTTTTAATTCAATGTTCCCTAATCTGTAGCTTTCAAAAAGTTTATTTTCCATATAATTTGTATTACGTGTTCAAACGCATAATTAAGCAATAATAAGTCCACTTTCAATAATTTCTGCTTTCGTGATTTTTAAACGACAAAATCATCCCTAAAAAACAAGCAAAAAACAATTTTGTTAGATTAATCTAACTTATTATATTTGACAAGTAAAAAATAAATTTTAAATCATAGTGAAGTATTTTAGATTATCCCTTATAGCTGGGCTAACATTAGCAACTTTTGTAGCCAACGCTCAAACTTGCTCGGTAAGTGGAACGGTAAATTTTGGAGGAGCCGGAGTTGCTTACGCGACTATTTCTTTATACAACAGCAAATTGGCTACCACCACTAACGAGGAAGGGAAATATTCACTCGAGCGTGTACCCGCAGGAACCTATAATATAACAGCATCAGCCGTTGGTTTTAGCAGAAAACACAAAGTAATAACACTTGGTGAAAATCAAGATTTGGTGCTAAATTTTGAGCTAGAAGCAAATATTTCTGCCTTAGACCAGGTAGTGGTTACCGGAACCCGAACACCAAAACGTAGCACAAACTCGCCCGTAATTGTTAACTTAATTAACAGTAAAACCTTAGACCAAGTAATTGCAACAAGCCTAGCGGAAGGTTTAAAATATCAGCCGGGCTTAAGGGTAGAAACAGATTGCCAAACCTGTAACTACACACAGTTGCGCATGAATGGTTTACAAGGAGGCTACTCACAAATTTTAGTGAATAGTCGCCCTATTTTTAGTCCGTTAACGGGGCTTTACGGGATGGAGCAAATCCCTACAAATATGATTGACCGTATAGAAATTGTACGCGGTGGAGTTTCGGCTTTGTACGGTTCTAGCGCCATTGGCGGCACTGTAAATATCATTACCAAAATCCCGGAAGGAAACAATTATAACATATCCAATACCTTCCAGCGTATTAAAGGCCAAACCACCGATAATGTTATTGCAGGAAATGGTTCTATCGTAAACGATGAGCGAAATGCAGGCATCAGCTTTTTCGTGAACAACAGAAACCGTGGGCATTATGATGCCAACGCTGATAATTTTTCTGAAGCACCACAGTTAAAAGACAATTCCTTAGGTACAAATTTATTTTTTAACCCAACCGAAAATCAAAAATTAGCATTAAGCTTAAGTAGTATTTACGAATACCGCTTCGGCGGCGAAATTGTTAAAAAGCCAGCATATTTGGCGCAGCAATCCGAAGAAAGAACACACAACACTTTCATGGGAAGCGCAGATTATTCCATCAGCTTTAACAAAAACAAAAATTCTCTTAGTTTTTATTACGGTTGGCAAAACACAAACAGAAAGCACTATACCGGGATTGTTCCGGATCTTGCCTTAGCGCAGGCTGCGCTTTTTGCTAACCCCCCGTACGGCATCTCAAACGTTACTACCTACCAAGGCGGCCTACAGCTTAACAACGCATTCGACAAATTTTTAGGAGGGAAAGCGGTTTTAACCACCGGTGCAGAATATGTTTACGATTCGGTATTTGATGAGATTGATGCGTACAAGTATTTGATTGACCAAACTACAAAAAACACCGCCTTGTTTGTGCAAAACGATTGGGACATCAGCAAAAACATCAACTTTTTAACTGGATTTAGGTTGGATAAGCACAATTTAGTTGACCACGTTATCTTTAGTCCGCGTTTATCTTTAATGTACAAATTGCAAAAAGAAACACAGTTTAGGTTAGGCTGGGGTACTGGATTTAGAGCCCCACAAGCATTTGATGCAGATTTACACATTGCTTTTGCAGGTGGCGGAGTTTCGCGAATATCCTTAGCAGATGATTTAAAAGAAGAACGCTCCAACAGTTTTACCGGTTCTGTAAATTACGACAAAGCAACCGAACACTTTATTGTAGGTTTTACCTTAGAAGGCTTTTACACCCAACTAAAAGATGCTTTTTTCCAGTTTCCGCTAGGTGCCGATGCTTTAGGCGAAAGATTTGAAAAAAGAAACGGCCCCGGAGCTACCGTAAAGGGAATTACTTTAGAGGCTCGAGCAAATTTTGATTATACTATACAAATTGACGCTGGCTTTACCTCGCAAAAAAGCGAGTTTACCGAAGCCGTTGAAAATATTGCGGGCTTACCTGTAAAACGCGAATTTTTACGCACTCCAAATAACTACGGTTACGCAACTGTAACTTACAGCCCAACTAAAAACTGGAACATTAGCGCAAACGCAGTTTACACCGGAAACATGTTGTTGACCCATTTTGCCGGCGAAGGAACTGGGCAAATGGTTGATGAATATTACCGCACAAAATCATTTACAGACTTGGGTTTTAGGATAGGGCGTACTTTTGAATTGAACAAAGTAAAATCGGGTTTAGAATTATTTGCAGGAATGAAAAACGTTTTCAACCAGTACCAAAATGATTTTGACACCGGAAAAAACAGAGATAGCAATTATGTTTACGGTCCGTCTTTACCACGAAGTATAATTTTTGGTCTGCGATTAAAATCTCTCTAAAAATCTTCTATCTATGAAGTTGAAACAGGTTGTTATGATGGCGCTATGGCTGGGTGGTTTTCTACCTGGTCATGGTTCTTTTGCGCAAAATTCAAAAGAAAAAATAAATTGGATTTCGTTTTCAGCTTTGAACGATTCTTTAAAGGCTAATCCTAAACCAGTGCTGGTTTATTTTTATGCAGATTGGTGTGGCGTGTGTAAA
>DASVGY010000198.1:0-42223 GCA_036379295.1 Pelobium sp.
AAGCGGTTGATTTAAACAAAACATTTGAGAAGGTTGCAAAAGGCTGTATCGTTAAAACCAGCATCGGTACTTTTTACATTTCAATTAGTTTGGGCGAAGTTAGTTTTGAAACGCATTCGTGTATGATGATTTCTGAATTTGCACCTTTAGCTAAGCTTCTAATTAACAAAAATGCAGGACAAAGTATTTTTATGAATAATAAAGAAGTAACAATTTTTGAGCTTTGCTAAGCAATCTTTAGCCTACTAATTTTGAGCTGCTTACCCGAAATCTAAGTGCTAAAGCTTTTGCAATTGCTTCCATCAGGCCAAAATCAACGCCCGATAAATCCTGGTGTGCATCCAGCATCCAATAATTGCCCGTTTTAACAAAAAGAAAGGTACTACCACCCAAAAAAATTTCAAGTTGTAATTGTGTAGATGGTTTTTCGGTTAATACCTGAAAAATAAAATCTGAATTATTATAATTAATCCTTAGCAATACTGGCATAATCAATCGCTAATATAGCTATGGCAAGGTAAAGCTTTGTATCAATTTACCAACATCTGTTAATTGATTGAACTTCTGTGGATACCAAAATCTAACATTGGTTCAAGTACTTTTTAAACAAAAAAGAGGCATAGCCTCTTTTTTTAATTTTTAACTTTATCAGTCTGGTGTTCTATACCTCGCTTAATTTTCTGTAAGCACTCGTGAATCGCCTTTGATATATCATCTGACTGTGCACTTGCAAAAATAGGATCGGTATTTTCTAGCCTAGCTTCAATATTACATTTCTTGTCGTTAGCACCGCCTTTTTCGCCACCATTCTCATCGCTTAAATGAACTTCAATTCGGGTAAGCTGACTATCAAAACGTTGTAGTTTCTCGTTAAATAAATTTGTAATGTAAGTGTTAAGCTCTTCTTTACCGTCAATGTGGTTGTCTGTATTTACCTGAATAATCATAATATTAAATTTTTGATTCTATGTCAAATTGCGTACCCAAAATATTCTATAATCTGTTTAAAACGATAAAGTAGCGCAACTGTTTTAATTATTGATGTTAGTTTGGCGAGCCTCGTGTATTTTATAAAGGCATTAAAATTGTTTAACACGCATTAAAATAAGTTAAAATGAAGATTAAACAAATACCACTACTTTTTATCCTGTCTTTATTCGTTATAGTGTCCTGTTCTAAGGGCAGACACGAAGAGTTTGGGCGTGATTTAGCCAAAGCTTTTAAAAGTAAAAAATACAAAGATTTTGATACCACCGCTTATAACAAAGTTTTTAAGCAAGAATACCAAAAGCTAAAACCTCAATTGCATGATCCAGTTTGGATTAGTAAAATTTACAAAGAGGAAGATAAAGGGCTAACCTTATTAGGCGATTTTTTGGTGAAGGGCGGTTTGGATACGCTGCACCTTTATTTGGCAAACGCCAAGTATCATGGGTTAAATCCAGAATATTTTCATGCTGGCAAAATTAAAGATTTGCTAAACGAGGTGAAAACCAAAAAATTTAAAAATGTTGCAGAGAGTTATCCGGTGCTTGCTCAATTAGAGTTGTATGCGGCAGATGGCCTAATTAATTACGCTGGAATTTTAAAATACGGAGCAGTAAATCCAAAAACGGTGTTAAAAAGATATTATGTTGATGTTAAGCGGCCGCAGATAATTGAAGCGCAAGCAGCGCTAGATCAAATTGATATCAAAAAATTTTTGGCAGATATTCAACCGGAAAATGGCTATTATCAGCGCTTGATGAATTTGTTAATTAACGATGACAAGCCGGAAACTACTCAAAAACTGAGTAAAGAAGACCGAGAAAAAATTTACTTATCAATGGAACGTTTACGCTGGCCGGTAAAAGAATACAAAGGAAAGTATTTGTTAGTTAATATACCAGAATATCGTTTAAGGTTGATTGAAAACAATACCACCGATTTGCAGATGAAAGTTTGTGTGGGCGAGGCTGGCGGACACGAAACGCCTATTTTAAGCGGAATGATTGATAGAATGCAGGTAAACCCCGTTTGGAATATCCCGAAAAGCATTGCAAGCACAGAGATTTTGAGCAGTTTACAAAAAGACCCATATTATCTCGAATCTAAAAATATGGTTGCCTACAAAAATGGTGAATTGGTAAATTCGCCAGATGTGGATTGGAACAATGTAGATATCTCCCAATACTCATTTAAACAAAACCCTGGGGCAGATAACTCTTTAGGGCAAATCAAATTTATTTTTCAAAATCCTTATGCTATTTATCTGCATGACACGCCAGCTCAAGCTATGTTCAATCAAGATATGCGAGCGGTGAGCCACGGCTGTGTACGCGTTCAAAAACCAATGGAGCTTGCAAAGTTTCTTTTAAATGACGATGCTAAAACAAAAAGGATAATCAAAGAGACTCAAGCTGCAGCAAACGGACAGCAGGTAGATGCCAGGTGGCAAATGGTTAAAAATCCGGTTCCGGTTTTTATCTCATACTACACCGCCTGGACTAATGACGACGGTACACTTATCGTTTCAAAAGATGTTTATGGGTATGATAAGTTGCTATTGCCTAAGTTTAAGCATTACATGGCAAGTTTGTAATTACTCAAGGATATTTAATTTTAAAATACAAAATACTACCGGCAAAAATTAGGGTAACACCGTTGGCTACCATTACCGGTATGTCTTGTATAAAAGCTCCGTAAATTAACCATAGCGCTACGCCCGTGGTAAATAAAACATACATCCATAGCGAAATGCTTTGGGTGTTTTTTGTTTTAATAATTTTAATGGCTTGCGGAACAAAAGAAACAGTGGTACAAAAAGCTGCAATTAAACCAATGGTAGTAATAAAATGCGCCATCAATTGCCTTTATCAAAATCTAATTTGATAGAAAACACATTGCTATACAATCCGTCACTTTGATTACCGATGTTGGTGAGCGCATAATCAACCGAGAAGTTTTTGATTTTTATGCCTAAACCCATGTTTGGCTGAAATTGGTATTGTTGTGCGCCGTCGAAGTCAGTTATTTTTTGGATGTTGCCAACGCCTGTACGCAAAAAAATTGTTTTTTTGTAGTTAGCCTCTAAGCCTATCGTTGGGTCAATACTAATAGGTTTTGCAGAAACTAAAACGTTTCGTTTTCCGTCTGTTGTAAAAGTTAAATCTGCCTCTGCAAGCAAACCAATTTTCTCGGTGATTTGAGTATCATAAGCGGTACCTAAAATTACGCGTGGCAAGGTGGTTTCTGTAGAGTTTTTTGGAATGTCATTGCCGGTGGCGGTGTATATGCTCGAAAATTTATCTGGATTGTAACTCCATGCATTAAAAGTGGTAGTAATATCGCGTCCAACAGCGGCAAATGTGAATTTTTTATACTTATACTGCGCACCCACATCTAAACCAAAACCCCATGATTTACCATAGTCGCCAACTTTACGATGGATAATTTTAACGTTTGCACCATAGTTTAAACCGTTTTTATCTCCTTTTTTATGTTGTTTGGCATAGCTAAATAAAAAGGCGTAATCTGCGGCAGAAAATGATTTCACCCTATCGTAATTAATGTTTCCGTCGGCGTCAATCAATTCAGAAGTGTCCGGAATATCATCCACGCCAAATCTAATTAAAGAGGCAGCCACAACAGCCGTATTATCCGCAACAAATGTGGAAAATCCGGCATAATCGTATTTTGCGATACCAGAAAAATATTCGGAGTGCATCAAACTGGCTTGCGCTTGGCTTTTCATACTCATTAAACCAGCAGGATTCCAATAACCAGATGTAACGTCCGAAGAGGAAGCTACCACGGCTCCGGCCATCCCAAAAGCCCTAGAGCCAACTCCAATTTGTAAAAATTCGTTAGAATATTTTCTGCTTTGGGCAGTTAGTAATAACGGAAAACTTAGTAAAAGGCAGAAAAACAGGCGCTTCGTCATCAATTTATTTGTGCAGAAATTTGGTCAAATATAATTATAAAATCTTTGCGTAAACATTTTTTATAAGCTATTAAACGCTCGGTAATAGCTAATTCTTGTTCGGCCGTAAACGGATTATCCCACAAACGCATACAAATTTTTTTAATGGCGTAGGTTATTTTTTCTTCTTCGGCATAGCTGTAAACGTATTGGTTGGTGATAAAACTATCAAAATACCGAAGAAATTTTTGCTGATCCGGAATCTGATTAAATGTTAAAAACAGTTCAATTTCGGCTTCGCTAACTTGTTTTAATTGGTCGAAAAGTTTTTCGACAGAAAGAAGTTTTTGGGTAATCAATAAATTATCTAACAACAACTCTATTCCAATGTGGCCAATAAAAAAGGGTTTAACCGGCGAACTTGTAATTGCCTGGCTTAAAGATAGTTTTAATTGATGTTGGTGATGTTTAAAATATGGGGAGTTGTGAAAAATCCTATCAACCAATAAATGTCTTTTCCATCCCTTAAGGATAGCCGCCTGGTTAGGGTGTTTTAAAAATAGTTGTTCTTTTTTTTCGGGATGTATGGTCCAACTTTTATCGGCGTTTTTTAATAAATCGGGCAAAAGCATTCCAAAAACCTCGTAGGGGCTGTTTTTATCTTTATCAAAATAATAGTGCGACAAAAAATTCATAAATAATACGGTCAATTACTAAAGACTATTATTCCGGATTTGGTTTTCTTTAAGTATTTAAAGTTTAGCAGCGCTTAGTTAGTTTAAAAATGATTTACAAGGTGAATGCCTCATTCGGGAGGTAAAATCCTATATTTGCGCTTTTCTAAGATAGCATAAATTTTAAAATACCCATAAAAATGAATTTTGTTGAAGAATTACGTTGGAGAGGTTTACTTCATGATATTACTCCGGGCACAGAAGAAGAACTTTTAAAGGGGATGAAAGGCGGTTATATTGGTTTTGATCCAACAGCCGATTCTTTACACGTAGGTAGCTTATTGCAAATTTTTACTTTGGTGAGGTTTCAACAAGCCGGGCATAAGCCTTTTGCACTGGTTGGAGGGGCAACAGGTATGGTGGGCGACCCCTCAGGCAAATCGCAGGAACGCAATTTACTTTCAGAAGAAACATTATCTGTTAATTTAAAAGGTATCCAGGCCCAGCTAGAGCGGTTTTTAGACTTTAATTGCGGTGCAAATAGTGCTGAAATAGTAAACAACTTTGATTGGTTTAAAAACTACAGTTTTTTAGATTTTATTAGGGATGCGGGCAAGCACATCACCGTAAATTATATGATGTCTAAAGATTCGGTTAAAAAGCGTTTAGATAGCGACATTGGGATGTCTTTCACTGAGTTTTCTTACCAGTTGATTCAGGGCTATGATTTTTATCATTTATGGAAGAACAAAAATTGCGTTTTACAAATGGGCGGTTCTGACCAATGGGGGAATATTGTAACCGGAACAGAATTCATCCGAAGAAAGGAGGGGGGACATGCTTTTGCATTAACTTCGCCACTAATAAAAAAAGCCGATGGAACTAAATTTGGAAAAACCGAAGGAGGAAACGTTTGGTTAGATGCGAAAAGAACGAGTCCGTACCGATTTTACCAATTCTGGCTAAACTCTTCTGATGATGATGCAAGCAATTACATCAAGATTTTTACTTTTTTTAATAAAGAAGAGATTGATAATTTAGTTGAAGAACACGCTAAGGCTCCACATTTACGGGTTTTGCAAAAAGCTTTAGCAAAAGATGTAACAGAAAGAGTTCATGGTGCAAAAGCTTTACAGACGGCCTTAAGTACTACCGATTTTCTTTTCGGAAATGGTTCTTTGGATTTCCTAAAAACAATGAACGAAGAGCAAGTATTAGAAGTTTTTGAAGGAATTGCGCAATTTGAAGTTTCAAAGGCCGAATTTGAAGAAGGTTTCGATATGCCAACATTGCTCGCAGAAAAAGCCCCTATTTTTTCATCAAAGGGTGAGGCTAAAAAGATGATTGCCGGAGGTGGTGTTTCTATCAATAAAGAGAAGGTTAACAGTGTGGATTTAACGTCGAATAAATTAGAAGCAATTAATAATCAGTTCGTTGTAATTCAGAAAGGAAAGAAAAATTACTTTTTGATTAGTTTGAAATAAATTAAAAAATCAGAGCAGTCGTTTATTTTGCAAGTACCAGAGCATTGGCTGTGTTAGAAGTGTTGGTAAATTTACCTAAAGGTCTGCTTCCGAAAAATTACTGTATGGAAACTTTTGAAGTTGATACAGAATTTGCCGAGTTCAATCCAGATGATTTACCTGAAAAATGGCAGGTTTATCCCTTGTTAAAACGTACACAATTAATGGGAAACCTGTTTTTTAAACAGAATGATTTTTTACTTTTAAAAGTACCTTCGGCAAGCGTAAATGGCGATTTTAATTATGTAGCCAACCCCTTTCATTTGGCTGTTAAAGACATTAAGCTTTTGGAAAAAGTAAAATTTTCTTTTGACGATAGGCTGCTGTAAAAAAATTACATCACCAATAAGTTGCAGCCTCTAATGTCGCTATTATCAAATCTTCCCAAAACTTCGAAACGCCCGTTCTGATGGATTTTTCCCAGGTCCTGAGTGGCAATAAAAGAGCAGGAGTGCATATTGGCCAAATCAATCACATTTATTCCTCCAGATTTTCCATCACTTAAAAAACTAAAAGGGTCGTTAGTATCACGAATCAGCACTTTCATCCAGGGCGGAGTAGAAAAAAGGCCGTCGCCTTTGGAGTAAGCTTGAGAGAGTAGCTCTGTCATCCCGTATTCAGAATGTATTTTTGCAACCCCAAAGCCGCGGCTTAAAATGTGATGCAGTTCTTCACGCACCATTTCTTTACGCAGTCCTTTCATCCCACCGGTTTCCATAACAATCAAATCGGGGAAATGGGTGCTGTATTTTTCTACAAAATCTAAAAGTGCGTAAGTTACCCCAATTAAAATTGTTTTCTGATTCGCCTGTTTTAGCGAAGTCAAAGTGTCGTTCAGTTCTGCATGATTATGCAAAAAAAATCCGCTTTTCGGATGTTTCGATTTTTTTATCAAATCTTCCACCATATAAATAAGCGAGGAACCTTCACGCTCAAGGTAACTAGGAAGTAAGGCCAAAACACATGTGTTTTCAACGTCGCCGTAAAACAGGCTGAAAGCTTTTAAATAACTTTGTTGGTAAAGTTTTGCGTCTTGTACATAATGTTTGCTATTGAGCGCTCCCGTTGTACCCGAACTTGAGAAAATAACATCAGCGAAAGCCAAGTCTTCTATGATTTGCTGCGTTTTAAAAAAAGAAATTGGCAAAAAAGGAATTTCGGTATAGTGCCTTAAGTTATCGGGTTTTATTTTTAACGCGTTTACAAAATCTTTATAAACAGCAACAGTTTGGTATTGTAGTTTAAAAACATCCAAACAAACATGGTTAAACTCGGTTTCGGTTTGGATATTAAAAATATTCATAATCAAAGGTAATAAAACGATGATTTAATGCTATGTTAAAATATGTAAATGTAAACAAGGTTTTTAATCAAAATTTATAGCTTTGGATTTAAATAAAAATATAGGTTTTGAGCATCAGCGTTAAAGCACTTAGTAAACATTACGGCTTACAAAAAGCAGTTGACGATATTTCTTTCGAAGCCCACCCGGGTAAGATTTTAGGGTTTTTAGGGCCAAATGGTGCCGGAAAATCTACCACCATGAAAATGCTAACCTCCTATATTCCACAAACTTCTGGTTACGCACAGGTTTGCGGTTTTAACGTAGCTGATAATTCGCTTTCAGTTAGAAAAAATATAGGTTATTTGCCCGAGAATAATCCGCTTTACGCAGAAATGTACGTAAAAGAGTTTTTGAATTTTGTGGGCGAGGTTTATGGTTTGCAAAACTTAAAAAATAGAGTTGCAGAAGTTATACAGCTTACGGGTTTGCAAAAAGAGCAGCACAAAAAAATCGGGCAGCTTTCTAAAGGCTATAAACAACGCGTTGGTTTAGCTCAAGCTATCATTCACGACCCCAAGGTGTTGATTTTAGACGAGCCAACATCGGGCCTTGACCCAAACCAACTTATAGAAATTAGGGCTTTAATTAAAGAGTTAGGAAAAACAAAAACTGTAGTGTTATCAACTCATATTATGCAAGAAGTAGAAGCCATTTGCGATGAGATAGTAATTATAAACAAAGGTAAAATTGTGGCTAATGATACATTACATGGGCTTTTAACAAGTCATAACGAAAAAACTTTGGAACCCATTTTTGTTAAACTAACCAAAGAATTGGCTTAACCTTTAAAAACCAAAAATTAAATGTTTACCATTTATAAGAAAGAACTTTTTGCTTACCTCAACTCTTTGGTTGCGTATATAACTATTGGTGTGTTTTTAGTTGTTTTGAGTCTTTTCCTGTGGGTTTTTCCGGATACCAGCATTTTAGAATATGGTTATGCCAGTTTAGATAGCCTCTTTACTACAGTTCCTTTTTTGTTTATGTTCTTGATTCCGGCCATTAGCATGCGTACTTTTTCAGAAGAAAAACGGGAAGGTACTTTTGAGCTTTTGGCAACCCGCCCCCTAACAGATTGGCAAATTATTTTGGGTAAGTATTTTGCTGCCTTAACCTTAGTTTTATTTGCGCTGCTGCCAACTTTAGTTTACTATATTTCGGTTTATCAGTTAGGCGTAGTAAAAGGAAACATAGATTCTGGCGCAGTTACTGGTTCTTATATTGGCCTGTTCTTGCTAGGCGCATCTTTTGTTGCGATAGGGATTTTTTCTTCATCGCTCAGTAAAAACCAGATTATCGCTTTTACCATTGCTGTTTTTCTCAGTTTTTTTGCTTTCAGCGGATTTGATTCGGCTAGTCAGATTTTATCCCTACAAAAATTTGATAGCGTTTTGATCAACCTCGGCATAAATGAACATTACCAATCTATTAGTCGCGGCGTGTTGGATTCACGCGATTTTATTTACTTTTTGAGCGTGATTTCTGTTTTTTTACTACTCACAAAAACAATTTTAGGAGGTAGAAAATGGTAAACCAACAACAAAAAAAAGACCTTCTGCAGCTTTTTTGCTCACTCGTAATTATTGTTTTTCTAAACGTTATTTCTCAATTTGCCTTTACCCGTATTGATTTTACCAAGGAAAAACGTTTTACCATTTCGCCAGTTAGCATTAAAATTTTAGAAAGCCTAAAAGAACCCGTAAAAATTGCTGTTTTTTTAGAGGGCGATTTTCCGGCTGGCTTTAAACGTTTGAGCAGGGCAACCGAAGATTTGCTGATAGATTATAAAGCCTACGCTGGCGATAATATTCAATTTGAATTTATAAATCCGGTAGCAGGCAAGAGCCAGCAAGAGCAGGAAAAAATTTATCAGGAATTGAGTGAAAAGGGGATTGAACCCACAAATTTGAGCGTTAAAACCGAATCGGGCATTAGCCAAAAGGTAATTTTTCCGGCTGCTATGGTTAGTTTTGGAAACCAGAGTATTCCAATAAGCTTATTACAAAACCGGATTGGAATTTCGCCAGAAGAGGTGTTGAACAATTCAATTCAAAATTTAGAATACGCGTTTTCTTCGGCCATTAAAAAAGCAGTTTCGGGCGGTAAACCGAGAGTCGGTTTTACAGAAGGTAACGGCGAGTTAAGCGATTTAGAACTTCAGGATGCGATGAAAGCTTTGGCAGACGGCTACGAAGTGGGGCGAATTAACCTTGCAAACATTACCAACAGCGGCTTAGAAAAACTAAAAGTAATGGTGATTGCTAAACCTGAAACTGCTTTTTCTGAAATCGAAAAATACAAGATAGACCAGTTTTTAATGCATGGCGGTAAAATTATCTGGACCATTGACCAGGTAAATGCAGATTTAGACAGTATGCGGAATGGTGCCCGGCAAGAGCAGCTGGCTTTCCCAAAGAAATTAAATTTAGACGATCAGCTTTTTACCTACGGCGTACGCATTAATTATGATTTGGTTGGCGATATGAACTGTGCGCAAATTCCGGTAAACGTTGGCCTGGTTGGCGGTCAGCCGCAGATTCAACTGGTTCCATGGTTATTTTATCCGCTAATTATGCCAGTAAGCAAGCATCCGATGGTTAAAAACCTTGATGGAATCAAAACAGAATTTATTAACACAATCGATACTATTTCTGTTCCAAATATTAGGCACACAGTACTGCTAACAACTTCTCCTTTTAACAGAGAGCTGGAAACACCCACAATTATTTCTTTAAAAATGATTGAAGATACGCCTGATCCTCAACGTTTCCAAAGTGTGCCAAAACCGGTTTGTGTTTTACTGGAAGGTAATTTTAAGTCTAATTTTTTTACGCAGGCAGTGCCAGCTGGTGTAAATTTAACAGGCCTAACCATGAAAAAGAGCGCATTTACAAAAATGTTAGTATTTAGCGATGGCGATATTTTTAAGAGCCAGGTTAACGGAAAAGATGGTTCTGCTTTTCCTTTAGGTTTTGATAAATATACCCAACAAACCTATGGCAATAAAACTTTTTTGTTAAACGCAGTAGACTATCTTACAGATGATTCGGGCTTAATTACTTTGCGTTCAAAAGAGATAAAACTGCGGTTGCTTGATAAAGGCAAATTAGTGGCTGATAAACTAAAATGGCAACTAATTAATACGCTAATTCCAATGGTAATTTTAGTCTTTTTCGGAATTTTTCAACATCTTTATCGCAAAAGAAAGTATGCGGCTTAAATTTCTTATTTTTGTTTTTTAAAGCCCTAAACAAAATACGACTATAAAAATGAGATTCATTGTTTCAACGTCAACATTACTTAAACATTTACAAGCGGTAAGTGGTGCATTAAGCAATAGTGCGGTTTTACCTATCCTCGAAAACTTTTTATTCGAAATAAAGGACACCACCCTAATAATTTCTGCAACAGATTTACAAACCAGCATGACCACTTCTGTGGCGGTTGAGTCTAAAGAAGGCGGCAAAATTGCCGTTCCATCAAAAATATTGTTAGATACGTTGAAGACTTTGCCAGAGCAGCCCATCGCTTTTTCTGTAGATGACAATACTTTTGCTATTGAAATAAGTGCTGGCGATGGTAAATATCGGTTAAGCGGCGAGAACGGTGAGGATTTTCCTAAAATTCCGACAGTAGATAATGCATCCTCGGTTAATTTACCAGCTTCTGTTTTGGCAGAAGCAATTAACAAAACAATTTTTGCCGTAAGTAATGATGAGTTACGTCCGGCGATGACGGGTGTTTTTTGCCAACTATCTCCTCAGAATGTAACTTTTGTTGCCACAGATGCTCATAAACTGGTGAGATACAGGCGTAATGACGCTAAAGCAGACGAGGCTACATCTTTTATTTTGCCACGTAAGGCTTTAAATCTTTTAAAATCTTCTATCCCGGCAGAAGATGTGAATGTTTCTATCGAATACAATTCAACAAGCGCTTTTTTTAAGTTTTCAAACATTAATTTGATTTGCCGTTTAATTGATGAGCGTTACCCAGATTACGAAGCAGTAATTCCACAAAACAATCCAAATAAGCTCACTTTAGACAGGGCCTTATTTCTAAACTGTTTAAAAAGGGTGGTTATTTTTGCCAATAAAACTACGCATCAGGTTCGTTTAAAAATTACGGGTTCAGAGCTTAACATTTCATCAGAAGATATTGATTTTGCTAACGAGGCTCATGAGCGTATTAGCTGCCAGTTTGATGGTGACGATATGGAAATTGGCTTTAATGCAAAGTTTTTGATTGAAATGTTGAACAATTTGGCCGGAGAAGAAATTACTATTGAAATGAGTACTCCCAACAGGGCCGGAATTTTGTTTCCTACGGTAAAAGATCAAAATGAAGATATATTAATGTTGGTGATGCCTGTGATGCTAAATAATCACGCTTAATTAAATAGTTTTTTCACGAGATTGGCTTGGTGTATAAACTAAGCCTTTTTCATTTAAAAAACATTTGAAATGTTTAAGATTAAAGAAAGCTTAATTCTGTTTTTTGCGTGTAGCATCTTAGTTATTGTTTACACCGGCTGCGAACCTGTTGGTGAACAGCTTCAACTGGGTGAAGCTAGGCTTAGAATTGTTAATGCAGTGCCAGAAAACAATGAGTTTAGTTTTTTTATCAACGATTCTTTAAAAACTGGTCAGGCTTTAAGATTTGGAGAGGCCAGCGCCTATTATAAGGTTGCTGCTGGTACAAGTAAGGTTTATACTAAACTGCATGATGCAGTACTCCCTAATACAAACATTAATTTATTCCTAAATCCTAGTACAGATTATACTTTATTTTTATCAGGACTGGCTGCAAAAGATTCTCTTATTTACGTTTCTACGTTAGATAGAATGCAGATTTTATCTGATACAATGGCTACCGTTAGGTTTATCAATGTTTCGCCTGATGCTGGTAACTTGAATTTAGTGTTTCAAAAGAACTTGGTTGATAGCGTAAATGTAATCAGCAATATCAATTACCGCACTTCGTCTGCCTACGTTAAAATTAAGCCTCAAAATTATTTTTTACGGGTAAAAAGTGTAGGCGAGAGCGTTAAACTTGCAAACTTGGATAATTATCAGCTACAAGCTGGAAAAATTTATACTTTCTGGACCAAAGGTTTGGTAAAAGGAGCAGGTGAGTACGCACTTGAGCTTAAGGTTTTTAATGATAAGTAAAGCATTTTTTTCTAACGCTCGCCACTAAATCAGCCACAAAAAAATCAAAGCTAATTGCTAGCTTAGCGCAAAATTAATTGCCTTGGAAATACTAAAACATATCATCGATTTTATCATACACATCGACGTTCATTTGAGCGATATAATTAGAGACTACCGCGTTTGGACATATTTAATTTTATTCCTGATTATTTTTGCGGAAACCGGTTTGGTGGTTACACCTTTTTTGCCGGGCGACTCTTTACTAATTGCGGCAGGTGCATTAGTTTCTGTTGGCGATACCGGTATGAACATTTACCTTTTGGCTTTAATTTTAATTATTGCCGCCGTTGTTGGTAACACCGTTAATTACGAAATTGGGAGATATTTGGGCGTTAAGGTATTTAAGCCCGAAAATAAAATATTGAAATTAGAATATTATAACCAAACACAGGCTTTCTTTTTAAAACACGGTGCCAAGGCAATTATAATTGGTCGTTTTTTGCCGATTTTACGTACTGTAGTCCCTTTCGTAGCTGGCATCGGAAAGCTAGAACGTATTCGTTTCAATTATTTAAATATCATTGGCGCCGTTGTATGGATTATACTGTTTCTGTTTGCAGGATATTTTTTAGGGCGGTTTGCTTTCTTTAAAAACAACTTCTCGCTTATTGTTTTAATTGTGATAGCTATTACTGTTTTGCCTGCCGTTTATGCGGGTTTGGCAAGCAAATTTTCTAAAAAAGCCAGCTAGCATAATTTGAGATTTAGCGCTTTAAGTTGTTTTTTTAAAATAGACGAGTAGGGAATTTGCAGGTGAGTTGCTAACTTAAATAAACGCCGTCTTCTTTTTCTGCTTCGTCAAGAATTACAGAAACATGTTCTTTTAAAACAGTTGAAAGTTCAAGCCCAACAAAATCTGTTGCTACAGGAAAGTTTTTGTGACTTCTATCAATAAGAACAACCGAGCGTAGTTTTTTAAGCGGAATATTTAAAAACACTCCTAATCCGTAGGCGAGCGTTCTTCCACTGTTTAAAACGTCATCAACCAAAATAACTACCTTGTTTGCACAAGTTTCAATGGGCTTGTCAATTGCTGACTCTAGTTTAGAACTGGCCTTATTTAATTCGAGCTTAACAATGGTTATTTTTAACGTAGATATTTTAGAAAGCACATCCTCTATCCGAAGGGCTAAACGATAGCCACGAGCAACCACACCAGCTAATATAATCTCCTTTTCATCAAAATTATCCTCCAAAATTTGATAAGCAATTCTGTTGATTTTTTGTTGTATTTGGTGGGTATCTAAAATTAAAATTCTTTTGGAGCTCATGACTTTTATTTATCTCGCTAAAATAAATAATAAAAATGGATTGTGAAGCAAGGTCAATCTCATCGTGTCAAAGCCTTGTTTTACATCTTTTATTTAGCGCTCAATATCAGAACATCCCACCAAAAGGTTTCAAATGCACAAGTAAGCGCTATACTTGAAACTGATGCAGATCCGTTTTTGCGTAAAACTGCCACTGTACCCTTTGTTGAAAATTGAAAAAACAAAAATTTCCCTGTGGTTAAACTCCCTATTAAACCCTATTTTTGCGTTTCGAAAAAAATAGAGTTTAATTATTTATGAGCATTGCCAAAACGTACAGCCCAAAAGATTTTGAAGATAAATGGTACCAGTATTGGATGGAGAACGATTTTTTTAAATCTACCCCAGACGATCGCGAGCCTTACACCATTGTAATTCCTCCGCCAAACGTTACCGGAGTATTACACATGGGGCACATGCTGAACAATACCATTCAAGATGTTTTGGTGCGTAGATCAAGAATGAGCGGTAAAAATGCTTGTTGGGTACCGGGGACAGACCACGCTTCTATCGCTACAGAGGCGAAAGTAGTGGCAATGCTTAAAGAAAAGGGCATCAATAAAAAAGATATTTCCCGTTCAGAATTCTTGGCTTACGCCTACGAGTGGAAAGATAAATATGGCGGCATTATTCTGGATCAGCTGAAGAAATTAGGTGCATCTTGCGATTGGAATCGGACAGCTTTTACCATGGACCCAGCCTTATCCGAAGCGGTTATCGATACCTTTATCCATCTACATAAAAAGGGCTTGATTTACCGCGGCGTACGGATGGTAAATTGGGATCCCGCAGGTTTAACGGCTGTTTCCGACGAAGAAGTTATCCGTAAGGAAGTTAACCAGAAGCTTTATTATATAAAGTATCAAGTAGTGAGTATCAAGTCTCAAGACACACAACGCGAGAAGTCTCCATACTCAATACCCGATACTCAATACTTAACCATAGCTACTACCCGTCCCGAAACCATCATGGCCGATGCTGCAATATGTGTGAACCCGAATGACGAGCGTTACACGCATTTACACGGAAAATCTGTTTTTGTCCCTTTAATTAACAGGGAAATCCCCGTGATTTTGGATGAGTATGTAACCATGGATTTTGGTACAGGCTGCTTAAAAGTAACTCCGGCACATGATTTAAACGATTATGAATTGGGGCAAAAACACCATTTGCCGGTTATCGATATTTTAAATGATAACGGAACACTAAACGAAAAAGCAGAGATTTTAGTAGGAGAGGACAGGTTTATCGCTCGTAAAAAGATTGCTAAATTATTAGATGAAGCTGGTCATTTAGAAAAAGTAGAAGACTACAAATCACAAGTTGGTTTTTCTGAAAGAACCGACGCTGCCATTGAGCCGAAACTTTCCATGCAGTGGTTTTGCAAAATGAGCGAAATGGCAGGTCCCGCTTTGGATTATGTGAATAAAGGCGAGGTAAAGCTCATTCCAGATAAATTTATCAATACTTACCGCCATTGGATGGAAAACGTGAAGGATTGGTGTATTTCTCGCCAATTATGGTGGGGACAGCAAATTCCGGCTTGGTATGCACCAAACGGAGCGGTTGTAGTTGCTAAAACTGCGGAAGAAGCTGTTGAACAATTCAACCTTACACCTCAAACCCAAAACCTTACACCTCAAGATTTAACCCGAGACGAAGACGTTGTAGATACTTGGTTTTCATCTTGGCTGTGGCCGATTTCTGTTTTTGACCCAACAGTTTGCGGTAATCCGGAAGCCAAAGGCAATGCCGATATCAACTATTATTACCCAACCAATGATTTGGTTACCGCTCCAGAAATTCTTTTCTTTTGGGTGGCCCGGATGATTATGGCTGGACACGAGTTTAGAGGAGAAGCACCTTTTAAAAACGTTTATTTAACCGGAATTGTTAGGGATAAATTGGGACGTAAAATGTCTAAATCTTTAGGCAATTCGCCAGATCCTTTAGATTTAATTGAAAAGTACGGTGCGGATGGCGTTAGGGTAGGGATGTTGCTTTGCTCTCCTGCCGGAAATGACATCATGTTTGATGAATCTTCTTGCGAACAAGGAAGAAACTTTGCTAACAAAATATGGAATGCGTTTAGGTTAATTAAAGGTTGGGAAGTCCTCGCCCCAGCCCTTTCCGAAGGAGAGGGAGTTTCAAACGGAAATGTAAACGCTGTTGCGATTGCTTGGTTTGATTCTCGTTTTAACGAGGCGTTGGCGGAAATTGAAGCTAATTTTAAATCGTACCGTTTATCAGAAGCCTTAATGGCGACTTATAAATTAGTTTGGGATGATTTTTGTGCGTGGTATTTGGAGATGGTAAAACCAGCTTATCAGCAGCCGATTAATAAAGCCACATACGATGCAAGTATCCAGTTTTTTGAAAGAATTTTAAAAGTTTTGCATCCGTTTATGCCTTTCTTAACGGAAGAACTGTGGCATGATGAAGTTTTTGGAACCCGTGGAGAAAAAGATTGTTGCATAGTAGCGCAAATTCCAACTCCTGCTGAAATCAACGAAAAACTGTTGAACGAAATTGAAGCCGTAAAACAAGTTGTTTCAGAAATACGTAACATCAGAAACAGTAAGCAAATTTCTCCGAAAGAAGCGTTGAATTTATCGGTAAAAGTAAATTCTGAAATTGATTATCAGGCTTATCGTAATATTATTTGTAAGCTGGCCAACATTGCCCAACTTAACAACACAGATGAAAAGATAGCTGGTGCTGCTACTTTTATGGCCGGAAGAGATGAGTTTTTTGTTCCTTTAGCCGGAAACATCAACGTTGAAGAAGAAAAAGCAAGCATACAAAAAGAAATAGAATACCTACAAGGCTTTTTAAAAGCTGTGAATGCGAAGTTAGCGAATGAGCGTTTTGTGCAAAACGCCAAACCAGAGATTGTAGCAAACGAGCAGAATAAAAAAGCTGATGCCGAAGCCAAAATCCAAATTTTGGAAGAATCTTTGGTTGCTTTGGATAAATAGGTGATAACTTTTTCTCGTCATTCTGACGGCAGGAAGCACCTCAGTCGCAAGGTTGGCATTTGGCTGAACACCTATTTTTGGGCTGTTTCGTTATCACTCAATATTAACGTCGTAACAAAACAAAACGGACTGTCTTTTCAGAGCAGTCCGTTTTTTGGTTAAATCACAGGGTTTTATCTTTTAGTTCAGCGCATTTATTTCTGCCTGAACTGCTGCCTCGGTGGTTTCTACCAAGGTTAAACTTTCGATCATATCGGCAGTAATGGTTACGTCTTTTTTAGCGAAATAATACTTTCCATCTTTAATCGAGAAAGAAATCAATTTACCTTCAGATCCAATTGGCATCGAGTTATCATAACTTTTCACTTTGTTAGCGCCATCAGGTGTGTAAAGCTGTGCAACTACGTTATCTCCGTTTGCGCAAAAGAACACAAAAGTTTCACCGGTAAATCCTCTAAAAGTTGCCATTGCGCCGGGGTTGTTTAAAACAGATACCCTCACGGTAGTTTTAGGTGCCGCGGAGTTGTAAAAAATATCGCAATTTACCCAACCTAATTGGCCAAAATCAAATGCAAAGTTATCGTCGATAGCTTTAACCTCTCGTTGGTTGTTTTGACCATTGGCAGCTTTTGGTGCTTGCCATGCCATTTGTTGTGCTTCACCAACCTGCTCAACACCTTCCCAAATTTGCGTATAGGCTTTACCTTTTGCTGGTATTTTAATATTTAAAGGCTTTTGTAAATATTTGTCAACGCTTTGTCCGCCAACTTTTGCATCCACAAAAATAAATCCTTGCGAAATTAGCGGAGCACCAGAAATATGATTGGTATTTGTTCCGCTTAATATAATTGCGCTACGTGTTAACATTTCATAAGCTTCTATTTTTACTTCTCCGGTTACTGGTTCACCGTTTTTGGTAAAAGAGTTGGGCTGTATAGTAATTTGAGTTCCATTTGTCAACTTCAAGGTTTTAGGTAAATCTGAAGTGTTAAAAGTGAAGGTCTGTTTTTGAGATCCCAACTTTTGCGTAAAGTCTTTTGCCGTTTTTATATCTGAAATTGGTTCAACTTTGTTTTTTTTGCAAGCGGTAAATCCTATCGTTACCGCTATTAATAATGCCGTGGTGAAATTTAACTTTTTCATGTTTTTTGAATTATGGCAATCAATTTTGCCGGTTTAAAATTTTGTTAAAATAAAATTTGAATTAATAAAAAGAGGCTTAATGCCATTGCTACATTGAGTAGCGTGTTGATGATGGTTGATTCTCTTGTACTCATAACATTTGTTTTTAAAGGGTTTCTGTAGGTATATAAACCAAGTTTTGGTTTTGTTACCCCTCGTTTGTGAAATTATTTTTTGGGATTTATTCCGTTAGAGTAATAATGGTGAGTGTTGAGAATTATTTAAGAGATCGACTTTCTATTGTTTACTGCGAAGAACCTGAGTGCCTAAGCCGGATAGAAGTGGAAAACCCACAGCGAATGCAATGAAGCGAGGATTTGGAGCAAATAGCCGGGACTGCTTTTTTTAGAAAGCAATAACTTAAGTCTTTCAGAAAAATCCTTTGGCTTCTTTTTTGATTTAGGATAAGCAGGCTATTTTGCCTTTTTACTGTAAATTTCTATTTTAAAATGAGAAAGTTAATCCCTTTAATTATCACCTTGTTGGTTTTAGGCGCATGTAGTAAAAAGCTAAAGCCCTCTGCTTTGGAGGTTAAAAACCAAAACTACACAGGTGCTGTTGCTGCAAGAGAGAAGTATTATGCTGTTTATCAGCTGGATACCAACGATTCCGGCGTTTTGGATAAGGCTTTTAGAAACATCAATAATGCACTTGCCGACCCCAGGTTGATTAATAAACTGAAAGTAGAAGTGGTAGCTTTTTCCGCCGGAACTAAGGTAATGTTGAAAGGAAGTATTTACGAGCCACAGCTTAAAGATTTACTGCAAAAGGGGGTAATTTTGGTGCAGTGTAATAACTCGTTGATTGAACAAGGTTTAAATAGAAACCAAGTTTTGCCATTTATAGGAATTGTGCCAAGCGGAAACGGCGAATTGGTGATTAGAAACGCAGAAGGTTGGGCGATTATTAAACCTTGATGGCGACGCTAACAAATAACCGTCTCAAGATAAAATCTCCGCAATTTCATCATAACCTTTTTCTTTGGCTAAGTCGGCCGCTAATTTTCCGCCTTCCATTCTAATACTCACATCCGCACCTTTTTCTAACAAAAGAATTATTAATTCGATACTTCCATTTTGTGCGGCAGAATGTAAGGGCGTTAAGCCAGATTGCTGCACAACATTTACAGCTGCACCGTTTTCAATCAGCATTTTACTAATGCTTACAAAATTGCCGGCAACCGCAGAATGGAGTGGAAAAACATTAAAACCATTTTGCGATGGTAGATTAACATCTGCGCCCTTTAACACCAAATAACGAGCAACTTCATCTTTGCCAAAATAGCAGGCGAGCCCTAAAGCCGTAAAACCATCTTCAGAAAACTTATCAATTGCTTCTGGATTTTGATAAACCTGATGAGCAACTTCGTCAAATTTACCCACGGATGCCGCTTCAAACAACGAAATATCTTTTACAAATTCTAAAATAACGGCAGTAGCTTTAGCCTTGTTAAAAAAACAAGACAACATTAAGGGTGAAACCGAATGACTAGTTTTTGAGTTTACCAATGCAGGATTTTGTGCAAGAAGTTTCCTAATTCCATCCGCGTCATTATTTATTATCAAGTCTTCTAGAATATCCTGCACCATTTTTTTTTTGAAACTGTAATAATATAAATAAATTACAAGTGAAAAAAATATTGTTTTGTAAGAGTTTTTTCAAATACACATTTTAAGCAGATAATAATGTTTCTGAGCCAAGCAGGGCAAGCTTCTTTAGCGATGCTGGTAAGCCATCTCAGAAATTTTAAACCTTTAGCGGCTTAAAATTTCAAGCGGATTATATTAAAACAATTGTTTAACGCTGATAAATTTTATGCATTTTGTAGGCATCTGTTGTCCACATAATACAAGCACCTAAAAATATAACGAACTATTTGGCTTTTAAGGTTGCCAAGCTATAATACCGCCCGCTATCAAAAAATAGCTAAGCCTACATTTGTTTAATTAACACAAATATTGTTCGCAAAGCCTAATCATTAAATTATATTTGTTGGGAAAATAGATATCAAGAATGCCAACAAAAGGAAATCAGTTTAGAACAAATACGTTTAAAGGCGAAGAAAAATCGGAGGCCGAGCCGTTCAGAAAAAAATCAATCGGCGGTATAGCTGGCAGCAACTTTCCAAAATTAAACTTTACCAACGATAGGTTTATTAAAATAAGCGGCCTGTTCTTGCTTTTACTGGCTTTGTATTTTTTGATATCTTTTACATCCTACCTTTTTACTTGGCAAGATGACCAAAGTTACGTGGTAGATGCAAACGGCGGCTGGTCTAACTTTTTTAAAACCAGCGCAGAACTTAAATCAAACGGTGTTTTAAACCCAGATATTCAAAACTGGGCGGGGAAACTAGGAGCATTACTATCGCACCAGTTTATGTACGAGTGGTTTGGGATAGCCTCTTTTATCTTTGTATTTATCTTTATTATTTTAGGATATCGGCTGTTGTTTAAAGTTAAGTTACTATCAGTTTCAAAAACGTTGGCTTACTGTTTTTTCTTGCTGGTATTCACCTCAGTTACCTTGGCTTTTTTTCATGCTTTCGTTGCTGATTATCCTCATTTTTTAGAAGGAGAATTTGGGTATTACACAAACTTATTATTAGAAGCGCAAGTGGGCAGGGCAGGTGTGGCCGGCATTTTACTTTTTGCGGGTTTAGCTTGTTTGGTAATTGCCTACAATATCGATTTTAAACTGCCACAAAAAGCACCCAAAGCTGTGCCTTTAACTAATGATATCAACGAAGACGATTTGGACGAGGCTGACTTTGATGATGAGGAAGAGATTGATGAACAAGACTACAAAACGGTTGCAGTTGGAGCCCACCGGTCCACGGCGGTAAATATTCCCTTGCCGCCAAAACCTTTAGAAAAGCCAACGGAAAGCACTTTTGAAGTGAACAATACCTTAGAAGACGACGGTTTTGAAGAGGTGATAAAGCCTGTATTTGAAGATGTTAAAAAGCCAGAGGAAAAGGAGTTAGAAATTATTGAACCCGAAGAACTGGAGTTGAGTATCGAAAAAACGGAGGAAGAAATTAAATCAGAATCCTTGGTAGAGCAATTTGGTTCTTATGACCCAACTTTAGATTTAGCATCCTACAAAAACCCAACTTTAGAACTCTTAGAACAATATGGCTCAAACAAAATAGCGGTTGATACCACAGAACTGGAAAACAATAAGAATAAAATTGTTGAAACCTTAAGCAATTATAATATTGATATCGATAAAATAAAAGCCACCATTGGGCCAACAGTTACGCTTTACGAGATTATTCCCGCTCCGGGAGTGAGGATTTCTAAGATAAAAAACCTGGAAGATGACATCGCTTTAAGTTTGGCCGCTTTAGGTATTAGGATTATTGCGCCAATGCCGGGCAAAGGAACTATTGGTATCGAGGTTCCAAATTCGCATCCAGAAATGGTTTCTATGCGTTCTATCATCGCTACAGAAAAATTTCAGAACACCACAATGGATTTGCCAATCGCTTTGGGTAAAACTATTTCTAACGAAGTGTTTATAGCCGACTTAGCCAAAATGCCGCACATGTTAGTTGCCGGAGCCACCGGGCAAGGTAAGTCTGTGGGAATAAATACTATATTGGTTTCTCTGCTTTATAAAAAACATCCATCGCAACTTAAATTTGTGTTGGTTGATCCAAAAAAAGTAGAACTTTCTTTGTTTAAAAAAATTGAACGGCATTTTTTAGCAAAATTGCCGGGCGAAGATGATGCCATTATAACCGATACCAAAAAGGTGATTAATACGCTCAATTCTTTATGTATTGAAATGGATCAGCGTTATGATTTGTTGAAAGATGCAGGCGTAAGAAATTTAAAAGAGTATAACGAAAAATTTATTAAACGCAAGCTAAACCCAAATAACGGTCACCGGTTTTTGCCATTTATCGTTTTGGTGATTGATGAGTTTGCCGATTTAATGATGACTGCCGGTAAAGAAGTAGAAACGCCAATTGCCAGGCTTGCACAGTTGGCCAGGGCCATAGGAATCCACTTGGTTTTAGCCACACAAAGGCCATCGGTAAACATTATTACGGGTACAATTAAAGCCAATTTCCCGGCCAGGTTAGCGTTTAGGGTAACTTCTAAAATAGATTCACGTACAATTTTAGATTCGGGCGGCGCAGACCAGTTAATTGGAAAAGGTGATATGCTTTTATCTACCGGGAGTGATTTAATTCGACTGCAATGTGCTTTTGTGGATACGCCAGAGGTTGATAGGGTAACCGATTTTATCGGCGAGCAACGCGGTTATGCTTCGGCTTATGAACTGCCAGAATATGTTGGCGATGATGCAGATGGCGGAAGCATCAAAGATTTTGACCCAAAAGACAGGGATGCAATGTTTGAGGATGCTGCCCGTTTAATAGTAATGCATCAGCAAGGTTCTACATCTTTAATTCAGCGAAAGCTTAAATTGGGCTACAATAGGGCCGGTAGAATTATCGACCAGTTAGAGGCAAGCGGTATTGTGGGGCCGTTTGAAGGTAGCAAAGCCAGAGAGGTTTTGATTCCTGATGAATATTCGTTGGAACAGTTCTTGTCTAACCTGGATAACAAAGATTAAAACAATGAGAAACAATATAGTTTATTTATTAATAGGATTTTTATCCATCTCTAACCTCACTTTTGCGCAATCAGACGCTACCGCAAAAGCCATTTTAGCGGGTGTGAGCAAGAAATACCGCTCTTACGACGTGGTAAAAGCTGAGTTTATATATACAATCAAAAATCCCCAGGCAAATATTAACGAAAGTCAGGAAGGTACTTTATACTCAAAATCTAAGGCTAACAAATACAAAGTCGCTGTTGCAAATCAGGAATTGATTTCTGATGGTAAGGTTCAATGGACTTTTCTTAAAAATGATAACGAGGTCCAGATTAGCGAAATTGATAACAGTTCAAATGCTTTAAATCCGGCAAAAATTTTTACCATGTATGAGAAAGGGTTTAAATATGTTTACCTGGGCGAAACCACCATTGGCGGAAAGAAATATCAAAACATTGAACTTGCGCCACTGCAAAATCGTTCTTTTTCTAAAATTAAGTTAAGGATTGATAAGGCCAACAAACAGGTTGCTAACATTGTGGTTAATGATAAAAATGGCAATGTTTACACTTATCTGGTAAAATCTTTTACACCAAATGTGAAAGTAAGTGATAGTATCTTTTCTTTTGATGCAAAAGCGCATCCGGGGGTTGATGTAGTAGATTTAAGGTAATTTGTTTGATGAAGCTTTCCTTTACCAACCATACGCTAGAAAAAGTAGAGATTTTATTAAAGGAGTTAGGCTATAAAGTGCGCTACGAAAAAGGGAACTTTAAAACCGGAGTTTGTTTGATAGAAGATAGTAAGCTGGTGATGGTAAATAAGTTTTCTAACATGGAAAGCAAAATTATAGCTTTGGTTGAACTTTTGAAAACCTTGGATGCTAATGAAAGTAGGCTATCAGAAAAGCAGAAAGCTTTTTACTATGCTATTAAGCAAACAAAACTTGAATTAAGTTAAAAGTGGGCTAAAATTAAAATACTTATACTATCGTTAACCGAAATATCTTTTTTAACACAGCTAACATAATTTGAAAATTACATTTTTAGGCACCGGAACATCACAAGGCGTACCTGTTATTGCCTGCAATTGTGAAGTTTGCCAATCTACCAATTTACAAGACAAGCGTTTACGTAGCAGTATTTTGATTGAATCAGATGATAAAACTGTAATTGTTGATACCGGGCCAGATTTTAGGCAGCAGATGTTAAGGGCCGGTGTACAAAAATTAGATGCGGTGGTTTTTACACACGAACATAAAGACCATATTGCAGGCTTGGATGATGTTAGAGCTTTTAATTTCAAGCAAAAATCTGCAATGGATGTTTATGCAAGTATTGCTGTTCAAAAAGCATTAAAGCAGGAGTTTCATTATATTTTTGCTGATTTTAAATATCCTGGAATTCCTTTGCTAAACCTACACACCATTGGTCTTCAAAAATTTGCTATCGGTACTATTGATTTTACACCTATAGAAGTCATCCATTTTAAATTGCCGGTTTTAGGGTTCAGAATAAAAGATTTTACTTACATCACCGATGCTAAAACCATCAGCGAAAGCGAGCAGAAAAAAATAAAAGGCACTAAAACTTTAGTTTTAAATGCTCTGCAAAGAGAAAAGCATATATCTCATTTTACTTTGGCAGAAGCAATTGAATTTGCACAAAAGGTAGGGGCACAGGAAACGTATTTTACCCACATTAGCCACAATTTGGGCAAGTTTGAAGATGTTTCGAAAGAACTACCTGATGGTATTGCTCTAGCTTATGATGGCTTAACTTTAGAAATATAGCTTGCTGAATTTTATCAGGATTAATCCAAATCTTTAAACTGCTTGTCCAAACGCTCTAAATCGTCAATCATCTCTTGAAATTTTTCATCTTCTTTTCTAATGTAATTTCTTAAAAAATAAAAGTAATAGATAGCAAACCAGGCTAACGTAGCGCATGCAACAATAATTACATACAAAGAGCCTAATTTGTAAACCATTTCTATAAAGAAAAGTCCGGTGCCCAAACTAAGCGCAAGGGTATAAACATTGTAGTTTCTTGTATGCTGGGTATAGCGTTGTTTTCTAAATTTTTTTATAAAAGCGATATGGCCTTGTGGCTTATCAAAAAGCGTGTTACTATTGTTAATACGCTTTAAATTAATAATTTGTATAATTGTAAAGTAGGCGCCACAACCGAAAATGGTAACCAAACCAAAATAAGAGGTCCATAATTCAAAATCAATTTTAAAAGCCAAGTAAGCAATAACAAACATAGCAATCACCATCGCTAAAAGTTCGGTTAAAATTTTGCTGCTTAACTTGTTCCTGCTTTTTTTATACTGAGTGATAATCTCTTTATAATCAAGCTTAGGAGCAGTTTTTTGCTCGTTCCAGATGCCAACTAATGAATCAAAGTCTTTCATGCTGATTATATAATTCGGTAAGCTTGTGTTTAATTCGGTGTATTTTAACCCTTAAATTTCCTTCTGATATTCCAGATATTTCGGCAATCTCTGGGTAAGGAATTTCATCCATCACCATGGTAATGATAATTCTTTCATTCTCATCTAGCTGCGAGATACACTTATAAAGTATTTCCACTTGTTCATTTTTTTCAGAAACCTCTTCTTCAACCGTTTCAATGATATTAGGGGTTAGCTCATCTTTTGCCGTTCGTTTCTCTTTTTTTAAATAGGTTAAACAGGTATTTACAGCTATGCGATAAATCCAGGTAGAAATCATTGCCTGGTTTCTAAATTTTTCCAGATTTTGCCAAACCTTTAAAAACGTTTCTTGCAATAAATCATTGGCAGCATCGCTATCGCCGGCATAACCCAAACATAAGTGATATATCTTTTTAGAATTAGCCTTAAAAATTTCCTGAAAGGCTTGCTCTTTTTCCGACATTGGACGATTTAATTTTGGTTTAGATAGCAGCAGGATAAAATTGTTACACTCAATGTAGATCTCTTACCGAAAACTGCGTCCTCTTGCTTTTTAATAAATCCAATAATTCATCAAACTGTTGTTGATAATCAAACTGAAGGTCCTCCTCTAGTTTCGGAATCACCCTCATCAATCTTTTCAACTGACCAATTAAAATCGCCAAAGTAGCTTTCTGATTAATGCTTACGATAGGGTGCGTGATAAATTCTTTACAAAAAGCCAAAGCGATTTCGGCTTCCAAATGTTTGGTGGCTAAAAATTTAATGTGTTTGTTACAAAGCCTAAGCAGTTTTCTAATTTGTTTGGTAGCTAAATAAATACTTGGGTGTAAGCTATCAAACTCATTAATTATTAACTGCTTAATATCTTCTACGTAGCTTTCTTTCTTTTCAGTGTAGAACAAAAGGAAGTGTAGTAATTCTTTGTTCTCTGTTTTATGTTTGGCCAGCCTTAGGCACAGTTCTTTTAATTCTGGAGCTTGCAAAAAATTGAGTTCCTTTTTTAAATCGGCTAGTTTTGGGCTATCTATCATTTGCTTGGTCAACTCAGTAATTTTTTTACTTTTGTTAGCGCTTGTTTAAATTAATCTTACAAATCCGAACTAAATTAATGAAATTTAAGGCAATCCCGTTAATCACACTGCTCGCAATTTTTATAGCAGCCTTGCTTACCATCACCAACCATTACCAAATCATCCACATTGCCGAACCTGTATTGTTAGTATTCAGGTGGTTGGCTATCGCAACTTTAATTGCTTTGGCTTTCCAAAAAAAAACTTTAACCGCTTGGATTTTAGTTTCGATGGTGATAGGAGCAGAGATTGGTCATGATTTTCCTGCAATTGCTATCAACCTGCAGGTTTTGAGCAAAGTTTTTCTTAAAATGATTAAGGCAATTGTTGCACCATTACTTTTTGGAACGCTGGTTTATGGAATTGCCGGTCATTCTGATCTGAAACAAGTTGGTCGTATGGGCTGGAAATCTTTAGTTTACTTTGAGGTAGTAACTACAATTGCGTTGTTTATTGGCCTGGCGGCAATCAATATTTCCAAAGCAGGCGTTGGCATTAATCCGCCAGCGGTTGTTAACGAGGTTTTAGAGAATGTGCCCGCTCAAACTACAACCGATGTAATTTTACATGCATTTCCAGAAAATATCGCAAAATCCATCGCCGAAGGGCAAGTTTTGCAGGTTGTGGTTTTTAGTATCATATTCGGGATTGCTTTAGCGATGGTTCGGGAGGATAAGCGAAGGCCAATGTTAAAAGCTGCAGAAAGTTTGTCAGAGGTGATGTTCAAATTCACCAATATTGTAATGTATTTCGCTCCAATTGGTGTTGGTGCGGCTATTGCGTTTACAGTAGGCCACATGGGTTTGGGCATTTTGGTCAATCTTTTTCAGTTGTTAGCTACGCTATATGTTGCATTAATTGCCTTTGTGTTGCTAGTTCTCTTTCCGATTGCATTTTTTGTAGGTGTGCCTATCAAAAAGTTCTTGAAAGCTGTTGCAGAGCCCGTTTCTATCGCATTTGCCACCACCAGCTCTGAGGCCGCTTTACCGCGAGCGATGGAGGCTATGGAGCGTATTGGTGTGCCACGTAAGATTGTAGCCTTTGTAATCCCTACGGGTTATAGTTTTAATTTGGACGGAACAACACTTTATTTAGCTTTAGCTGCTATATTTGTAGCCCAAGCGGCAGGTATTCAAATGACGTTTGGGCACCAAATTGTTATCGTTTTTACGTTGATGTTGACGAGTAAAGGTGTTGCAGGCGTTCCACGAGCATCGTTAGTGATACTTTTAGGTACGGCAGCATCGTTTAATTTACCTGTTTGGCCAATCTTCATTATTTTGGGTATAGATGAGCTGATGGATATGGCCCGGACATCCGTAAACGTACTGGGAAACTGCTTAGCAACCGTAGTAATTGCTAAATGGGAAAACGAATTTGAGGAAAACGCAAACCACGAAGACTTAATAGAATTATAAGATGAGCGATAAAGGAAAAAAGGTTTTTTTAATTATATGTATCACCGTTCCGTTTTTACTGTACTGCATTTATTATTATTCAATCATGATAAAAAATGCGCCGTTTAAATTTTCCGAGTTTGAAAATATAACGTTAAAAGCCGAGTCTGGTGGGCATTTAGATAAAAAATTTAGCTCAAAAAGCGGAGATTATGAGTTTGTCAACAATCGGGATTCTATGGTTAAAAAAACGATAAAGCTTTCTAAAGATGATTTGTTATACCTCCACCGAAAAGCTGTTGACCTTGGTTTTTGGAACATGCCCGAGAAAATGATTGGTGATACATCACGAAAGTCGCCGCGATATTTAATTGAGTATGATTATCAACGGAAAAGTAAAATCGTTGAAATTGATGCTGCCTACGAAAAAGATATGAAGCTGAAAGGGGCTGCTTTAGAGCTTATCCAAACTATAAATAAAACGATTAATGATGCTGTGGATAAAAGTGAGTAAGCTTTCTGCCTTTATTAATTGTCCATATACTACCCTTAAATAATTGATTTAAGGTAGGTTAATTTTATTTTCTTTTAAACGCCAACTACTTTACTTCTTCGCTCAAATAAAATAATATTGTGCCAAATGCCATCTAAAACACCCAGTCGTTCGCGGTAGCCAACCCTTCTAAAGCCAGAATGTTCGTGTAACCTAATGGTGGCTTTATTTTCCTCAAAAATTTGAGCCTGCAAAGTCCAGATTCCGTTTTCTTCACTATGTCTAATTACATGTTCCATTAAAACGTAACCTAAACCCATTCCCTTACATGCAGGGTGTGCGTAAATGCTGATTTCGGCAACGCCAACGTCAACACATTCATTCTGTACCTCCCTTAGCGCTACCCAGGCACCAACTCGTTCATCAACTTCGCATATTAACCTAGAGTGCGGCAAATGGTTGTTGTTCCACTCTTTCCAATTGGGCGCTTCGGTTTCAAAGGTTGCTGTTTTCGTGGCAATACCCAATTTATATATTGTTTTTACTTGTTCCCAATGTTTTTGTTCTAATGGTTTTACTAGCATAAGTTTTGTTTTGATGCAGTTTTTGCTAAGCTGAGCAATGCTTGTTTAAAGTATTTCGTTTACTATATCTTTTAGTGCCGGTAAAACTTCTTGTTTAAACCAAGGGTTTTTAGCTTGCCAAATATTGTTCCTGCCTGATGGATGCGGTAGTGGAAAGTATAAAGGAAGGTAATCTTGGTAGTTTTTCACGGTTTCCGTCAGGCTTGATTTAACATTTTTTTTGAGGTAGTATTTCTGTGCATATTGGCCAACCAATAAATAAAGCTTCCGCTGCGGCATTAGTTCAGCAACTTGGTCATGCCACGCTGGTGCGCACTCTTTTCTTGGTGGAAAATCTCCATTTTTACCTGTTCCGGGATAGCAAAAAGCCATCGGCATTAATGCAAAATAATCCGTATCATAAAACAACTCTTTATCTACTCCTAGCCAATTTCTTAAATTATCGCCGCTTTGGTCATTCCACGGGATGTTAGTTTCATGCACTTTTCTACCGGGCGCTTGGCCAACAATGATAATTTTACTTTTTTCGCCAGCCAGCATCACTGGGTTAGCACCAAAAGGTAAATGTTGCTCGCAAATTCTGCAAGTTTTTATCAGACTTAATAACGTTTTCATGCGGATAACTAAACTTAACAAATATTTGGTCTGAAGCAGGTTTTTGATTTAAAAATTTTTAATAGATGATATTTATCCGACAAAAATAGTGGGTTGCAACACCTGCGGAAAGCACATTTGACCATCCTCAAACATTTGAATATGTTTTTTGATTTAGCTTTGCAGTATGGTTACCAAAAACTTAGAGATTATTTACGTTTACGATGCGCTGTGTGGTTGGTGTTATGGCTTTAGCGATGTGATGACGAAATTATACCAAGAGTATAAAAATGATTTTAAATTTGAAGTTATTTCTGGTGGGATGATTTTAGGCGATAGGGAAGGGCCGATAGGAAAGTCGGCGGCACTAATTAAAACTCATCTACCCCGTATCGAAGAAACTGCAGGCGTAATTTTTGGAGAAAAGTTTTTGGAGGTTTTAGAAGAAGGAACGCAAGTCCAAAGTTCTGAAAAGCCAGCGGTTGCGTTGGCAGTATTCAAGTCTTTTGCGCCGGATAAGGCAGTACTTTTTGCCTCTGATTTACAAAAAGAAAAATACAGGAACGGTGCTGATTTATCGCTCAACGATTCTTATCTGCAAATTGTTGAAAAGTTTGACATTAAAGCACACGATTTTTTTGGAAAACTAAATAGCGAAGAATTTAAGCAGGCGGCTTATTATGAATTTGCATTGGCAAAGCAGCTACAGGTAACAGGCTACCCAGCAGCTTTTATAAAAACAAACGATCGTAATTTTTACATGATTGCAAAAGGCTACGCAAGCTATGAAACCATGAAACTGCGTATTTCAAATGTTTTAAACCAACTTTCGGCATGAAAAACGTAGCGATCATCGGCGCAACCGGTTTATTAGGTAAGCCAGTTGCTCGCCAGCTTATTTCAGATGGTTTTAACGTTACTATTATTTCAAGAAATGTTAAAAAAGCTAAAGCTATTTTCCCTGCCCAACGCATTGTGTATGCAGATTTACAAGATAAAGCTTCCTTACTACAAGCATTGCAGGGGCAACAAATTGTTTACCTGAACCTGCACATTAAGCCTGGCGCAAACAGAAAAGGCTTTATCGCCGAAACCGATGGTTTGATGAATTTTTTAGAGACTGCCAAACAGGTAGGGATTAAGCGTATTGCATACTTATCATCAATAGTGAAAGATTACCAAAAGGAAGGCTTTTTTAAATGGTGGGTTTTTCAGGCTAAGCAAAAAGCAGTTCAACTGATTAAGGGGGCGGGTTTACCTTACACCATTTTTGTTTCCAGTAGTTTTATGGAAAACCTTACCAAACAGGGTGGTTTTATGCAGGCTAACCAGTTAAATTTAGTGGGCAAATCAAATGTTAAACTTTTTTGGATTAGCGCCAACGACTATGCTAAACAGGTATCTAAATCTTTTGAATTATTAACCGATGAAAATCGGGAGTATTTTATTCAAGGCCCGCAAAGCCACACCACAGAAGAAGCTTTAACCATATTTCAACGCTTTTATCACCTTAAAAAACTTAATATTGTGCGCCTGCCAATTTTTACTTTGTTTTTGGCGAGCAGGTTTTCATCCCGACTTAATTATGCTTATCAATTATTAAACGCTAAAAATCACTTTAACGAGAAATTTGAAGCTCAGTTTACCTGGGATGAACTTGGCAGACCCACAGAAACCATAGAAGCTTTTACGTTAAGAATCCAAAAAGAGCAAACCCTGTAATTTTAGAATTATTCTATATTATTGCTACAATGGCCAGAAGTGGTCAAATTTAAGTAGTTTCGGTTTCAAATTCAGCATTATGTCTAAAACAAAAATCACGGTTAACAATAATGGCTCCTTAAAGGTACAGGGAGATTTCGAAGTTGTTGATAAAGATGGAAACATATATAATTTACAAGGAAGGGAGGTGATTTCTTTTTGCCGATGCGGTTTATCTAAAAACAAACCATTTTGTGATGGCGCCCACAAAGGTCATTTCGAGCATGAGGCCATCGCATTTGATTTGCCTCCAAAAAAGGTTTAAACTTTAAAAACTAGTTTAAAATCATCTAATAGCTTATTTATGTTATTTTTCGGCTATAACGGTGTTAAATCTTTTGTGTTTTCTAAGTTTTCCAAGGCGTGTGCTTACGCTTTTCCAGATGACTATCGCTATAAAATTTGCCTTATTTCGCTCAAAATCTGTAGCCGTTTTTACATTACAAATTTAAACAGGCGCTAAGCGTTTACGGTTTAATGCGTAAGCTTTTTGTGCCAGTTTATTTTATTGGGATTTAAATTTCTTTTAAAACCTTTTTAATGATTTCAAGGCCCTCATCAACATGTTGTTGCTGCATGATTAGGGCTGGCCTAAACCTGATTGATTTTTCGCCACATCCTAAAAATATCGCGTTATAATGCATCGCTTTTTTGATAAAACTGTCCCTTAAGTTAGGTGTTGTAAAGTCAAAGGCAGTTAATAAGCCCAAACCCCTCACGTTTTTTACGCGGGCATCTTCATTAGCAAGTTGCGTTAGGCTTTGTTGCAAGTAGTTTCCAACTTCCGTTGCGTTACCGCATAAATCATCTTCTTCAATGATTTGTAATATCTTTCCTGCCCTCACCATATCAACCAAGTTACCGCCCCATGTAGAGTTAATTCTTGAAGAAACTGTAAAAACATTTTCGTGGATTTCATCTAATTTTGTTCCTGCTAAAATGCCACAAACCTGCATTTTTTTACCAAAAGCGATAATGTCTGGTCTGGCATTTTCTCCAAAATGTTGATGACACCAAAATTTGCCAGTTAAGCCTACACCCGTTTGTACTTCATCATAAATCAGCAAAGCTGCGTTTTCATCACAAATAAGGCGTAGCTGTTCTAAAAATTCTTTCCTAACGTGGTTATCGCCACCTTCGGATTGTACAGGTTCAATAATAATAGCGCATATTTCATCAGTATGGTCAACAAAGGCTTGTTTAATCTGTGCAATAGAAAGTGCCTCTTTGACTTTAACGTCGGCTAGGTTTTTTTCTGAGAGCGGAAAATTTATCACGGGCACACTTACCCGCGGCCAATCAAACTTTGCAAACCACTTTGTTTTATTAGGTACTGTGTTGGTTAAACTTAAGGTATATCCTGTTCTCCCGTGGAAAGCATGCTCAAAATGTAAAACTTTTGTTCCTTTCTCTTTTTGGTAACCTTTCTTAAAATTCTTTTGAACCTTCCAATCCATTGCAGCTTTTAAAGCATTTTCTATTGCTAAACCACCGCCAGCTACAAAAAAGGCATGGGGTAAGTAGCTCGGAATGCCAATTTCAGAAAATGTTTTTACAAACTGGGCGTACTGTGTGGTGTATATATCAGAGTTTGAAGGGTTAGCTATAGCCGCCAAAAAAAGATTTTTTTTAAATTCCTCATCCGCCATCATTTTTGGGTGGTTATAACCTAAAGGAACAGAAGCAAAACAGGTGAAAAAATCAAGCAGAAATCGCTTGTTTTTAGAATCATACATGCGTACGCCGTCACTTTTTTCTATATCATAAATTAAATCGTAACCATCTGTTAGTAAGTGTTTGCCCAAGCTTTCTTTAACTTGTTGCGGTGATATGGAAGGTTTGTACATGTAGTTTACTTTCACCAAAGCTACCGAAAAACGCTTGTATTGCCAAATTAGGGCGTTTTAACTGGCTGCTGCTTACAAAATAAATGCTATTTAAACTTTTCTGACATTCCTAAAATTCCAAATAGGCCACCCGTGTGTACCATTAAAACTTTAGAATTTTGCTCAAAATAATTTTTTTGCGCTAAGTCGTTGATAGCAAATAAAACTTTACCTGTGTAAACCGGGTCTATTAATATTCCTGTTTGTTGTGTAAAGTTTTTGATAAACGCAATAAGCTGGGGTTTCGTTTTTGCATAGCCACCAAAATGATAATTGGTGTGTAGATGATAAGTTTCGGTTTTTTTTAGCAAACTGTTTATTTCGTCTCTTAAAAATTCGCCGCCTTTTAATGCCGATACAATGTTTATCGCTGCTGGCGATTTAGCTTCCATATTTCCGTTAATAATGCCGGCGGCGGTGGCTCCGGTACCAGCAGCACAAAAAATATGATTGTAGGTGTGCTCCAGTTCTTTTATAATCTCGCGACAACCAAGTTCGCCATCAGAACTGTAGCCTCCTTCATCAATAAAAAAAGTAGTGTTATGGGTTGAAAAATAAGATTGGTATAAGGCTTCTTTATGTTTATAAGCTTCTCGGCTCACAAAAATTAAATCCATCCCAAATAACCGGCATAAATCTAAAATCTGGTTGTTCGCTTCTTCGCCACGTACAAAAGCCGTGGTTTTAAAATTGAATTTTGCGCCAGCTGCGGCGGTTGCCAATAGGTGATTAGAAAAAGCGCCCCCAAAGGTGACCAAATGACTTTTATATGCTGCCTCGGCTTTAATTAAATGATGTTTTAATTTGCGCCACTTGTTGCCTGATATAAATGGATGAATTAAGTCGTCGCGTTTTAAATACAGCCGGATACCGTACTTATTTATAGGTTCAAAAAAAGTTTCCTGCTCTGGGCTATTAAACGTTAGGTCAATCATCTAAATAAAAAAATCCTGATTAAAGCGAATTTAACCAGGATTTATGACTTCGTTGTTGAAACAATATTTTATTTACCTATACCAAAACCAATACCCGCAGTTACAGCTTGGTATTCGCCAATGCTATACGCTCCGTATAATCTAAAGAAAAGCAGGTGTAAAGAGAATCCAACATTGGCTCTTAAACCAGAAATATCTTTTTGATTGATGTTGATAGGGTCTGTTGCACTGTCGTATTTCGGGCTAGCCGTATTTGGAGTCTTAGGCGGTGCCGGCGGCGAGGGAAGGTAGTTATAACCGGACTGGAAGGTGTATTTTCCTAAAACTCCCAATTCAGTTTTTGCACTGTTATATCCTATGGATGCAAAAGGAGTAAAGACAGATAGTTTTTTAGACACAATTGCGTCTATAGAATAACCAGAAAATTTTGCTTCTACGCGTTGCTTCAAATCCTGTCCCGCAGTACTTGGGTCTTCGTTTAGCTGATCGGCCATTTTGATATTGTAATTGTATTTCAGTTGGTTGTACCCAAACGCTAAGGCAACATCAATAGGGATAACCTTGTCTAGTTTGCCGGGAAACAAATATTTGGTAATTTCATGCTTCACGCCAAATCCTAGCGCCTGTACAGAACCAAAGTCATCACCCTTAACCTTTGGGGTATAACGTACAGAAACTTCGGTGTGTTTAATTAAACCCACGGTTAACTGAACTTGTGGCGACGGAACAATGTTAAAGCCGGTTCCGTTAGGCATGTTAAATGATACTTTATTTCCATTTTCATCTCGTAAATCATTTCCGTTATCATCTTTAACAAAAATTTCTGCACCGGTCTCGTCTTTACCAAAGAGCGTGGGTGTAGTTGCGCCTGCCTGATAACCCACTTTATTTGAAAGCCCTAAGCTGCTTAAGGTGACGGACTGGTCTTTTGTGGGCACAAAGGCACCTGTTGCCTGAATTCTTAAATCAAATTTGCCAAGGTTTTTTGCTTTTGCCGAGTTAAACCATGCGCTGTTCATGCCAAAGCCAAATCCTTTAAATGCCGGCGAAAAATACGCTTTCGCAAGCTTGGTAGCATCGGCAGGGCCTGATTTTAATAGCTCGGAAACATCCTGAGCATGGGTTTTGCTTAAACTCCCTGCAGCTAAGCAGATGGCAAGCGTTAGGGATGATAATTTGTAGAGCTGTTTCATTTCGTTAAGAATAAATTAAATTATTCTCGAAAGTAGATCTTTCTAATTAGAAATGGAAAAAAATTTAACAAGATGCCAAGGTTTTTGGAAAGCTGTTTCATAATTCTGATTTTGATAGACAATACGAGACGGGCATCAAATATGATACCCTTTTTTTTGTATGAGTTAGTTTTATTTAAAAGGTTTAATTTTGCGAAATGGATTTTGACGAAGCAAGTCTGGAGCAGGAAGACAATGATTTATTTGAACATCTAAAAATTGTGGTAGATAAGGGGCAGTCTTTGCTGCGGATTGATAAATTTTTGATGTCTCGTATCGAAAATGCTTCACGCAATAGAATACAAAACGCAATCGATGCAGACACTGTTTTGGTAAACAAAAAGCCAGTTAAGTCAAGTTACAAAGTAAAGCCTTTTGATGAAATTAGCATTGTGATGCCGCACCCTCCGCGTGATACGGAGGTTTATCCAGAAGATATTCCTATTAACATTGTTTATGAGGATGATGATATTTTATTGGTAAATAAAGATGCCGGAATGGTGGTTCATCCGGGCTTTGGCAATTGGAGTGGCACTTTGGTTAACGCTTTGGTTTACCATTTTAACCAACTTCCACAATTACCGGGTAATAACGGACGACCTGGATTAGTGCATCGTATAGATAAAGATACATCGGGCTTACTTTTAATTAGTAAAAACGAAGTTGCAATTACGCATTTGGCGAAACAATTTTTTGACCACAGCATTACCAGGCAATATTTAGCCTTGGTTTGGGGAGATTTACAGAGCGATGGTCAAGTATCGGGTTACATTGGTAGAAGCGCCAAAGACCGTAAAATAATGGACGTTTATGATGTCCAAGAAAAAGGAAAATGGTCTGTAACACATTATAAAATAATTGAACGCTTTAATTACGTTACTTTAATTCAATGCGAGCTAGAAACTGGACGTACCCATCAAATACGGGCACACATGCAACATATTGGGCATCCTTTATTTAGCGATGCCACTTATGGCGGAGACAAAATTAAAAAAGGCACACTGTTTGCCAAATACAAAACTTTTGTAGAAAACTGCTTTTCAATGATGCCACGGCAGGCTTTACATGCCAAAACTTTGGGTTTCATCCATCCTACAAAAAAAGAATATGTACATTTTGAAACCGAATTGCCACAAGATTTTAATGCGGTTTTAGAGAAGTGGAGAAATTATATTAAAAACGCGGATTAGCAAGCAAAAACAGAAAGCAAAGCTTAGATTTGTGCCTTATGCAAAAAAACTTTATCAATTTTAACGGCGAGATTTTAGAAGAGGATGATAAAATTTTTACGCTTGCAAACCGTGGTTTTAAGTATGGCGACGGTTTGTTTGAAACAATGCGTGTTGGTAACAGCAAATTAAATTTCGCCGATTTACACGCTGATAGGCTTCAGCTTGGGATGAAGACACTCAAGTTGGAAGGTTATTCTAACTTCGATACCTATTTTTTAAAAGAAAAAGTAGATGAGCTGTGTAAAAGAAATAAGGTTGCAAAACACGCTAGAGTTAGGTTTACCGTTTTTCGGGATGCTGGCGGTTTATATACACCCAATCAAAATAAATCTGCTTATGTTTTAGAAATATCCCAACTCGATTCGCCAACCTATGATATCAATGCCAAAGGCTTGATTATGGATATTTACGAGGACATTCGTAAACCTGTAAATAAACTTTCTAATTTGAAAACCTGCAATGCCTTGCCTTATGTAATGGCAGGAATTTACAAACAACAGATGCGTTTAGATGAGGTATTTATTTTAAATCAGGATGGTTTTTTATGCGAGACATTAAGTGCAAATGTGTTTTTAGTGTACAAAGGGCAGGTTTATACGCCCGCTTTAAGCGAGGGGTGCATTGCAGGGGTAATGCGCAACGTGGTGATGGATTTAGCGAAAGACGCAGATTTGAACATGATTGAGGCTCAAATTAATCCCGAAATTTTAGACGAGGTGGAAGAGGTTTTTATTACCAACGCTGCAAAAGGGATTCAATGGGTAATGGGTTTTAACCGAAAGCGGTATTTTAATGAAGTTTCTAGATTTTTAATGGATAAGTTGAATAAAAAAATGAAACTTTAGCCACGTAAACTATCGGTTTTTAAGTATGGGTAGCTATCCTCTGTTTAACTTAAATCTCGGGTGTCAAATCCTAATTCCTCTTAAAAAATCTTCTACCAACATTTTCTTTTTACCTTCTTGCTGAATCTCTTTTACAGAGATAAAACCATCTTTGCTGGCAAATTTTAAAAATGTTTTTCCGTCAGATAAAAACTCTCCCGGATTAATTTGAGGTTTTTCTTGGCCTTTTTCGGCCTTGTAAATTTTCAATCCTTTATCTAAGAAAGTGGTGAAAGCAGCAGGGTAGGGGCTTAAACCTCTGATGAAATTATAAACCTGCTCATTGCTGTTATCCCAATTGATTTTACAATCTTCTTTAAAAATCTTAGGGGCATGTTTTAGGTCTTTTTCATCAAAACTGGATTGCGCTTTTTCCTGAAACTCCTTTTTAGAAATAGCAGAAACTGTTTCGGTTAATAAACCAGCACCTGTTTCCATCAAAGCATCGTGTAAATCTCCAGCGGTCATGTCGGCTGTGATTTCTATTTTTTCAGAGAACAAAATAGCTCCAGTGTCAATTTCATGAGTTAAGAAAAATGTAGTGACACCAGTTTCTTTTTCACCGTTGATAATTGCCCAATTAATGGGTGCAGCGCCCCTGTATTGTGGTAATAAGGACGCATGTAGGTTTATAGTTCCATATTTCGGCATTGCCCAAACTACTTCTGGTAACATCCTAAAAGCCACTACTACTTGCAAATCAGCGTTTAACGCTTTTAATTGTTCTAAAAATTCAGGATTTTTAAGTTTTTCGGGTTGTAAAACGTTTAAATCGTTTTCAACTGCAAACCGCTTAACTGCCGATTCGTTAATTTTTTGTCCGCGACCAGCAGGTTTATCTGGTGCTGTAATTACCCCAACAATATTCTCACCCGCGTCTAATAATGCTTTCAAAGAGGCAACCGCAAAATCGGGTGTTCCCATAAATACAATTCTCATCTTTATTTTCTTTTTATTTCCACGTCATTTCGACGATAGGAGAAATCTGTAAGTTCCTTAGCACTGTCTTTACCGGAAGCACAAACGCCAATTAAAAAGGGGGTCAGTGTTCAATTGCTTGCAGATTTATGCTCGCCCTTCGTTCGGAATGATGTTATTTTCAACCTTAATTATACAGCAGGTACTTTCTTCTCATCGTTTTATAATCATCCAAACCCTTTTTCCAGCTGGCCCTAATTTCGGCTTCTGTTTTTCCATCTTTAACTTGCTGCATTAAAACATCGTTTCCAGCTAGTTTATTAAAAAATGGAGTAAAGAAATTTGCTTTGTCTGGATAAGCTTGGTAAAAATTAATCAAAATTTTAAGATCTAATTGTTTAGCGTTCCTTAATTTTTGTATATCCACTTTTCTAAAATCAATCCCGTAACATATTTGGTTTTCCAGAGGCGGGTTTTTACTCATCCCGTTAATACTTTTCGGCGTAAAACTAAACTCGTATTTTCCCTTTAATAAAGGACTTCCTAACACCTGGAAAGGGAAAGTTGTTCCGCGTCCCTGGCTTATCGCTGTTCCCTCAAATAAACATAAACTTGGATATAAATAAATTGAGCGGTTGTTGGGGAGGTTTGGAGAAGGCTTTTCTGGTAAAATATACTCCAAATCATGAGCATAATTTGCGTTCTTTATAATTTTTAATTCGCACTTAGCGCCATTTGTTAGCCAACCCTCACCGTTTATCATTTGCGCAAATTCGCCATTGGTTAAACCATGCGCAATAGGTATGGGATGCATGCCAACTCCAGATTTAAATTTATCCTCTAAAATTGGTCCGTCTATTAAATCTCCGTTCGGGTTTGGCCGGTCTAAAATCAACATCGGAATTTTGTTGTCTGCGCAAGCTTGCATTACTTTCGCCATGGTTATGGTGTAGGTGTAAAATCTAGCACCCACGTCTTGAATGTCAAAAACAACAATGTCGATATTTCTTAAATCTTCTTTTGTAGGCGCACTTTTGCTACCGTATAAAGAAATTACCGGAAAACCAGTTTTTTTATCGGTATAATTGGCTACTTTTTCTCCTGCATCTGCAGTTCCTCTAAAACCATGTTCGGGTCCAAAAATAGCTTTGATATTTACGCCTAAGCTTTTTAGCGTGTCTACTAAAGCTACTCCGTTAATTTCAGCGGTTTGGTTAAGCACCAAGCCTACACGTTTTCCTTTTAGCAAGGGTAAATATTTGCTAGTTTGGTCGGCGCCAGTTAATATTTTTGAAGAAGAAATGCTTGTCTCAACAGTTTTAACGGCTTTCTCAACTTTTACAACGTGGGCACTACAAGCGTTACAGCTTAGCAATGCTATTAGCGGGATAGCTGTAAAATAGTAAGAGTTCTTTTTTAAAAACAACATAGTTTCTGTTTTTATATTAATGGTTGCATATTTGCGAATATAAACAAAAATAAAAAGCCCTTGAATTTAGGATTATTTATTGCTAAACGCATTTCTTTACAAGCCGAACGCACTTTTTCGAAACTAATTGTACGCATTGCAATTGTTGGAATTATGTTAGGCTTAGGCGTAATGATTTTATCCGTAGCTATTGTAAAAGGCTTTAAATCAGAGATTAGAGAAAAAGTTAGAGGATTTAACGGCGATATTCAGTTTGTTAAATATGATTTGAATGCATCTTTTGAAAACTCGCCATTTGTGCTTCCAAAGAAAAATCTTAGCAAAGCATTGCAGCTAAAAGGGGTGGTGCATATAGTCCCTTTCGCAAACAAACCGGGTATTATTAAGGCAAATACAGAGGTAGAGGGTGTGATTTTGAAAGGTGTTGATGCTGCTTACGACTGGAGTTTTTTTAAAAACATTTTAATTGCCGGTAAAACTATAAATTTTGCCGACTCGGTAAATTCGGAGAAGCAAATTATTATTTCTGATGTGCTGGCAAAACGTTTAAACCTGAAAGTTGGTGATGATTTTTTGATGTACTTTGTACAGGAATCTCTGCGGAAGCGGAAGTTTGAGATTGTAGGTATTTACAATACTGGGGTAGAAGAAGTTGATAAAACGTATGTAATTGGTGATATTTCTTTAATTAGAAAATTAAATAAGTGGACTTTAGGGCAGGTTGGCGGTTACGAGGTAAGGATAAACGATTTTTCAAGACTGGATTATTATAGCTACCAATTGAGTGATTTTATGCCGCCGGAGATTAAAACGCTGAGTGTTAAAGATAACTTTCCGGTTATATTCGACTGGCTTTCGTTGCTTGATGTAAACACGCAGGTTATTTTAGTTTTAATGTTGATTGTTGCCGTAATTAACATGATTTCTGCCTTGTTAATTATGATTTTAGAGCGAACTAACATGATTGGACTGTTAAAAGCACTTGGCGAAACTAATTGGGGAATACGGAAAATTTTTCTTTACAACGCAAGTTATTTGGTAGGTATTGGAATGTTGATGGGAAATATTTTTGGTATCGGCTTAGGCATACTACAGCAGCAAACACATTTTTTTAAGTTAGATGAAGCATCATATTACATGAAATTTATTCCCGTTCAACTGGCGTTTTCAGATATTTTATTAATAAACCTAGGAACCTTAATGATATGTATTTTAGTGCTGTTGGTTCCTTCATTGTTGGTTACCCGAATTTCGCCAATCAAAGCTATTGCGTTTAAGTAATATCAAGCAATTTATGGCGTACCTTTTAATAAGTGATATTTCGTTTTTGAAGGCACTGTAAGTGTTTGCCTATGCGTTTTCTTGTTGCTGACTAAGGTGACGACAATTAATTTTGTAATAACTCTCTGGCATTTTGCAAAGCAGCTGCTTTCGGGTTCTCGCCACTTAGCATTTTAGCAATTTCTAAAACACGCTCTTCTTGGGTTAAACGTTTAATTTGGGTGTAAGTCAAGTTGTCTTTAGTAATTTTATGAACAAAGTAATGTGCTTTACCTTTGCTGGCCATTTGCGGCAAATGTGTAATTGCTATCACCTGCATCGCGGTGGCAAGCTCCTGCATAATTAAACCAACTCTGTTTGCCACTTCGCCCGAAACGCCGGTGTCAATCTCATCAAAAATAATAGTTGGTAAAGCTGTTTTTTGTGCAATTAAAGATTTAATGCTCAACATTAATCGCGAAAGCTCCCCACCAGATGCAACTTTGTTTAGTTCGTTTAGTTGGTGCCCCTTGTTTGCGTTAAATAAAAACCTAACTTGGTCAATTCCGTTTAAATCAAATTTTCCTTTACCTATAGCGTTTTGTTCAATTTTTATTTGAGCCGTGGGCATACCCACTTCCGCTAAGGTTTTAACAATATGATCCTCAATTTTGGGAATCACTTTTTTCCGGCTTTCGCTGATTTGTGTAGCCTGTTTTAACAATGCTGTTTCAGAAGCTTCGAGTTGTTTCTCAAGTTGTAGTAAATCTTCATCGGCAAATAAAATATCATTCAACCTAGCGGCCAAATCGTGTTTAATTTCTAAAAGTTCGGCGTTACTATTTACCCGGTGCTTCTTTTGCAATGCATATAGCAGCCCTAAACGTTCGTTAATTTCTTCTGTTCTTAACGCATCAAATACAGTGTGCTGCTCTAAACTTTCAACTTCGGCAACAATGTCTTTGATTTCAATGTTACAGCTTTGCAGGCGCTCGGCAAGTGGGCTAACAGCGGTTTCATATTTTTCTATACTTTGTAGCTGGGCAATGGCTTCTTTAAGTTTAGGTAACACCGCATTTTCGAAACCGTTTATCAAATAGCTGGCAGCGTAAAGATTTTTTTTGATTTCTTCTGCGTGAGTTAAGCTATTGAGTTCTTGTTCTAATGTTTCCTGCTCATCAATTTCAATATTTGCAGCTGCCAACTCATCAAACAAAAACTGAAAGTAGTCTTGGTCTGTCTTTGCTTTTTCGGTTTGTTCTAATAATCCAACGTACTTTTTTTGCAGCTTTTTAAATTCTTGGTAAGCTTTTTTATATTCGTTTACTTTTGGTTGATGTTCTGCAACCACGTCTAAAACTAAAAGTTGAAAGTTACTGTCGTTTATTTCTAAGGTGGCGTGTTGCGAATG
>DASVGY010000199.1:0-8238 GCA_036379295.1 Pelobium sp.
AATTCGACTTATCAGAGTTAAAAACCTGTCGAGGTATTGGGTTTGTCAATTTTAAAATAACACATCATCTCAAAACCTAAAATGTTTAGTTATCCAGTTCAAAATTCAATCTATCTGGTTCAATGAGTTACTTTAGTTCGCTCTCAGCTGGCAGATACTTTTTGCCGTGAGGCGACAATTATTTCTTTGATGACGTTAAACGTATTTCGATATTCTAACTCCATAATAATTTATTTTCTGGATTTTAAACATTCATAAAAAACGTATTTTCTTGATTCAAAGCTCAGTTTCTTGTTTTTAAATTCCCGTTTCTATCTACCAATTTTCTCTTCTAACTTCTTCAAAATCTCCATCTGCTTAGCCTGACTTTCAAATAAAGTCTTGATTTGTTCCTCTAATAAAAAGTCTATTTTTTGGTTTAAGGCGTTAATTTCTAACTCGGCTTTTAAATTAATCATATAATCGTTTTCGCTTCGCTTGCGGTCTTTTTCCTCTTGCCGATTTTGGCTCATCATGATAATTGGTGCCTGCAAAGCTGCAATGCAGGATAAAACCAAATTCATTAAGATAAAAGGGTAAGGATCAAAATTATCTTTTTGTGGTGCCAATGTGTTAAAAAGAATCCACACTACCAGAATAACGAAAAAAGAAATGATAAATGCCCAGCTTCCGCCAAATTTGGCAACTGTATCAGAAATGCTTTGTCCACGCGTAATAACTTCGCGAGGCGGGTTTTGAAGGTTATTAGTAATTAACTTCTCTTCATCAATTACCCTTTTTACAATTTCTTGCAGCTTTTTAATTTGCTCGCTGTTCGCTGTCATCAGCTTTTCTGCATCAATATCCATATTGTTTGCTTAAATATTAATGATAGGATTTTTAATGAATGAATGAAATGTGATTAACGATTTTATGGTTATATCAACTCTCTTTCTATCTGATAGTTGTTTCTGTTTGATGAATTTCTGGCCACCAACTCGGCCACAAAACCTGTTAAAAATAACTGAGAGCCGAGTATTACGGCTACCAAAGCAATATAAAACAGTGGTTGGTCGGTTACTTCCCTTTGCACTTTTATATGGTTGGCAATATGATAAAGCTTTTCGCCGATGATCCAAAGCGCCATAACCGTTCCGATAAGGAAACTCAATACGCCCATTGCGCCAAAAAAGTGCATTGGTCGCTTGCCAAACTTTCCAACAAAAAAGATGGAGAGTAAATCTAAAAAGCCATTGATAAACCTGCTGAAACCAAATTTAGTAGTTCCATATTTCCTCGCTCGGTGTTCTACCACCTGCTCCTGTATGTTTTTGAAACCTGCCCATTTTGCTAAAACGGGGATGTAACGGTGCATTTCGCCGTAAACTTCTATGTTTTTAACCACTTCTTTGCGGTAAGCTTTTAAACCACAATTAAAATCATGCAGGTTATTTATGCCCGACATTTTTCTGGTGGCGGCGTTAAAAAATTTTGTTGGGATGGTTTTGGTTAAGGGGTCGTAACGTTTCTTTTTCCAGCCAGAAATTAAATCGAGTCTTTCTTCCTTAATGCGGCGGTAAAGCTCGGGTATTTCGTTTGGAGAATCCTGCAAATCGGCATCCATGGTGATTATGACATCACCTACTGCAGTTTCAAAACCTACGTTTAACGCTGCGGATTTTCCGTAATTACGTCTAAATTTTATCCCTTTAACAGCAGAATGGCTTTGGTTTAATTCTTCAATTTTATCCCAAGTTCCATCATTACTGCCATCATCAATCAAAATTATTTCATAAGAAAAAGCATGCTTTTGCATTACCTCTTTAATCCAATTGGTTAATTCTGGCAAAGATTCAACCTCGTTATATGCTGGTATTACAACCGAAATATCCATTTTTGTGTATTTAGCTTAAGCTTTTAAAAGCTCGTGTGTTTTAGCAAAAAAGTAAAATACTTAAAGCTAAAAGCCTTGAAATCTAAAAAACGCTCATTAACAAAGGAGCGTTTTTTTTATTGCGACAGCTGCGCTGTCAAATATTTTTACCTTGAGGCTAGGAATAAATCTAAAGGGAAGTTTATTAACACTGCAAATTAGTATCAAGCCTTTCGCTTTAAGCTTCATGCTTAACCAAAAGCTAGTTTTCCTCGTCAACCGGTGCAAACATCGGCGGATTTTTTTTAAATATTGCCGCAAAAATTAAGGAAAGTACAAAACCAATTAAAATGGCAACCACCAAGTTTTTAAAAAAATCTCCGATGCTTGGCATATACTGAGATTTTAAGCTTTCAGTTGCTTTCTCCACGGCCTCGTCTAGTGCATCGCCACTCATCCCCATTTTTTCAAAAGTTGCTGTAATTCCATCAGCTACGTACCCTTTTACTTTTTCATAAGCGCCTGGCTCAATAAAGCGGTAAAATAAAAAATTAAAAATACTGGAACTAAGGTTGGCCACTAAAGACATGATAAAAACACCGCTTAACGCTTCTTTAAAAGACCAAAAACCACCAACTTTTTTTCGCAAATCAAGCGTAAAAAAAATATAAATTACCAAAGAAATTAGGGTAATTAATATACCGTACCAAGTTGCGCCTAATAAATTAGGAGCTGCGTAATAAGTTAATAACTGGATTATAATGGTTATTACCGCAATAATTATCCCGTTGTTTAACGCAAGTTTGTTTAAATCTTTAATCATGATTTTAAGCTTTGAAATTTAAAATTAGTGATAAAATTGCAGCATCAAAAGCTGGGTCTTCACTTAAGTTTTTAAATTCTTTGATAGCCTCATCAGTTGGTTCGGTATCGTAAAAATAAGCCATCATGGGGTAAAACAAATCTTTAAGTTCTGATTCTTGTGGCAAGTCTTTAGCCACTCTTGCAATTTCTTCCATTGTGCTTTCCATTAACATTTGGTTGGCAATAATGTCTTCGTAAATGCGGTGCTCATCCTGAAACTCGTCTTCTTCTACCAACAAAAACTCCTTTAAAAAATCTTCTAAAGAGGGTTCAATATCCTCGTCTTCGCATTCGTTAAGGTATAATAAAAGGTTTAAAAGTTCGGTTCCGCGGTCTAAAGTTTCCTCTTCTATTTTTTCCCACTCTGGCGAATCAAGGTAATCAGCATCTAGCTTTTTAGTGTCTTCTGCAAAAAAGTTAATCATCAGCAAATCAAAAACAACTTCCTGTAGCGGCTCTAAAGCTGGCGCATCGTCAAAAACCTGATCAACAGCAGCTAATTTTTGCATAAAATCTTCATCGCCAGAAAAAACAGCGATGAGCTTTGCCAGCTCTTTTTGTCCGCCTACGTTTTCCAATGCAGAAAACGTATTTATCAAATTTTCTAAGGCGTTTTTTACTTTAATATCCATAATATTGTGTTTTTCAATTGTTAGCTTTAAATACCTGTTTGTTATTGCAAGTTAACCAAACTTTTCCTTTTAAATTTTGGCCTAAAAACGGGCTATTTGCTGATTTAGAATAGTTATTTTCTTTGTTGTAAGTCCACTCGCTACCATCAAACAACACCAGGTTTGCTTCTTCTGCTTCTACAATTATTGGTTTTTTTAATCCTAAAATATCACGCGGACTTTCGGCTAACTTCTGTACAATTTCTTCCTCAGTTAACCCCGCTTTGTAAAGCAAAGGCAAAACAGTTTGTAAGCCAATGATACCATATTTGGCAATTTCAAACTCTACTTGTTTAAATTCTATTTCTTGTGGCTGGTGCTGAGAAACTACCGCATCAATTGTTCCGCTTTTTAAGCCTCTTTTTAACGCCTCAACATCTTTTGTGGTGCGCAAAGGTGGCTTTACCTTATAGTTACTGTCAAAATTTGCAATAGCCTCATCGGTTAAAACCAAATGATGTGCGGCAACATCGCAACTTACTTTTGCGCCTTTTTTCTTTGCATCAGCAATAAGCTCAACCGCATGTGCGGTAGAAATGGTTGAAAAATGAACCCGAGAATTAGTGTAGGCCGCCAAATATAAATCGCGAATAATCATTAATTCTTCCGCCAAATTCGGGATGCCTTTCATGCCTAAAAAGGTACTCATGGCACCTTCATTCATTTTTGCATTGCCAGCTATTGAAGCATCTTCGGGGTATGATAAAACCAATGCATCAAAACCTTTTGCGTACAATAAAGCTCGCTCCATTAAACCTGCATCTTGTACTGCTTTATTGCCATCTGTAAAAGCAATAGCGCCAGATTTATGCATATCGTACATTTCTGCCAAATCTTTACCTTCCCGCTTTTGCGATATGCATCCGTAAGGAAAAATAGCTACCAAATTACCTTTGGCTTTATTAACTAAAAACTCCACTTGTGATTTAGAATCGGTGGTGGGCTGGTTATGCGGCATTAAAGCAATGCCGGTAAAACCTCCTGCTGCAGCTGCCTTACTTCCGGTTTCAAAATCTTCTTTGGTTTCTAGGCCTGGTTCGCCAAAGCTTGCGTTCATATCAAAAAAACCTGGTGCTAAAAACTTACCTTCCCCATCTATAACCTCGCAATTGCTCTCTAAATCCTTGCCTACTTCATCAATAATGCCGTTTTTAATAATTACGTCAACTACCTTTAAATGATACGGTGATTGTGGGCAGATTACTTTGCAGGATTTAATAATTATGTTTTCGGACATCACTATTTTACTGTTTATTATTTTTTAGACTTAACCTATTGTTTTTATAAAACCTGATGAGCAGAACCTCTGCAGCCAAAAATATTAGGGTCAAAATTATACAAAGTTTCCATAAGGAAGTACCTAAATCCATTTCTTTTATTTGTTGGCTGGTAATTTTTTCTTTGGCATTAATAAAGTTTTTATCGCTTACCTTAAACAAGGTTTTAAGCTCATTTTGATTGTAAAAACGCAAATCCGACTCGGCTCTGTTTTGGTTTAGGGCAAAAACATTTATCAAAGAATCTTTTAAAAACACCTTGTAAAAACCAGTTTTTTTGAGCTGGTCCGCAAAGTAGATGCTGCCATTTGCGCCATTGTTTTGGTACGTTGGTATTACATCTACCCCTGCTCCTTTTATGCTTATGGTTTCGTTTTCTGATAGTGAAACCGAAGGAATGCTTATCGCCTTTTCGGCGCCCAAAGTGTAAAATAAGGTTTGTTGGTTAAAACCAAGTAGTGCAGTTTTAAATAAAATCGGTAAAAAAATGGCATGTTGCGCAAAGTTGCTAGCCTCGGTTTCCAAGGGTAAAAATGAGATATAAATTTTGCCTTTCCCAAACTGATAAGCACTTAATAAGTTATTAGATGATGTTCCGCTAAATAATACCTGCCTGGTAGTTTGCGTAAAACTGCTGCTTTTGAAGTATTGTTTAGCAATGGGCAAATCTATATTTTTTGGATGCTGATCAAACACATCCTTGAAAACAGGATGCGCCAAGTTGATGTTGTTCACTTTGTTTTCGGCGCTTTGTAAACTTACAGGCACATCTGTTTGTAAAGATTGCAAAAAAGCTTTATAACTTTCTAAATCAGCTTTAAGCGGAATAAACACACTTAAACTTCCGCCGTTTTTAACATACTGCTTTAACTGTTGTGCTAAACCCGCCGGTACTTGGGTTAAATTTTCAAGTATTACCAATTGCTGGCTAGCCAAATTATTGTAATTGATTTGGCTTTGGTTAATCTCTGAAACCTTAAAAAAAGAATCGGTTCTGTAGGCCACACCAATACTTTTAACGGGTTTATCTTCATAAATAGCAGTTATTTTTAACCCGCTCTTAATTTCGAACACAAAACTTAGCTCATCATCAAAACTGATAGGATAATCTTTAATACTTAAACTTGCTTGTTGCCAATTGCCGCTTAAGCCCGAAAAACTTAGGGTATCTAAAACAAAAGCGTTTGCCTTGATGCTGCTACTGGAAATAGCTTTTTGTACACCGTTAATTTTTAAACTAACCGGGATGCCTTCAACATCTTTACCGGCATGGTTACTTAGTTTATAAACTAATTTTTCTGACTGCCCCGCCCTGTGAAAGGGACTTAAAAAATATACCGAATCAACCGAAATATTGGGTAAACGATTAGCTAAAAGCGGTACAAGATTAACCTTGATGGTGCTGTCTTTTTGCAGATTTGCTTGGTTACGTGGCTGCTTTTGAAAATCTGAAATAAGGTAAGCCACCCGCTTGCGCTGATGTTGGTTGGTTAAAAAACTGCGCTGATAATCAATAATTTGTTGGTAGTTTTGGTAAAGGGGACTTATTTTAACCGCGTCCAGCTCCTCTAAAATTTCGTCTTTGGTAAGCAAACGTTGGGCACTGCCGCCCCCATCATTTGTTAATAATTGAAATTGCGTACCCAAGCCATAAGCAGAAACCAGATCTTGCGCCTTTCTTTTTGCTTCGGCTAGTAAAGTACCGTTTTTATTAACTGCCTCCATAGAAAACGAATTATCTATGTAAATGCTAACTACTTTTTTTTGAAAAGATTGGCTTTCTTTCTGATTTTTAATGAAAGGCTGCGCAAAAGCCATTACCAAGAAAAAAACAGCTAACAAACGGCACATTAAAATAAGGCGCTCTTTTAAACTTTGTGCAGCCGTCGTTTGCGCTTGTACATCCTTTAAAAAATTAACGTTGGTAAAGTAAACTTTTTTAAACCGGCGAAAATTAAATAGGTGAATGATTACCGGTAGGGCAAGCAAGGCTAAACAAAAAAGAAACTCAGGAAAGAGAAAGCCCATGGCTGTCAAAGATACAAAATAAATGATTTTTAAAACCTGCCATCGCCACCAATAGGGCTACGCTTTTTTAGCCAATTATTTAACTGATTATCAATGAAATAAAAAGGTTACTAAATTTAGGACTGCCTTTGACTTTTGTTGAGTAAATTTGCGGCACAAATAATTTAAATACCTTTAAAAGGCTGTTTAATTCAGCTAATCTTTTTTTTATGCTTGTTTTGGGCTACAACGGCGTTAAAATTTTTCGTGTTGTTTATGTTTTTAAAGGAGCTCAAGACTGCTTACTCGGTTTTCGAGATAGCGTCTGGCTATCGCTACAAAATTCGCCTCGGTTCGCTCAAAAATAATTGATAAATAGCTTTACGATACAGATTTAAACAGGCGTTAAGTAGCCGTAAGCACAAAAAACTATTACTAGCCTGCCCCGGCAGCATGAAATTTTCGGCAGAAAATGCGTAAATGTTGATAAAAAAATTACCTTAGCCTTATGCCAAAAGGCGCTAACAATTAAACACAGCTTTTTAAAAAAAGGCTAGTATTCAAAAAAGACCCATTATTTTATGCAGAGCACTTCTTTTGACGATCAGGTTTTACCGCAAAAAGTGATTATTACTGGGGCAAGCAGTGGAATTGGTTTTGAAGCAGCAATTGAACTTGCCACCAAAGGCCACCAAGTGCTTGCCATAGCCAGATCAAAAGATAAATTACAGGGTTTAAAAAAAATTGTGACCGATCTTAACCCTCAAGCGGTTATTTTTCCCGTAGTTTTTGACATTTTAAATGATGATGAAAGTGCGTTGGTAAATTTTGTAAAACAACACTGGCAAACTTTCAATATCTTGATAAACAATGCCGGAACTTTGATTAACAAGCCGTTTGCAGAACTCAGCGAGTTTGATATGGCCGAGATGTTCCAAAGTAACGTTCTTAGCCATTTCAGGATGATAAAAGCATTAAAACCACTTTTGGTAAAAGGTTCTCATATTTTAAATATTGGTTCAATGGGTGGTTTCCAGGGCAGCTCAAAATTTCCGGGTTTGGCGGCCTACTCGGCAAGTAAAGCAGCTTTACACAATTTAACAGAATGTTTGGCGCAGGAATTTTTAGAAGACAAAATCAGCGTTAATTGCCTAGCTTTAGGCTCTGCACAAACCGAAATGCTAGAAAAAGCATTTCCAGGATACCAATCGCCGGTGATGGCATTTGAAATGGGCAAGTATATTGCTGACTTTGCGATAAACGGAAATCGTTTATTTAACGGAAAAATTTTGCCAGTAGCAGTTAGCACACCTTAATAAAATGAAAAAAACAATTCTATATTTTTTGGCGATTTTGGCTTTTGCAGCTTGCAACAGCGATACTAAAAGTGGCAACGCTATGGGCGATAGTTCCAAAACGCTTGAAACAGCCGATGCCTTACCGCCAGCACAACCCATGCAACTGTTTGATGTACCTTGGGCGGCCGTATTAGATTCAACTTCCCAAAAAATAACGATGACGCAAACTGCGGAAGTAAAAACTGAAGATTTGAATGTAAACAACGTTA
>DASVGY010000200.1:0-2428 GCA_036379295.1 Pelobium sp.
CACCTGTTCTGTTTTCAAAAATGGATAACGGCTTTTGGTGCTCCAAACAAAATGGATATATGCTTTAATAAACGACATCTCCTATCTTTATAAATGTGAACTAAATTAAGACGCTAAAAATGTCCGATTTTTTTTAACACAAAAAAATCCAGAAAATTTTTAACACAAAAGAGTTAAAACCGTAGTCCAAATGAAGGTCATCTAATTTCCAATCAACAAAAAGCCCGAACATCTTTGCAAATGTTCGGGCTTTATATTTAGCGCTTAAACCGCTTTAAATACAACCATTGCCAGCGGAGGTAAATTAACCGCTAAAGAGTTTGATTTCCAATGGCTGCTAATTTCTTCTGCATTTTTAACTTCGTTTTTGATTCCGCTGCCCCAAAATTCGTGAGCATCAGAATTAAAAATTTCTTTCCATTTACCAGGTTTACTCACCCCAAAACGGTAATTATCTCTTGGAATTGGTGTCAGGTTTAAAGCAACTATTAAGTCATCTTTTGGGTTTGTACCTTTACGCATGTAAACTAATACAGAATTATCGGCATCATCATTTACAATCCACTCAAAGCCTTCGGAGTTAAAACTGTGTTCGTACAAAGCTGGTTCAGAAGTATATAGTTTGTTAAGTGCCATAACAGTTTGCTTAATTCCTTGATGTGGTGCATAATTTAAGAGATGCCAATCCAACGAATATTTTGGGTTCCACTCTGAGGTTTGTGCAAACTCAGATCCCATAAACAACAATTTAGTTCCGGGGTGTGTCCACATATAACCGTATAAGGCCCGCAAATTAGCAAACTGCTGCCACTCATCGCCCGGCATTTTATATATCAAAGATTTTTTGCCATGCACCACTTCATCATGCGAAAGCGGCAACATAAAGTTTTCTGTAAACGCATAAATAGTGCTAAAAGTTAAGCCAGCGTGGTGATATTTACGGTTAACCGGATCTTCAGCAAAGTACTTTAGGGTATCGTTCATCCAACCCATCATCCACTTTTGACCGAAACCTAAGCCTCCTGCAAAGGTTGGATGACTTACGCCACCAAAAGAAGTTGATTCTTCGGCAATCGTCTGCACATCAGGAAACATGGAATAAACTGCTTCGTTAAAATCCTTTAAAAAAGAAATCGCTTCCAAATTTTCTCTTCCCCCGTATTCATTCGGAATCCACTCATTATGTTTTCTTGAATAATCTAAATAAAGCATAGAGGCCACTGCATCCACCCGCAAACCATCAATATGGAAACGCTCTAACCAAAATATCGCATTGGAAATTAAAAAAGCTCTTACCTCGTTTCTTCCGTAATTAAAAATAAACGACTTCCAATCTGGATGAAAACCTTTGCGTACATCAGCGTGTTCATATAAATGCGAGCCGTCAAAATTATACAAGCCATGGGCATCTCCGGGGAAATGCGACGGTACCCAGTCCATAATTACCCCTATCCCCTCTTTATGGAACTCTTCAATTAAAAACATTAAATCTTGCGGTGTTCCAAATCGGCAAGTTGCTGCAAAATAGCCCGTAATTTGATAACCCCAGCTTGGGTAAAAAGGGTGTTCCATTAAAGGCATAAACTCTACATGTGTAAAGCCCATTTCTTTAACGTAAGGCACCAACTTATCGGCCATATCCCGATAGGATAAAAATAAATCGGGCGTTTCTGGACTCCTACTCCACGAACCAAAATGCACCTCATAAACGGACATTGGTTTATCTAAAGCATTTTTTTGATGGCGGTTCATCATCCAATCTTTGTCTTTCCATTCGTACCAGGTATCCCACACAATAGAAGCCGTACGTGGCGGTTCCTCGCTGCGCAAAGCAAAAGGATCTGCTTTTTCTAAATCCTGACCGTTTGTAGCGTTTATAAAATACTTGTACGCTTCGCCATTTCCAACATGCGGAATAAAACCTTCCCAAATACCGGTTTCGTCCCAACGTACGTACAAAGGGTGCGAGCCTTTATCCCAATAATTAAAATTGCCGATAACAGAAACATAATGCGCATTGGGCGCCCAAACAGCAAAATAAGTACCTATAACCCCATTATGTTCAACCACATGAGATCCTAATTTTTCATAAAGCTTAAAATGCTTCCCTGATTTGAAAAGCAAAATATCAAAATCTGTTAGCTTAGAGTAATGGTGAACGCTGGCGTATTGCGATGGTCCTTCAACAGAAGATAAATGTAACTCGTGTACCGGCTCCGCTTTTAAACTGGTTACTTTTTTGCTAGCCGTTTTTTTTGCGGGCGCTTTTGCCTGCTTTTTCTCTGGCAATTTTTTTTCAAGGGCTTTTTCATCAGCCGCTCCCGTATCTTTTTTAACAGTAGCTTTTTTTTCCTCGGTTTTTTTAGCTCCCTTTTTGGGCTCGGCTTTTGATTTTTGGAGTTTAACGATATCTGGTGCTGATTCTTTT
>DASVGY010000201.1:0-11201 GCA_036379295.1 Pelobium sp.
CAATAAGCCCTTGCCCGCTCGATCCCGTTTTTTCTCTTTACTTTTTTCCGCAAAAAGTAACAAAAACTCTCGGCTGCGCCCTTTGCTACCAAGTTCTTGCGTTTATGTTGGCTATTCGCTACCGCAAAGGACAAGGCCGATTTGATGGTCTACTTTGGTCTTTGCTTTTGTATTGCGGGCACTTCTGTTTTTGTTTTCTTCCCAAGTTTTCTTTCACATTTGTCAGTCTGAACAGAGTCGAAGAGTTTTTTATTAATTAGTCATTCGTCGCCGCAAAGGACATGGCCGAATTGATGGTCTACTTTGGTCCTTGCGTTTGTGTTGTGGGCACTTCTACTTCCCATTCCGTCATGTCGAACGAGAGAGAGATAGCTCACAAATAAGTAAACGACTTCCAATTCTTTCGTTCATTCGAATTTTTTAATCTTTAGGGAATCAACTTTTCCAGAGTTTGTATTCTCATTTTAAGTGCGTTAACGATAGAAACGGCAGCTTTTTTTGCTTTAGCCATTTAGCAGTTAGCAAAAAAACTACAGTGAATAGCGTTTTAAAACGCCCAAATTATTTATTAACAATTTCTTAACCTCCTAAAAGTCAGTCAGATTTAACTCCTTATGGTTTACCTAAAACATTTTAAGCTTTCGGCCTCCAGCATTTTGCTTTTAGCCTTTATAAATTATTACCTTTGCAAAGCAAATGGCTCTATCGCTGCTCGTTTTAAATGAGCGGAGGAAAGTCCGGGCAACACAGAGTATCCTGCTTCCTAACGGGAAGGCGTTTTGTAATAGAACGACAGAAAGTGCTACAGAAAATATACCGCTTTGCTTTGGCAGAGTAAGGGTGAAAACGTGAGGTAAGAGCTCACGACTTTGTATGGCGACATACATCGTGGTAAACCTCAGGAGTTGAAAGATCAAATAAATCCTAAACGTCAGGGCGACTCGTTCTGCTGTGTTTATTCACTATTAGGAAGGGTAGATCGTTAGACTGTAATAGCAATATTATGGCAAGATAAATGATAGAGACATCCTGAATTGTTTCGGGGTGACAGAACCCGGCTTACAAATTTGCATTATTACAAGCATTTTGAAGTCCTGCAACAATTTGCAGGGCTTTTTTTGTGCTGCAAAACCAAACGTTTGTCCAAAATTATATACACTTTTACAAAAACTTAAAATACATGGCTAAAATTTTAATCATTGATGACGAAAGAGCAATTAGAAATACTTTAAGAGAAATCTTAGAATACGAAGATTATAAAGTTGACGACATAGATAATGGCGGAGATGGATTAGAGATGATTAAGAACATTGGTTACGATTTGGTTTTATGCGATATTAAAATGAATCGCATGGACGGTATGGAGGTGCTTGCAAGCGCACAGGCATCTCATCCGGATCTTCCGTTTATCATGATATCTGGCCACGGAACAGTAGAAACTGCCGTTGAAGCATCTAAAAAAGGCGCTTTTGATTTTATATCTAAACCACCAGATTTAAACAGACTTTTAATTACGGTAAGAAACGCCCTAGATAGAGGAAGCTTGGTTACCGAAGCCAAGGTGTTGAAACAAAAAGTTGCTAAATCAAAAACTCGCCAAATTTTAGGAGATTCCCCTGCTATCACTAAGGTAAAGGAAACCATTGAAAGGGTTGCGCCTACAGATGCCCGGGTTTTAGTAACCGGTGCCAATGGAAGCGGTAAAGAATTGGTTGCCCGTTGGTTACACGAAAAATCTAGCAGAGCCAGTGCGCCTTTAATTGAGGTAAATTGTGCGGCAATTCCATCTGAACTGATTGAATCTGAACTGTTTGGACATGAGAAAGGTTCTTTTACTTCGGCAATTAAACAACGTATCGGTAAGTTTGAACAGGCAAACGGAGGAACTATTTTTTTGGATGAAATTGGAGATATGAGTCCGTCTGCGCAAGCTAAAGTTTTAAGGGCTTTGCAAGAAAATAAAATCACCCGCGTTGGTGGGGAAAAAGAGATTGACGTTAACGTGAGGGTAATTGCCGCTACCAATAAGGATTTGCTTAAAGAAATTGAAGCAGGTAATTTTAGGATGGACTTGTACCACCGGTTAAACGTTATACATATACATGTTGCACCACTTGCCGAAAGAAATTCTGACATCCCTTTACTATCTGAGAGTTTTTGCGAAGAAATTTGTAACGAGTACAATATGCCCGTAAAAAAAATAAGCGTTGGTGCAATGGAAGCTTTAAAATCTTTACCGTGGACAGGAAATATCAGGGAGTTAAGAAACGTAATTGAGCGTTTAATTATTTTGAGTGATAAAACCATTACTGAAGAAAACGTAAGGGCCTTTGCTAACCCGAGCGGTAGTATTTATCATCCAGAAAATGCCTTTGCTACAAAAAGCTCATCGTCTGGTTCCAATGGAAACAGTGGTTTTGATTATGAAAGTTTTGCCAATTTCCAGGATTTTAAAGACCACGCAGAGATGGAATTTATTAAGTACAAGCTAGAGAAGAACAATTGGAACGTTTCTAAAACTGCTGAGGACATCGAAATTCAAAGAAGTCATTTGTACAGTAAAATTGATAAGTTCGGTTTGAAGAGAGCTGAGTAAAATTTACTACGAACTTTATTAAACCCTCCGTTCATTTAATGTGCGGAGGGTTTTGTTTTTTTGGGCGTAGTTAATACATTAATAAAAATCTTACCGGTAAAATAATATAAAAAGCGAGGCTTAAAACTTTCGTTCTTAAGCCTCGCTCTGTTGGTTTTTTATCTTTCTCGAGCGAATTATTTCTTATAATATTTCATTGCCTCGGGAAGGTATTTTTTAATATCGTTAATTCGTGTTGCATCACTAGGGTGCGTACTTAAAAACTCGGGTGGTGCTTGTCCGTTACTTTTGGCTGCCATCCGTTGCCAAAAACTAACCGCACTTTCGGGGTTATATCCGGCCATAGCCATAAAAGTTAAACCTAGTCTATCTGCTTCTGATTCTTGCTTTCTGGAGTTAGGTAGCAAAACGCCTGTTTGCGCACCAATCCCAAAAACCTGGTTAAATACGTTTGCGCCAGCTTCTGTTTTAGTTACCGCCGAGCCTACAATAGAGCCTAAACCCTGCGCAATCATTTCTTGCGAATAACGTTCGTTACTGTGTTTTGCAATTGCATGAGCAATCTCATGACCCATAACCGTTGCTAGCCCAGCTTCATTCTGGGTTACTGGTAAAATACCGGTGTAAACCGCTACTTTCCCGCCTGGCATGCACCACGCGTTAACTTCTGGGCTTTCGATTAAATTAAATTCCCAATTAAAACCTGCAATTTGGTCGGCGTAACCATTCTCATTCATAAAACGAGTAACCGCGGCCTGGATTTTTGCGCCCACCGCTTTTACCTGCCTACTTTGTGCATTGTTTAAAACCTTGGTTTTTGGACTAGATAACAACTCCCTATAACTGGTTGCGGCCATTTGCTGCATTTCTGCATCACTCACCAGGTTAGCCTGTCGCCGCCCTGTTAAGGGTACCGTAGAACATGCCATTAAAAGGGTACTTAACCCTACGGCAGCTAATACTTTAATTTTCATAATTTTAAATTAATACTACTGTTTCTTTTTAAACAGATTTACTTTTGATTCTTTCCCTCGCAGCAGTCTTTCAATATTTTTTTGGTGGGTAACCAAAATCAATATACAAATACACATCCCATAAATAACAATTGCCTTAACGGAAACGTGATAAATAAATATCACGCTAATGGTAAAGGTAAATCCGGCGCTTATGCTACTTAAAGACACATATTTGGTTATTAATAAAACTGCTACAAATACCAGAACACAAATTAAAGCTGATGGAAGGTGCACTGCCAATATCATACCAAACAGCGTGGCTATTCCTTTCCCACCTCTAAAGCCTGCAAAAACCGGAAATAAGTGTCCCATCACGGCAACTATGCCTAAGGCTAACTGGTAGTTAACAAATTGTATAGAATGTTCTGGGCCGGTAACTGATAAGCCGATAAAAGAAACTAGGTTGGTTGCCGTCCAGCCTTTTAAAATATCTAAAATCATTACCGGAATACCAGCTTTTTTTCCAAGTACCCTGAAGGTGTTGGTAGCTCCAGCATTTCCGCTGCCATATTCACGAACATCAATCCCGTAAAAGGCCTGCCCTATCCAAACTGCAGTGGGTATAGAACCAAACAGATAAGCCAACAATAAGGCTCCGATAGAATAAATCGAAATCATAAAGCCTTTATAATTTTAGTTTCCAAATGTTTATCGTTAAATTAAATAACTGCTTTAAGGCTCATATCCAAGCTTTTAACAGAATGGGTAAGCGCACCCATTGAAACATAGTTGACACCACATTTTGCATAATCCAAAACGTTTTCTTCGGTTATTCCTCCAGATGCTTCGGTTATGTATTTTCCATCAATTAAAGCAACGGCTGCTTTTAGGCCACCAAAAGTAAAATTATCTAACAAAATTCTGTCTACAGTTCCAGTATTCATCACTGCTTTCAGTTCTTCTAAATTTCTAACCTCAATTTCTATCGGGATTTGCAAACCCTTTTGTTGCAAATATTCTTTGGCGGCATTTATTGCCTGCGAAATGCCACCTGCGTAATCAACATGATTGTCTTTAATTAAAATCATATCATACAAACCGAACCGATGGTTTACACCGCCGCCAATTTTGACGGCCTCTTTTTCTAAGAAGCGAAGATTTGGCGTAGTTTTTCTAGTATCCAATACCTTTGTTCCGGTAGAAGCAATAAGTTGAACAATTTTATGAGTAGTAGTTGCAATTCCGCTCATCCTTTGCATGGTGTTTAACACCAGACGTTCTGCCGTAAGTATAGACCTAACGCTGCCGCTGATATATAGGACAATATCACCGATTTTAACTTCACTGCCATCCTTAATTAAAACCTCTGCTTTTAATTCTGAATCTACTCTTTTAAAAATAGCCAATGCAACATTTACGCCCGCAACAATACCGTTTTCTTTAATAAGCAGCTTCGCTTTTCCTTTCGCATCTGCTGGAATGGTAGATAAAGATGTATGATCTCCATCTGCAACATCCTCTTTTAAAGCATTATCTATAAACTCTTCTAATATCAAACTGTCCAAACCTTGTAATTTTACGTCCAAAAATAGAAAATTTCCTTCTGTATTATTCTTTATTTTCTTCTATCCTGATTTGCGAAATTAAAAATTTGGAAGAATTATTCTTTAACTCAAAACTTACCCGGTAGTTGGCATTTGAGGTGGTAAGTAATATTACCCCAAATTTATAGCTGGGATTAGAGGTTACTTTATGGATAACTTTGGTACTGATTGGCGGATGCTTTGCAAAAAAGTCTTTTAAGATAAATGTTGCCTGATTGCTGGCATAAATATCCTCTTTGTCGATTATAGAAAGCTCTACTGTTGAAGAAAAATATTTGGCAATTGCGTTAGCATCACCACTTTTAAATGTTGTGGCTACGTCATCTATCACATCAAAAGCGAAGGCACTCTTGATAAAAATTAAACATATAAGGGTAAAAAGCTGCTTCATAGTATTGTTGTAAAAATTAAAAAACCGGTTAAATAACGCCTTAATTTAGCAAATAGTTAGTTAATGATGCTAAAATTAGTTTTATATATTTGCATTGTGAAAGATAAAAAAGTTGCACTCCTAATCCTAGATGGCTGGGGATATGGAAAAAACGACAAATCAAACGCCATCATTGCTGCAAATACCCCTTTCTTTGATAAGTGCATAAAAACTTATCCAAACTCAAAATTAGAAGCATCTGGCGAAGCCGTTGGTTTACCCGCCGGCCAAATGGGCAACTCTGAAGTTGGCCACATGAATTTGGGCGCCGGAAGAGTGGTTTATCAAGAATTAGGAAGAATTCATAAGGCGGTTAAAGACGGCGATTTTAAAACTAATCCGGTTTTAAAAGAGGCTTTTGAATATGCCAAACAAGAAAATAAGAAAGTACATTTTATAGGTTTACTATCAGACGGCGGTGTACATTCACATACTTTACATTTAAAAGGCCTGTGCGATGCGGCAAATTCATTCGGTTTAGAAAAAGTTTTTATCCATGCTTTTAGCGATGGTAGAGATACCGACCCGAATGCTGGCGTAGGTTATATTAATGATTTAAACGCTTATTTAAAAAATTCTACAGGACAAATTGCCAGCGTAATTGGAAGATATTATGCAATGGATAGGGATAACCGCTGGGAACGTATAAAACTAGCCTACGATTTAATGGTTAAAGGCGAAGGCGAAAAAGTGAGCGATTTAGCCGCTTCTATGAGTAAATCTTACGCTGATGGCGTTACGGATGAGTTTATTAAGCCTTTGGTTAAAACCGATGCCGCAGGAAACCCAATAGCAGTGATAGAGGATGGCGATGTAGTGATTTGCTTTAATTTTAGAACGGATAGAGGTCGTGAAATTACCGTTGCCTTAACGCAAAAAGAGTTTCCGGAACAAGGGATGAAACCTTTGAACCTGAACTACATCACCATGACCACCTATGACGAAACTTTTAAAGGCGTTAAAGTTATTTTTACAAAAGATGATTTAGTTAATACTTTAGGTGAAGTATTAGAACATAATGGTAAACATCAAATTAGAATTGCTGAAACCGAAAAATATCCTCACGTAACTTTTTTCTTTTCTGGTGGAAGAGAAAAAGAGTTTGAGAACGAAAAACGTTTGATGATTCCTTCTCCAAAAGTAGCAACTTATGATTTGCAACCAGAAATGAGCGCAAACGGAATTAAGGATGCCATCATCCCGGAAATTGAGAAAGGTTGGGCAGATTTCATTTGTTTAAACTTTGCAAACCCAGATATGGTTGGGCATACCGGAGTTTTTGATGCTGTTGTAAAAGCTGTTGAAACCGTTGATAAATGTGCGGAAGCGGTTGTGGAAGCAGGCTTAAAAAATGGCTATTCTTTCATCATTATTGCCGACCATGGAAATGCGGATTACATGATTAACGAAGATGGATCTGTAAATACAGCACACACTACTAATTTAGTTCCATGTATTTTAATTGACCCCGATTTTAAAACGATAAAAGATGGTAAACTAGGCGATATTGCCCCTACCATCTTAAAATTATTAAACGTGGATGCACCTAAAGAAATGAGCGGAGAAATCCTGATTTAATGGTTAAGCTAGTTAAACTTTTTATTATTTTATTTTTGTTTTCGGCGTGTACATCCTCAACAGATAAACACGCCGAAACACCTAAATATTTCTTTGATATTGCTGGCTATTTTAATCAGCAGGCCAAACTATTAGTTAACAAACCGGTGGTTAAAACAGTGAGTAAAAACGGAGCCGCAGAAACTAAAACGATTTTGGTTAAAAATTGGGATCAAGAATTACAGTTGTTTAGCGAATGTGATATTAATAAAGCAGCCTGGAAAGATAGCTATACCGCAGATTCAACAGTAAATCAAATAACATATACCGCTACAGACCCTGAGCTAAAAGTTAGATTAATTAAAATAAGTTTTAACAAAAAAACGCCAAAAAAAATAGAAATTACTACCCAAAGTAAAAATCTACTTTACCATACCACCGAAGATTTGATTTATATACCAGACTCGTTATACCAAATAACCAAGCATCAAAAAGTTATTTTATTAGGCTTAAACGATTACAAAATCTCTGGTAAACTGTAAAACAGAAAACCATTTCCGATTATTCATCGTTTAAAAACAAAACGAAAAAAGAAGCTTTATGAGTAAAAAGGCTATCATTATCTTTGTAAAATATCCAGAATTAGGAAGGTCTAAAACCCGTTTGGCTGCTAGCGTTGGTAAACAAAACGCACTTAAAGTTTACAAAGAGCTTTTACACCATACAAACTTGATTACCAAGAACATAAAATCTGATAAATATTTATTTTATGATAAATTTTCAGAGAATAAATTGCCTTGGGGCGATGATATTTACCTAACAGCTTACCAAAAAGAAAGTGATTTGGGCGGAAGAATGCAGAATGCTTTTGAACAAGTTTTTGCTAAGGGTTATGAGAGAGCAGTTATCATTGGTTCTGATTGCTACGACTTAACGCAAACAATTATTGAAGACGCGTTGAACACTTTGGATACAACTGATGTGGTAATTGGCCCAGCAAAAGACGGGGGTTATTATCTTTTAGGTTTGACCAGGATAATTCCTGAACTGTTTACAAATGTAGCTTGGAGTACCGAAGATGTTTTTAGCTCTACCGTTAAAGTGTTGAAAGACTTAAATATAGCTTATCAGATTGGCCCAACTTTGTCCGATATTGACACTATCGATGATTTACCCGAAGCACTAAAAAGTATTTTAGACCCTTATTAAAACTGAATTAGGGAAATAATTTTCTCCAAACCTTTTTGGTCGTCTTCATCAAAATGGTTTAAATGCTCACTATCCACATCTAAAACTCCTATAATTTCTTGGTTGCGGTAAATTGGCACCACTATTTCTGATTTGGAAGCACTACTACAAACAATATGCCCCTCAAATCGGTCTACATCTTCTACAATTATTGTTTGTTCTTTTGCCCAAGCCGCTCCGCAAACGCCAGAACCTTTTTTAATACGTGTACAAGCCACCGGACCTTGAAAAGCGCTCAACACCAATTCATCGTTCTTAATAAAATAAAAACCGACCCAAAACCAATTGAATTGTTCTTTTAAAGCGGCACAAACGTTGCCAATATTTGCTATCAAATCGGATTCGCCGCTAATTAAAGCTGCAATTTGTGGGGTAATAGATTGGTATTGTTCTTTTTTTGAACCTTTGTTAATGCTTAAATCTTCGGCCATGTTTCCTTAATTTGCAGCAAATATCGAAAATCTAACTTTTAGCTTGTTACCTATTACAAACAATTACATTTACATGGGATTTTATCTATGTTCTCGGTCATGCTGCTCAGCAATTAAATCAACATACCAAAAACCTAAATTTGTTGGCCGCTCATTGTTTACGTTGCCACAAGTATTATCCCCTGTTTTTGGTGCCGCTAACTCTTTAAACACTTTTTCTCCAACATGGTATTGAATGGCATTCTTGAAAATTGGCCCTTCGAATGCGAAGGTATGGAACTCCCCATTTTCACCACAAACATCTAACTCTTTTGGAAATGTGTTGATTAAGTTTTGGCTCAGCACCTCTCCTACTAAATCACCGTATTTTTCTTGTGTACAAACAATTACCGTTTTAAATCCTAAATCCAAAAACTCGTCCACCAGTTCTTTTGTATCTCGTTTCCATAGTGGAAACAATGCTTTTAAACCAACTTCTGCCAACCTGTCTTCGCGATACTTCCTTAAATCTTCTAAAAAAATATCGCCAAAAATAGCGTGGGTTATGCCTTCACTTTTAAACTTCTCCAAATGCTGACGCATGGTTTCATCATAAGTTTGCATGTCGGGCATTTCCGGAAGACGGATTTCGTAAAGTTGTATATCAATTTCCTCTGCTTGTTGCTTTAATAATTGACACCGAACGCCATGCATAGAAACGCGGTTAACATCATCGTTAACGGTGGTTACCAAGTAGCGAATATCCAAATCAGGATTTTGCAAACAATGGTACAATGCAAGCGACGAATCCTTGCCGCCACTCCAATTAAAAACACATTTTAGCTTACCCATTAATCAATTTTTCTACCAGTTTAGGAACGCCTACGCTTGCTTTTTCTTCAATTTTAATCACATTTTTAGGTAAATTCACATTCGGGATTTTTGGGTCGACCACATAAACTGGGGTGCCAGGTTTAACCAACTCTAATAAACCCGCCGCCGGATAAACCGCTAAAGAACTTCCCACCAAAATTACAATATCGGCCTGTGGCATCTCATGCATCGCTTTACTAATCATCGGCACTTGCTCGCCAAACCATACCACATGCGGGCGCATTTGCGAACCTAGCTCGCATAAGTCGCCCATTTCTATTCTTGGTTTTTCTAGCTTATACAGTAAAGCTGCATTTTTAGAAGACCGGCCGTAAATAATTTCGCCATGCAAATGAATAATAGCCTTCGACCCTGCTTTTTCATGTAAGTCATCAATATTTTGGGTAATAATCAGCGTGTCGAAATGTTTTTCTAACGCTGCCAGAGCCAAGTGAGCGGCATTTGGCTGTGCGTTTAAAACAGCCTGGCGCCTATCATTGTAAAAGTTTTGCACCATCTCCGGATTGCGAGCCCAAGCTTCGGGCGTAGCAACATCCTCAATATTATAACCTTCCCACAAACCATCTGAATCTCTAAAGGTTTGCAAACCGCTTTCCGCAGAAATCCCTGCTCCTGTTAAAATAATAATCTTCTTTTTCATTTACATCAATTAAAAACAGCGCTAAAGTGGCTCAGTTTTTAAAGCTACAATAAGTAAAGCATCCATAAAAAAAATCCATAAAAAAGCCTTAAAAATTAATTCAAGGCTGTTGAGACTGTTTTTGAAAAAAGATTAGATATCTAATTTACCTTCAACACTATCGTCCATTTGTTTACCAATAACTATGGAAGTAACCATTTTAGCAAATGAAACCAACTCGCCATGTTTGGTATCCCAATAATAAACACTAGTTGGAACAACTTTTAACAAGCAAATATTAGGGTCGTCTTTTCCTTCGGGGAACCACACGTTTAGTAACGGATTCCAAAGCTCATCTACCTTTGCCTGGTCTTCAACAATCTCGGTAATACCGTAAATATTTAAAAAACCAGAGTTTTTATTTTCCTGAAAAAATAAATGAGTAAACGGGTCTGCAGCTATCTCATCCTTTTTGTGACTATCCTTACCGCTCATGAACCACAAATTGCCTTCGTCATCTGTTTGCAAAACAGACATCGGTCTAACAGACATAGGAACTCCGGTTTTTATACTGGTGCAAAAGAAACAGTTTTCAGCACTTTTGGTAATTTCCTTTAACTTATCAATCGCTTCTTTTCCATGAAGATTTTTTTCGTGTTCTTTTTTATCTGCCTCAGAACTTCCGGCGTTATGATGTGTGTGTGACATAAGTATTTGTTTTAAATTAATAGATAACCTATAAAAGCAAATAACCAACCAAAAAATAATCTGCTATAAAATTTAGCTTTTACCTTTTAGATAAATGCCTTACATTCGTGTTTAAACCAAATTATTTCAATCAAACATCCTCATAAAAATGACTTACCTCGCCAAAACTGACAGATACA
>DASVGY010000202.1:0-5414 GCA_036379295.1 Pelobium sp.
TCCCTAATTATACTAGCTGGTTTCAACAGAACTTTTAAAAATCCATCAGCTTTATTTGCATTGATTTTATTTATGCAATCAGCAATGTTGGTAGTATTTACCGCACAGGATGCATTTTTATTTTATGTTGGTTGGGAAGCATCATTAATCCCGATTTATTTCATTGCAGCAATTTGGGGCGGTGCAGATAGAATCAAGGTAACGATGAAATTTTTCATCTATACTTTTGCAGGTTCGTTGTTCATGCTTTTAGGCATCATTTATTTGCATTTACAAACTCCAGGAAACACTTATGATATCGATGCTTTTTATGCGTTGAACTTAGATAGTGCAACTCAAGGATGGTTATTCTGGTGTTTCTTTATCGCCTTTGCAGTTAAAATGCCGATTTTCCCTTTCCATACTTGGCAGCCTAATACCTACGCCGAATCGCCAACAATGGGAACCATGCTTTTGGCAGCCATTATGTTAAAAATGGGTATTTACGGCGTTATCAGATGGTTAATTCCGGTAGTTCCAGTTGGTTTTATGGAATGGAGAACGCTTGCCTTGGTACTTTGTATCATCGGGATATTTTATGCGTCTGTAATCGCGTTTAAGCAAAAAGACATCAAACGTTTAATCGCTTATTCATCAATTGCCCACGTAGGTTTAATTGGAGCTGGTGTTTTTGTATGGAGCGTACAAGGCGTTCAAGGAGCAATGATTCAAATGTTGAGTCACGGTATAAACGTTTTAGGTTTGTTCTTCGTTGCGGATATTACCATCAATAGATTAAATACAAGAGAAATTGCGTCAATGGGCGGCATTGCTAAAATAGCTCCTAAATTGTCCATTGCATTTTTAATTATTGTTTTAGGAGCGGTGGCGCTTCCGTTAACCAACGGATTTATCGGAGAATTTCTTTTATTACTAAGTGTGTACTCCTTTAATATTTGGGCGGCTGCAATTGCCGGATTAACCATCATATTTGCAGCGGTTTATTTGTTGCGATTATACAAAAACGTAATGCAAGGAACCTTGAATGATTTGACCAGCAATTTCAAAGACATCAGCGGTTCAGAAGTTGTTTTGTTAACCATCGTTTGTGCTTTGGTAATTGTTATCGGAGTATATCCACAACCTATTTTGCATATATCAGAATCGGCAGTGAACGGATTAATAGGTCAGGTAAATAGTAAATTAGCATTTTAATCATAAGAATGAATACTTTAATAGTTATATCAATTTTAGCCCTTGTAGTTCTTTACTTAGGATTATTTAAAGCAAAAAATGCATTATTACCTGTTAGTATCTTAGGATTGTTAGGTGCTTTAGCTTTGGCGCTTGCGGAGTGGAACAGCGGTGCAGCCCCAATTTTTAGCGGGATGATGCAGTTTGATAATTTTGCGGTTGCATTTTCTAGTTTAACCATCATCTCCACCATATTAATTTTACTGCTGTCTAAAACCTATTTTGAAAAAATTAGTGAAAATGTAGCAGAATATTATACCATCATTCTTTTTGCTTTAGTGGGCATAATCGTAATGGTTTCTTACCATAATTTATCAATGCTTTTTGTTGGTTTAGAAATTATGTCTGTAAGTTTATATGTATTGGCAGGGATTAAAAAACGCGATTTTGCATCAAACGAAGCAGCTTTAAAATACTTTTTGATGGGCGCTTTCTCAACAGGCTTCTTACTTTTCGGGATTGCATTGATTTATGGTACGTCTCATTCATTTGATTTGGGAGAAATCGCAAAATATGTAACAGACCGTCCTACGGGTATCGACCCTATGTTTTATGTAGGAATTATTTTAATGATGACCGGGCTTTGTTTTAAAATTGGTGCAGCGCCTTTCCATTTTTGGGTTCCTGATGTTTACGAAGGTTCGCCCACGCTAGTTACTACATTTATGGCAACAGTGGTAAAAACAGCTGGTTTTGCCGCATTTTTGAGAATATTCTCAATTTGTTTTGCGCCACTTTCAGAATTTTGGATGCCCACTTTATTGGCCATCACTATTCTTACTTTGTTTATCGGAAACATCACAGCCTTGTTTCAAACTAACTTTAAAAGGATGCTAACCTATTCTAGCGTTTCACACGCAGGTTATATGTTATTTGCGATTGTTGCTTTAGGTGCAAGTTCTTTTAACGCAGTTTTTGTTTATGCAGCGGCTTATTCTTTAGCTTCTGTTATTGCATTTGGGGTACTTATTTTAGTAAAAGAGCAAAGCGGAAACGAAAACTTTGAAGCCTTTAACGGTTTAGGAAAAAAGAATCCATTCTTGGCTTTTGCGGTAACGGTAGCTATGCTTTCTTTTGCGGGTATTCCGCTAACTGCCGGTTTTATTGGTAAGTTTTTTATGTTCTCTACCGCTTTGCAAGAATACCATACCTGGTTAATTGTGCTAGCCATAATAAATGCAATTATCTCTGTTTTCTACTATTTTAAAGTAATTGTAGCGATGTATTTCAAAGATGCAGAACGTAAAGAAGTTTTTGCTACCGGATACTATAAAATGGTTTTAGGGGTATCGGTTATCGCAACCATCGTAGTCGGAATTTATCCAACATTAATCACAGATTTATTTTAAAAAGGCAATCATTATAAAAGTGCAATAATATTTGTAGTTTTATAAAGAGCTATGTATGAATTCTGGGAGCACCTCACAAAATTAGTAAACGCTGAAGAAATTATCCGCCAAGGAGGTTTTTACCTCATCGTTTTTGTAGTATTTGCAGAAACAGGGTTATTCTTTGGTTTCTTTTTGCCTGGCGATTATCTTCTTTTTTTAGCAGGAATGTTTGTTGCTACCGGAAAACTGGATACAGGGATTGTAACAATGGTTCTTGGTTTAATTTTTGCAGCTTCGGCTGGAAACTTTGTGGGTTATTGGTTTGGGTATAGGACCGGACCCATGTTATATAAAAGAGAAGATAGCTTTTTTTTTAAAAAGAAGTATTTAAAGGCGGCAGAAGTGTATTACAGAAAGCAGGGTGCTTTCGCCTTAATTATGGGCAGGTTTGTACCAATAGTTAGAACCTTTGCACCAATTGTTGCCGGTGTAGTAAAGTTAGATATTAGGCGATTTGCTTTTTACAACGTGGTTGGCGCAGTGGTTTGGATTAGCTCGTTAACGCTGTTAGGATACTTTTTAGGAAAAGAATTTAAGGAAGAGATAGAAAATTATTTAGGATATATTATTTTTGGATTTATTTTGCTAACAACTATACCGTTGGTAGTTGCTTATTTTAAAAGAAATTTAGGCAAAAAAAACACAGGACACATAACATGACTAACACCCACCCTTGGCACTCCATTTCGCCCGGAGAAAACGCGCCGAAAAGCGTAACCGCAATCATTGAAATTCCGAAAGGCTCAAAAGCTAAGTATGAAATTGATAAGGATTCTGGATTGTTAAAATTAGACAGAATGCTGTTTTCTTCAGTGATGTACCCGGCTAATTATGGGTTTATTCCACAAACATATTGTGATGACCATGATCCCTTGGATATTCTTGTGCTTTGTGCGGCTGATGTTTATCCAATGTCAATCATTGAGGCAAAGGTTATTGGTGTAATGCACATGGTTGATAATGGCGAGCAGGATGATAAAATTATTGCGGTCGCACAAAATGATATGTCGGTTAATTACATCGAAGATTTAAAAGAGCTTCCGCCACATACCATGAAAGAAATAGTTCGTTTTTTTCAGGATTACAAAGCCTTGGAAGAAAAAAACGTTACCATTGAACACCTTTTAGGTAAAAATTACGCCTATAAAGTTATACAAGAAAGTGTAGAATTGTACAATTCTACATTCAGAAACAAAATATAGCAAATGGACCCCCACCCCAATTTAGAGATAAGCGGATTTCACATTTTTTTAACCATTTTTTTGGTTTTACTGAATGGTTTTTTTGTTGCAGCAGAATTTGCAATTGTTAAAGTCCGCGGATCTCAAATAGAAATAAAAGCTAAAACCGGCAGTAGGGTTGCAAACGTGGCTAAACACATGACCAGCCACCTCGATGGTTATTTAGCCGCAACGCAGTTGGGAATTACATTAGCATCTCTTGGTTTAGGTTGGGTAGGCGAAGATGTGATGTCGAGGTTTGTACTTAACATCTTCAATTTTATTGCCCTGCCCATTTCTGATAGTGTTGCAACTACGCTAGGGCATGTGTTAGCCTTCACCATCATCACAATTTTGCACATTGTTTTCGGCGAGTTGGCACCAAAAACACTAGCTATACAAAGGCCGGTAAACACTACAATGGCCATCGCTTTACCTTTACAGGTATTTTATGTGGTTTTTAAGCCTTTTATTTACGTTCTTAACGGCTTAGCCAACTTAATTTTAAAGCTGTTTGGTATCAATGCAGCAAATGCTCATGATGCTATCCATTCTTCCGAAGAGCTGCAATATTTGCTAGACCAGGGGAAAGAGTCGGGTGCTATTGACAAGGCAGAGCATGAACTGATTAAAAACGTTTTTGATTTTAATGAACGGGTAGTAAAAAACATCATGGTTCCGCGAACCAAAATTTCGGCAATTGAGTTGGCTTCTACTCAAGAAGAACTTTTAGACCGTATTATTTCAGAAGGATATTCAAGAATCCCGGTTTACGACGAAACCATTGACAAAATTGTGGGCATTGTACACGCAAAGGATATTTTATCTTTGATAGTAAAACATGGGCAGTTCAGCCTAAAAGATATCCTAAGAAAGCCGCTCTTTATTCCCGAATCTAAGAAAATCAACGACTTAATGGCAGAATTGAAACTAAAACGTATTCAGATTGCCATTGTTTTAGATGAGTTTGGTGGAACAGCCGGTATGGTAACTTTAGAAGATATTGTAGAGGAATTGGTGGGAGATATCCAAGATGAGTACGATGAGGAAAAACCATTGGTAGAAAAGGTTTCTGACGATGAATTTATTGTAACGGCATCCGCATCAGTTTACGATGCTAATGAATTTTTACCGCATGATTTGCCCGAGGATGAAGATTATGATACGGTTGCGGGTTTGCTGAGTGAAATTTTTGGAAAAATACCAGAAGTAGGCGAAACTAAAGACTTTAACGGCTATACTTTTACTATCCTAAAAAAGATTGATCAAAACATTGAATCGGTTAAATTACAATTGTTTGTAGATAAGGATGAACAAGTAGATAATCATTAGCGTTAAGTCAAAAGTAAAAAGGCCTAAGCCGATTATTAAAACTTCAAATTTTGGTCGCCCTGTTGTCGTTTTTTATTTTTAATTTTCATTTAAAGTTTATTTAACGGTGCATCTATTTTATACGCCTGATATTAAAGCTACCATTTATCAATTAAGCGAAGAGGAAAGCAAACACTGTACTCGCGTTTTACGGTTAAAAATTGGCGATAAGGTAAATTTGATTGATGGAAAAGGCGGG
>DASVGY010000203.1:0-12199 GCA_036379295.1 Pelobium sp.
AAAACTACCGAAGAGCGCAAAAAATACATAATAGATTTATTAGAAAAGGTTGGGTTAAAAGCTGAGCATTTCTACCGTTACCCGCATGAGTTTTCTGGTGGGCAAAGGCAAAGAATTGTAATTGCCCGGGCGCTGGTTTTAAAGCCGAAGCTTATCATTTGCGATGAAGCAGTTTCTGCATTAGATGTTTCTGTGCAAGCACAGGTTTTAAATTTGCTTAAAGATTTACAAAAAGAGTTTAAGCTTACTTACATTTTCATCTCGCATGATATGGCGGTGGTTAAGCATGTTGCAGATAGAATGATGGTAATGAATAAAGGAAAAATAGAAGAAATCGGTTATCCCGAAGCTATTTATAACCATCCGCAAACGGCATACACCAAAAGTTTAATTGCGGCTATCCCGAAAGGAATTTCCTCCAAAATAAAATACTAAGCGGCAGGGTTATTGCTTCTTTTAACGTATTATGGCAAACTTTAAAGTAAAAATAACAGAGGTTACCCCTTTAGTTACACATGTTTTTAGAATAAGAACCGAAAAACCAAAAAACTACAATTTCACACCCGGGCAAGCCACGGAAGTATCTTTACAATATGAGGGTTGGGAAAATGAAAAACGTCCGTTTACATTTACCTGTTTGCCAGAAGATAATTATTTAGAGTTTACGATTAAAACTTATGAAGACCACGAAGGCGTAACCAAAAGAATTGCTACCATTGCACCCGGCGATGTATTTGAGATTGGCGATGCATGGGGAACCATAGATTATAAGGGCGAAGGCGTTTTTATTGCAGGCGGCGCTGGCGTTACGCCCTTTCTTTCTATTCTTAGAAATCTAAATCAAAAAAGACAGTTAGGTAAAAATCAGTTAATCTGCTCTAATAAATTTGAGGATGAAATCATTTGTTTTGAGGAACTGAAAAGCATGTTAGGTGGCAGATTCATCAATACCATTACGCAACAAAAAGACCCAGAATTGCCGGTTGGCCGAATTGATAAAGAATACCTAAAAGCACAAATAAGCGATTTTAATCAGCATTTTTATGTTTGTGGCCCAGCCGGATTTACAAAAAGTATTTTAGCTGCCTTAAAAGAACTAGGTGCAAAAGCGGATGGTTTAGTGTTTGAACAGTAAGCATTTATTATCTTATAAAAATGGGCTGTTTACATTTTTGAAACAGCCCATTTTTTTTGTTTAAGATTTTATTTCGGTTGGTTAAATAACAGAAGTTTATTTAATCATATTTGAACTAATATTTTAGATTGAAACGCGTTAACGATAGCAACGGCAGCTTTTTTTGCCCTAACACGCTTTTGTTTACTAGGGCAAAAAAACTATAGTGAATAGCGTGTTAAAACGCCCTTAACAAAATAAAAAATCTTTTAGTTTATTGCAGTTTATACTCGTAAACAGAGCGGGCGATATTTCCGTTTGCATCAACGCCTTCTAACACAACTTGATAAGGTCCTTTGTCATCGCTGTTGTAGAATTCAAAACTTCCTTTTCCGTCTTTATCTGTCAACACAACTGGGTTCCAGTAAATGGTGGTGCGATAATCGGTAACCTGTAAACTGGTTTTTGGGCCAGCATATTTGGGCACATAAAATTGTCTTTCCTCGCTATAACCTTTTGGTTTAAAGGTGAGTACATTATTAGGCGGAAATAGTTCTTTCAGTTGTTCTTTGGTAACTTTTGTTTTTTTAACCTCTTTTAAATTTACAACAACCACCCCTAAAGTATTGGTACGTTGGTTAATCCCAGCAAGGCCATCGTTGTTGAAAACTTCAATTGAGGCGATTCCTTTAGGGTCCAAACTTAAAAGGTAATTTACATCAACAGGCATACCACCCACATAAATTTCAATAGGCGTTTTGTTGCCCTGGTTATAGGTTTTTGATAAATAAAGCTGGTAATCTATATAAGTAAGTCCGGCAATACTTAAACAGTTTGTTAAAATATTACACCCTTCAAACTGCTCACCAGAAACTTCTCTATCGGCTTGCATATTTAAGCCGCTTAATGCGCTGTAATCTGCATGACTCGGTTTTTTAACTGCCGCTGCTTTTACCACAACTTCTTGTAGCATAAATGCGTTTCTGCGTTCAATTTTGCTGTTTGCCAAATAAGTGCTCATAAAGCTATCCATGTTTAAAACGTTTTCTGGCTTATTGATGTTTCTGATTAAAGCCGGGTAACTTTCTCCATCCACCATAATTCTGATGTCTTTGGAGTTTACGTTGTTTCGGGCGTTAATAATCACCTCTGACGAATCTTTAAATATCAGGTTATTGAAAGCAAAGCGACCGTCTTTATCTGTTGTGCCGGTTACGCTGTAATGCTTATCTGGAATTTGAAACAGCAACCTCGCTTTTTCCCATGGCATTCCATCTTGCCTCCTAATGGTGCCTGTAACATCAATCCCTTGCTCTGGCAGCACTTTTACGGTAGGTACTTTGCCAGCGGCAATATCTGCATAAGAAAAACTGCTATACCCTTGCGTAATCAGCAAATTGTCTAAATCTGCCATTCTGTTAGGGTTTTTTGGGTTAAAGTAATAGTTAGGCTGCTCTATAAAACCTAAAATATAAGAACTCAACAATAAGTTACTGTAAATTGTAGGTTCTTTATTTTCATCATACGGAACTTTGGCTAAATTAAAAACAGAAACCGAATAGTTTCCATGGTCGGGGTTTAAACCGCCTGCACTTTGTATATTGAACTTAATTTTTTGTCTGCCTTTGTAAGCGGGTAAATCTGGTTTCAGGTTTACTTTAACAAAATCAGTCCGTTTAACAAAAATTAATCTTTCTGAATAGGGTTTATAATCGGGGCGTAATACGGCAATTTGCAGCAGGCCGTTGGGCAAGTTGTCGGTTGGTAAAACAATGGTATAAGTTTTAAGTCGCAAAACACTTTGCGCAGCGTAAAACAACATATTTCCGTTTTGCGCTACAAGGTAAAACGCGTGGTTTTTATTTTTAGCCAAAAAGTTATCAGTAGTATTAATGGTGATATAAACACTATCTTTTTGCTGCATTACCGATAAATTTAGGCCATCGTCTGTTACTGCTGGCAATGCCACATCCCTTTGAACCCCGTTTGCATAAGTTACCTTAGCGGTATAACTTTCGCCAAGTTTGGGTGTAAAACTAAAATTACCCATGCCCAAATGCTGCGCTTTAAATTCGGTAATTTTTTTGCCGGCCTGGTTAACTATTACACCGCTAACATCCACACCCAAACCGTTAGAGCTAATTGCTTTAAAGCCAACTTTTGATGTTACACCGTTAAGTAAGGCGCCACCTTCGGGAAAAAACTGGATGTCGTTTTCTAAAATAGCAGTTTTAAGATCAAAATTTTTGTTCAGTACCTTTCTATCGCCCATATCAACAGAAGTGCTTAGCGTTCCGCTGTTTAACGCAATTTTGTTGGAGCTGCTAAAATCCAAATTTACCGCACCATTTGCATCCGTGGTTTCTTTTCCGCGGGCCACCCGGCTAAAGTCGGCATTAACTTCCCAGCTTACTTTTTTATTGGCTAAAGGCTTGCCCTCAGCATCTTTATAAATAATTTTTGTCTTTATCCTTTGGCCTTTATCATCAATACTTCCATCAAAACTAATATTGGTAATTAACTCTTTGCTTAAAGCATTGCCTACGTAAATATTTTTTGAAAAAAAGTAGTCAACATCTCGGTTTAACATCCATTTTGTAAATGCCCTAACATGGTAATTCCCTTCCTTAAAATCCGGATAAGGCAACAATAAACTTCCTGTGGCAACGCTGTTTTCTAGCGGTAATTTTAAACTGCTTACCAAAGAATCTTTATCGCTGATTAATTCTACATATAAAATCTTACTGATAGGCGATGGCACATTTAAACCCGTGGTAACATAACCTTTAAACCAAACGGTATCGCCAACGGCATAATAGGGTTTATCAAAATGTAGGTAAACTTTTTCAATCGGAAAACTTTCGGCAATTTTCGCTTTTTTTTGGGCAAGCTCTGTTAATGGGATGTCTTGTGCGTTTACCATGGCTGGTGCCAGGTTTAAAGTGCAAAACAAAAATAGATAAAACGCTAATTGTACTTTATTCATAAATTTTTTATTCGGGATTTTAAATTTAGGCTTTTAAATAAGGATGTGGCTAAATAAAAGAAATTTTAAGAAATTTTAACGTTTTTCTGATGGTTTTGGTGTTTTGTTTGCCTCAAAATTTGTTGGCCGGCAAAATGCGGTTCTTTTTAACCGTTTAAAAGCATATTCCTATATTTGCGCAAATGGGCAAAAGCGCAGATATCCACATAAAGCAATAATTTGAAACAATACCTTACACATCCTGTATTTAAAGTCATCTCAAAAATAGCGAAACAACAAAATGTGGAAGCATTTGTAATAGGTGGGTTTGTTAGGGATATTTTTTTAAACCGAAGCTCAAAAGATGTAGATATTGTGGTGCTTGGCAATGGTCCCGATTTTGCCACCGCCGTTGGAAAAGCTTTAAACGTTCAAGTAACGGTTTTTAAAAGTTTTGGTACTGCAATGCTTAAATACAACGATTTAGAGGTTGAATTTGTTGGGGCGAGAAAAGAATCGTACCGGGCAGAATCACGCAAGCCAATTGTAGAAGATGGCACTTTAGCCGATGACCAAAAGCGTAGAGATTTTACCATTAATGCGATGGCTTTACGGCTTTCTGAAGAAAAATTTGGCGAATTATTAGATCCTTTTGAAGGGATTAAGCACCTACAGGAGAAAATTATTATTACGCCTTTAAACCCCGAAGAAACGTTTTCTGACGACCCTTTACGCATGATGCGGGCAATAAGGTTTGCAACCCAATTAAACTTTGCGATTTGTAAGGATGCCATAGAGGCGATAAAAAACAATAAAGAGCGCATTAGCATTGTATCAAAAGAACGTGTTACGGATGAGCTGAATAAAATTATTTTGTCGCCATTGCCGTCTATTGGCTTTAAATATCTGTTTGATACGGGTTTGCTAAAATTGATTTTTCCGGAGATGTGCAACCTTTACGGAGTAGATTATATTGACGGCAAAGGGCATAAAGACAATTTTTACCATACCCTGCAAGTATTGGACAATGTGGCGCAAACTAGCGATGATTTATGGTTGCGTTGGGCGGCTATTTTGCATGATATTGCCAAGCCAGCAACAAAGCGGTTTGAGAAAAACCATGGTTGGACTTTTCACGGACATGAAGATAGAGGGGCAAAGATGGTTCCTAAAATATTTAATAACCTAAAACTCCCGCTTAACGAAAAAATGAAGTTTGTGCAAAAGCTTGTTCTTTTGCACTTGCGGCCCATAGTGTTGGCAAAAGAAGTGGTTACAGATTCGGCCGTGAGGCGCTTGCTTTTTGAAGCTGGTGAAGATATTGAGGCTTTAATGCTGCTTTGCAATGCAGATGTAACTACAAAAAACGATTATAAACTTAAAAAGTATCGCAACAACTTTGAGTTGGTTAAGCAAAAACTTAAAGATGTAGAAGAAAAAGACCAAGTGCGTAACTGGCAACCCCCAATATCTGGCGAAGATATTATGGAAGCCTTTGCTATTAAAGCGGGCAGAGAAGTGGGGATTATCAAAAACCAAATTAGGGAGGCTATTCTTGATGGCGAAATACAAAACAACCGCGAGGAAGCTTTTAAATTAATGACCAAGTTAGGCGCAGATTTAGGCTTAAAACTTGCTTAGTTTAAATTTAACAATTATCAATCAAAAGATTATTTTTGCAAAATGGCAGTATACAGATTTAGGATAAGTTTTGAAGATTACGACGATGTAATTAGGGAAATTGATATCAAATCAAACCAAACTTTCAAGGATCTTCACTTTTTCTTTTTAAATAAAATAGGCTACGACCCAGAAAAGCCATCTTCATTTTACGTAAGTAATGACCAGTGGATAAAAAATGAGGAATTAGCGTATTTGCCAAATCAGCGCAAAATTGATAATGGCGTTGCCTTACTTGAAAACTCGAAATTAAGCAGGTTTATTGATGACCCGCACCAGAAATTTTATTACATCTATAATTTTGAGAAGCCGTACGAGTTTCATGTAGAACTGATAAAAATTTTAGATAACGACCCTACCAAAGAATTCCCGAGCTTGTTTAAAGCGGTTGGCGAAGCACCAAAGATTTTTGTGCCTTTTATAGCGCCAGAAGATGGGGGCGAGGATGATGTGGAAGACGATTTGATTGAAGATGATGATATCTCCATTGCTGGTGATGATGAACTAGATAGCCTGAATACCGATACCGAAAGCGCCGATGAAGAAGATGAAAACGAAGAGGAAGATGAATTTGCCGATGATTTTTCTGATTCGGAGGATTATGACGATAGGGATTAAGTAGTTTGTTAGGTGGTTCGGTTTTAGGTTGTTAGGGTTTTTGTTTTTGGATAGCTGATTTTTAGGTTGATTTAGCCAGTTGAAGTTAACACCCAATCCTGTAATTTCTGCGTTCTGCGTGTTTAAAAAATAATTGTCATTTGTGTTTTCTCTTTGTGTTTTTTGGGGTTTTAACAATCCTAAAAGGAAACACTATATTGTAATTCGACTGAAATTTTAGAATTTGAATACCAAACAAAAAACACTCATCGTTATTGCAGGCCCAACAGCCATCGGGAAAACGGCATTGGCCATTGAAGTAGCTAAAAATTTTAAAGCCGAAATTATTTCTGCGGATTCTCGTCAGTTTTTTAGGGAAATGAGTATTGGCACAGCTAAGCCATCTGCTGGTGAGCTGGCACAAGCAAAGCACCATTTTATAAACTCCCATTCCGTTACCAAAGATTTTAACGTGGGCGATTTTGAAAAGCAGGCGATTGGTAAACTGGATGAAATTTATGAGCGTAATGATGTAGCGGTTTTAGTTGGTGGTTCGGGTTTGTACATTAATGCGGTGTTATACGGTTTTGATGAACTTCCACAGGCTTCTGATGAGTTGAGAGAACAATTAAACCAGCGATTGTTGGTTGAAGGGATTGCGTCTTTACAACAAGAACTTAAAACTTTAGACCCAGCGTATTATTTTGAAGTAGATATACACAATCCGCAGCGAATCATCAGGGCGTTGGAGGTTTGCTTAAGCACTGGCAAAACTTTCTCATCGTTCCGTAACAAGCAGGTGAAACCAAGAAATTTTAATGCAATTTTAATTGGCTTAAACACGGATAGAGACGTTCTTTATCATAGGATTAACGAAAGGGTAGATTTAATGATTAAAAACGGTTTGGTGGATGAAGTGGCGGGTTTAGCCCCCTACCAGAATTTAAATGCGCTAAAAACTGTTGGTTACTCAGAGATTTTTAAACACCTTAATGGCGAATGGACTTTAGCACATGCCATAGAAAAGTTGAAACAAAACACCCGAAACTTTGCGAAAAGACAGATTACCTGGTTTAAAAAAAATGAGGGAATCGTTTGGTTTGAACCTACGGAAACGCACAAAATTATCGCGTTTATTAAAAAGCAATTAAGCGCTTAAGCTAATGAGCGACTTGAAAAAGGAAAGTACCGCAAGTACCACCGGATTATTAGTTGGTTTAATGTTTGGTTTTTTAATTGGCTTAGCCATGTTTAAAGCTACGCCCAAATCCCAGAGGAGTGTTTTTTTTCCGTATTTGATTGGGCTTGGCGGAATATTTTGCGCTATGAGCGGTTACAAAATAGGCGCACATACTGATAAGCAAAACTACCGCGATGAATATTTAGGAATCAACAACATTAGCACTAGTTACCATAAAGACGAAAACGGATGGGCTATTCAGAGCATTTGGGTAGAATATCCGGATAAGGAAAATAGCTTGGTGACCACCATTTTAGATGGCGAATTGGTTACTATTTTCAACGGATTGGTGTTGGTTAACCATGGTTATCGTAGGAGCAGCCAAACCGCGGATAAACTGCATGAAGAAGTTAAAAAAGATGTTGTTCAGCGATTGAAAGATGGGTTTGTTGGGTAACCTATCGTAAATTTTATCATTTAAATGGTTTATTGATTAAGACAATCATTAGTTAAGGTTAGGGATTGCAGCGGTACACCGGCTTGGCTGCTTTTGGGCAGACAAACGGAGTTTAGCGTAAAGCCCGCCCGCGGTTGGTTTGGCGCTGGGAATTGGGGAACCTCCAAAAAAATAAACAAACTGCTATATTGTTTCTTCTACACTTGCTATAAAATAGTTAGCGTTTTCTTTGGTCACAATATCAAGTGGCAAATATTTTAGCTGGGGTACTGGTTTATCAAAAATGAGCTTATCGGCCAAAATTTGCAAAGCCCAAAAACCTTGTCCCTTAGGGTTTTGATTGATTAAAAAACTGATGGTATTTTGTTTAAGGTAATGGATATTTTTAGGCAACAAATCATATCCTATCAATTTTACATCGGTAATGTGCTTTTGACTAAAATATTCTGCGACTTCAAAAGCCTTTGAAGTGGTTACAAAAACGGCTTTTATGTGCGGGTTCGACTGGAAAATACCATCCATTTGGTTTACAAAGGTAGCGTGATTTGGGCGGGCAATATCTGCCCTAACAATTTCAAACTGTTGTAAATTATTTTGCGAAAAGTAATTTTTAAAGCCTAATTCTTTTTTCTCTAGGTGCGCTGCGTTTGCAGTTTCTTCATCAAAATGGGCAATTAACACAGAACATGGAGCGGATTGCCCGTAATGAATAAGTTTGGCTGCTAAATACCCGCTTTGGTAACTATCTTGCCCTATGTAGCTTAATGGCTCAAAATCAGATATTTCTGTATTAAAAAACACAAATGGAATGTTTGCTTTTTTCCAGCCAGCCAAAAACGGCAGAACTTCTCTATGAAAAATTGGCGTTACAATAATAGCGTCATGCTGTTCTTTATTAAGTTCGTTTGCCTGCGAAACAAATGATTGTGCGTTGTAAGGGTCGAAATGATAATATTTAACGGAAAGCCCGTATTTTTTTAATTCTTTTAATGCGCTTTTTATGCCAGCTTTGGGCGCAAACCAATAGCTATCGTAAGCTTCTTCTGGAATTAAAACCGCAACTGTGTACAATTTTTTTGAGCTTAGGGCCCTGGCAATAATATTTGGTTGGTAGTCCATCTCCTTAATTATTCTAAGGATTTTTTCTTCCACTTTTGGCGCAACGCGGCCTCGTTTATGCAATACCCGATCTACGGTTCCGGTTGATACCTGAGCTTTTGATGCAATATCTTTAATAGTTATTATTTTATCTTTCATATTTGAGGGTTGCGATAACAGGCGAAATTAGGAAAAAAATAGAATAATTTGCTTGATTTTAATGGTTTAAGGGATGATGTTTTGGTGTTTAAGACCTTTGTTTTTGAAATACTCATTAGCATTGTAAAACGAAAAACCCGACCATTCGGCATTTTGCTTGGGCAATAGCGCTTGTAGTTTTTCAATAATTTTTTGATAGCTTTTTTCGCTTGCTAAATTATGCCATTCATTAGGGTCTTTATGGATATTATAAAGTTCTTGCGAACTATCTTCGTACTGTATAAAACGGTATTTTGAAGTTTTAATGCTGTGATTGTTTTTTCCCCAAGTGCTAATTGCCGGATGTTTCCATTCAGCTTTTCTGTTTAGCATTAACGGTTTAAGGCTAAAACCCTCGTTTGCATAGTAAGGTTTTAGCCCTGCTAAATCAATGAGTGTTGGGTAAATATCAATTAACTCTACCGGTTTGTCGATTTTTTTTGAGGATGGAATCCCTGCACCGGCAAATATTAAAGGCGCTTTTGTTGCCCTATCCCACAAGCTCACCTTTGCAAACGTATTTTTTTCGCCCAAACGATAGCCGTGATCAGACGAAAGAACAATGATGGTATTATTTGCATAGTCACTTTTTTCCAGCGCATCTAAAACGCGGCCTATGTTACTATCCGTGTAAGAAACACAAGCCAAGTAAGCCTGTAAAATGTTACGCCATTCGTTGTTTTTGATTGCCCAATCGGTGGTTGGCATCATGGGCCAATCGTCAATTTGTTTGGTAATTAATGGTAGGTCGTTTTTATCCCCCGGTAAATAAGCCGGAATATGGAGCTTGGCCGGGTCATATAAATTAAACCATTTTTGCGGCACATACCAAGGTACATGCGGCCTTATAAATCCAACACTTAAAAAGAAAGGTTTATGATGATGTTTAGCTAACTGATTTACCGTCCATTCGGTAGCGTGGTCATCTGGCATTTCTTTATCTGTTTTTGGATATGCGCCCCAATCTGTTGATGTTCCTTTTTTGTTCCATTTAAATTTGGTTGGCGAGTATGGCCCGTAGTCAGATGCACCGCCGTCTTCGTCTAACAATCCATCTGGAAAATGTTCGTGAAAAACTTTTCCTACTCCTAAAACGCTGTAGCCGGCATCTTTAAAGTATTGCGGTAAATTTTTGGTGTTTGCAGTTAGCGGACTTACTTTTTTAATATCGTTATCAGCAATCATCCCATAAATGCCGGTAGAAGAAGGCCGTAAGCCTGTTAAAATTGATGCTCGTGATGGTCCGCATAATGGGGCTTGGCAATGCGCATTGGTAAATAGCACACCACGCTGTGCCAGTTTATCCATATTTGGCGTTATTGCATCGGAATTACCCATGGCGCCCACAAAATCGTTCAAATCATCAACGGCAATCATCAAAATGTTTGGCTTGTTTGTAGGCTGCTCTTGCGAAAAGCCTGTAAAAAAAGTTGTTACTAAAAACAAAGCTAAAATGTGTTTCATGCTTTTTGAAAAGATTAATCGATTTAAATTAATATTGCTAAGCTTTCCGCCTGACTAAGGATACATCCGCTCCATCTCTCTGCCAACGGTTTCCATGCGGTGTTTGATGATGAGGTTTTCTGGTCCGTAAGAGCTTGACCAATGTGGTTCTGATAAACCTTTTTCCCATTCGGCTAGTTTAGCCAAAAGGTGCTTTACCTTATCTGGATTTTCTTTTGCCAGATTTTTAGTTTCTGATAAATCTTTGCTTAAATCGAACAATAAAATCGGGTCTGTTTCTACGCGGATCAATTTCCAGTTTCCTTCCCTAATTGCGGCGGATACACCTCTGCGCCAAAACAATGCTTGGTGTGGTGTGCCGAGGTTTTTCCCATTGATGTATGGCATCAGGTTTTTGCCATCCAGCTTATTTTTTCCAAACTGTTTACCTCCGGCAGCAGCCAAAGCGGTGGGTAATAAGTCGAGAGAATTTACCGGATTATCATAAGTAATCTTGTGTGGTAATTGGTTTTTCCAAATCATAGACATGGCCACTCGCGTTCCGCCTTCCCAAACAGAACCTTTCATCCCGCGTAGTGGGCCATTGTCTGATGAATTATTGGTTGCTCCGCCATTATCATTTAAAAAAAGAATGAGCGTATTTTCATCTAAATTGTTCTCTTTTAAAGTAGTTCTCAATCGCCCAACATTATCATCCAACGATGCCATTAAAGCGGCGTAAGATCTTCTTCCGCTATCAGCTATAGCCGAAAACTTATCCCAATATTCTTTTTTTGCATCTACCGGAGTGTGAACTGCGTTATAGGCTAAATAAATGAAAAACGGTTTTTCGGCTTTCTGTTTCATAAAAGAAATGGCCTTGTTTGTCCACATATCTGTTAAATAGGTAACGCTGTCTTCGGGTACAATGCTATTATTGTTATGGATTTTTTCGCCAAAAGGAACTTCTCCTTTTATCGCAAAAAAGCTGCGATGCCCGCCCACAAATCCGTAAAATTCATCGAAACCGCGGTTTAACGGAAAGTGTTTTTCTTCGTTGCCTAAATGCCATTTCCCAATTGCTAAAGTGCGGTAGCCGTTAGCCCGCATTTCATCTCCGAAGGTATTTTCTGCAGGGTCCATTCCCATGTCTTCTTTGGTAAATCCTTCGGCGGGTTTGCCCGACATGTTATTCTCGAAGCCGAAACGTTGTTGGTAACGGCCTGTCAATAATCCCGCTCTGGATGGCGCACAAACTGATGCGGTAACATAAGCATTGGTAAATTTTACCCCTGATGCCAACAAAGAATCGATGTTTGGGGTTGGGATTTCTGTGCCGCCGTAAGCACCAAAATCGGCATAACCGGCGTCATCCGTTAAAATGATGATGACATTGGGTTTTTTGTTTTCCGCAGTTTTTTTGTTTTGGTGATTGCAACTGGTAGTTATGATTACTCCCAATAAGGT
>DASVGY010000204.1:0-11094 GCA_036379295.1 Pelobium sp.
ACGTTAGAGATGCAACTTTAAAAATCCTAACAGAAACCAGTATTGCAGATTTATTGGTGAAAGAGGAGGAATTGGGCGATAAGTTTAAGATTTAGGGTTTAACAAAACCATAAAATGTCTCGTTGCCTCGACATGACAAAAAAGCAAAACGCAGGGTTCTCTGCGAGAAACCCTACTTAGACAAAAGATTTAAGGTTTAACAAAACCATAAGATGTGTCGTTGCCTCGACATGACGAAAACTACAAAACGCAGGGTTCTCTGCGAGAAACCCTGCTTGGACAAACCATAAGATTTGTCGTTGCCTCGACATGACGAAAAAACAAAACGCAGGGTTCTCTTCGAGAAACCCTGCTTAGACAAGGATGTTTCACTGCCGTTCAACATAACGGAACCGCTCTCAATTTACCTTGCGCAAAAAATGCCCAACTTTTTCAAGTTGAGCACCTCAATATTTAAAAGCCTAGGCTAGTTTAATGAATCCCTTTCAGCAACCTGTTCCACCTAATTTTATTTAAAAAAGAGCCGTTCTCATCCCAGCTCATCCAAATAAATAAAGCTTTACCCACAATGTGGTCTTCGGGTACAAACCCCCAATATCTCGAATCTAACGAGTTGTGGCGATTGTCACCCATCATCCAATAGTAATTCATTTTAAAAGTATATGAATCGGTTTTTTGACCGTTAATTTTAATATCAGTTCCGTTTACTTCTAATTTATTGCCTTCATAAACAGTAATTGCTCTTTGGTAAAGCGGTAAAGTCAGACTATCTAACTTCACTGTCCAACCTTTTTTTGGAATAATAAGAGGCCCAAAGTTATCTTGATTCCATTTATAATGTGGGTCGTTAGGAAAAACCTGTTGCTCAAATGAACCTTGTTGTGCAATTACCGGAGTAACTACTTTAACGTTAGAAAAAGCTTTAATCTTTTCTACTTCTTCTTTCGGCATGGTAATTACGTATTCATCGCTATTTACCTGTTCCACATCGGCTTTGATATCTTTTAAGGCCATCGGGTTAAATTCAGTTCCATCTGTTTTAACATAATATTGGGTCTGGCTCATTTTAGCCAAATCTGCCTTTTTGCCGTTTATATAAACTACCGCATCAACAATTTTCAGCGTATCGCCGGAAACACCAATACAACGTTTAATATAATTTTCTCTTTTATCAACCGGGCGATTAAGCGGTGCATCGGCATCCATCGGGTAGTTAAAAACCACTACATCATTTCTTTCAACGTGGCCAAATCCGGGTAAACGGTAATAAGGTAATTGAATGCCATCCCAATAAGCTTTGGTGCCGGTGATAGGCATTGTATGGTGGGCAAAAGGAAACGCAATTGGCGTAATTGGCGTTCTTGCTCCGTAACTCATTTTACTTACAAACAAAAAATCGCCCACTAAAAGTGTGCGCTCCATAGAGCCCGTCGGGATGGTGTAAGCTTCAATAAATAAGCCTCTGATGATAGTTGCCGCAATAACCGCAAAAACCACGGCGTCTAACCATTCCCTGCCAGCACTTTTCTTTTTCTTTGTTTCTTTATTCTTTTTCCAGAATTTCCAGTTCATCTTTTTTGACGATTAAGCGTTAAAATTATACATCTCTTTTACAGAATAAAAACCAGTTTTACCCTTTAACCACTCCGCGGCAAGCACTGCGCCTAAAGCAAAACCTTGGCGACTGTGGGCTACGTGTTTAAATTCTATCCTGTCAACATCAGAATCGTAAATTACAGAATGTGTTCCCGGCACTTCGCCTTCTCTGTAAGAGGCAATGATAAGACTATCAGGTTTGTAGTTTGTTACTTCGCCGTCTGCCTGTACATCTACCCATTCTTTTTTGCTATCAAACTCTTTAAGGATGTCTTCGGCAATGGTAATTGCAGTTCCGCTTGGCGAATCCAGTTTATGGATATGATGAATTTCTTCTAGCGCCACATCATATTGATCGGAAAAATTATTCATGATTTTTGCCAAAGCCTGGTTAGCCTTAAAGAAGATATTTACGCCAACGCTAAAGTTTGAGCCGTACATTATCGCAGAATTAGCAGCAAGGCAGTCATCTTTTATTTTTTGCAATTGGCCGTACCATCCTGTTGTGCCAACCACTAACGGAACACCGGCTTTAATACATGTTTCAATATTGTTTAATACGGTGTCAGGAGTGCTAAATTCAATTGCTACATCTGCTTTTCGCAGATTTTCCGCAGTCAACTCGGTGGCGTTATCCTGATCTATGATTAATACAATCTCATGATTTCTGTCTAAAGCGATAGACTCAATCATTTTACCCATTTTTCCGTATCCGATAAGGGCTAATTTCATTTATTTAAATTTTAGGTTTAAAGTTAGCATTGCAGATGGCGCATACATTCCAGCATGTGCGTAAGACGGAACATAAATTGTTGGCTTAATTTTAAGCGATAAATCATCACTTACATCAAACGTAGCCAATTTTGCATCTATATAAGCATCCACCATTTGCAAAAGATAAAAGCCAAATGTACTATATAAACTTAAATCCCTGTTGCGGCGGTAAAAATCTTTTGCATTATATATTTGCTCATCGGGGTAGCCTTTGTATTGTGGGTAATTAAATCGTTGCTCAAGCGGCACAGTTGGATGAGATTTTCTGTACTGACTTTCTGTTAAAAGTTCTTTGTAGAACCTATTGTTAAAATCGTAAACCAAACCTAAACCAACAAATCCGCCGTAAACTAAAGGCACTTTCCACCATTTATGGTTTCGGGCCTGGCCCCAACCTGGTAAAACGGCAGAACGTAGCACTGCTTTTCTTGGGTTTTGAAGTTTAGTGGTGTCTTTAAACAATAAACCAATTTCTTTAGTGAAACTACGGGCTTTATCTTTAAAACCAATTTCTTTTGCAGCATCTTTTACAGTAATGGTATCATTAGGAGAGCCTTTAAACAGGCTGTCTCTTTGCTGGGCATTTGCCTGCAAAAACATTAAAAAAAACGTGAAAAAGACAATGTACTTGAACATTACCAGTCTAAAAGTTCCAAAATACGGGTTAAGTCATCGTCAGATAAAAACGGGATTTCAATGCTCCCTTTTCCGCCGGCTTGCACTTTCATTTTTATCTTAGTAGCAAATTTCGACGATAAATCATTCTGAATTTTTTGATATTGGAAAGAGATAGCTTCCGGCCGTTTGTCTTTACCTTCTGGCTTAGTCGGGCCATTTTTCATCTGCCGAACCAGTTCTTCTACTTTACGTACAGAAAGATCTTTATCTAAAATCTCTTGAAAGATATAGAGCTGTGTATCGGCATTTGCAACGTTGATCAAAGCCCGGGCATGTCCCATCGAAATCCGGTTATCTCTAATAGCGGCCTGGATAGTTGGCGGCAACTTTAACAAACGCAAGTAATTAGTTACTGTTGATCTGTTTTTAGAAACGCGGTCGCCTAATTCTTCTTGATTAATTTCGCACTCATCAATCATCCTTTGAAAGCTTAAAGCTACCTCAATGGCGTTTAAATTTTCACGCTGAATGTTTTCTATCAGTGCCATTTCCAACATTTGCTGGTCGTTGGCAGTGCGGATATAAGCTGGGATTTCGGTAATTCCAGCCAGTTTGGATGCTCTTAATCTACGTTCGCCAGAAATTAGCTGATAACTATTCTGACCCATTTGCCTTACGGTGATGGGCTGTATCAATCCTTGTAAACGGATGGATTCAGAAAGTTCTTTTAAAGCGGTTTCATCAAATTCAAATCGTGGCTGAAAGGGGTTTACTTCAACCTGGTTTACCTTAACGTGGCTAATTGCGCCTAAAGCGGCAGAAGGATTGTCTGTTACTGCTGAATTTTCGTTAGTGTTGGTTTGGCTTCTTTCGCGGTTAACCTCTGGCGAATCACTTAACAAAGCGCCCAAACCTCTTCCTAAACCAAATTTTCTGTCTTTACTCATCTTTTCAACGCCTGCTTCGGATTAAGCTCCGGATTTTCTACTGTTAAGCCATTTTTTTGGATTACTTCCCGAGCCAAATTAAGGTAATTTATTGCTCCTTTAGAGTTTGCATCATGCATAATAACCGAAATGCCAAAACTTGGCGCCTCGCTTAAACGGGTGTTGCGGGCAATAATGGTGTTAAAAACCAAATCTTCAAAATGCGAGCGAACTTCTTCTACCACTTGGTTTGATAAGCGCAAACGCACATCATACATCGTTAGCAAAATACCTTCGATCTGTAAATTAGGATTCAGCCTGTTTTGTACAATTTTTATCGTATTTAGTAATTTACCCAAACCTTCTAAAGCAAAATATTCGCACTGTACGGGTATAATTACCGAATGTGCGGAGGTTAAAGCGTTTATGGTAATTAAACCTAAAGAAGGCGAACAATCAATAATGATAAAATCATAATCATCTTTAATCTGATCTAAAACCGCCCTCATTTTAAACTCGCGTTCATGTAAATTGATCATCTCAATTTCTGCCCCAACTAAATCAATATGAGCCGGCAGCAAGTCTAAATTCGGGGTATCTGTTTTTTGAATGGCTTCCCTAGCAGTAATATCATTAATTATGCATTCGTAAATGCTATGTTTAACGGTGCGTGGGTCAAAACCAATACCAGAGGTGGAGTTGGCTTGCGGGTCTGCATCTACAATTAGGGTTTTAAATTCTAAAACAGCTAAACTGGCGGCTAAATTTATTGAAGTGGTAGTTTTACCTACTCCTCCTTTTTGATTGGCAATTGCTATGATTTTACTCATGTAAAAAAATCCTCTTTTCTGAAACTTTTAATATGATTCGCTGTTTATAAAAAAATATTCGTTTTTTGTGGTTCGAGAGCAAATTATTAATCTTTTTTAACAGGCCCGCAAGATACAAATTTAAACAATATCAATTTCCACACGTTAGCGCAATTTATAAACAAATAAACATGACAATTATTGTTTCGGGTACCAATAGGCCAAATAGTAACACCGCAAAAGTTTCAGAATATTACCAGAGCGTATTGGCACAAAAAGGCTTAAACGCAGATGTTCTTTATCTTACTGATTTGCCCGCAACCATTATAAAAACAGATTTGTTTGGACAAAGGAGCGAGGCTTTTAAGCCGATACAAGATAAGATTACTAAGGCTGATAAGTTTATTTTTGTGGTGCCAGAATATAATGGAAGTTTCCCCGGTATTTTAAAATTGTTTATTGATTGCTGCAAATTTCCAGATTCTTTTTACGATAAAAAAGTTGCCTTGGTTGGCCATTCAACGGGCAAATATGGCAACATCCGTGGGATTGACCATTTGACCGGAATTTGCAACTACATTAACCTGCATGTAATGCCGCTTAAAATTCATATCCCTTACATCCACACCGAGCTTAACGAGGAAGGTAATTTTTTTAAAGAAGATACCCTTAAGTTTACCAACCAACAGATGGATAAATTTCTAACGTTTTAGCGTTTTCGAGCGTTTTAACTTGTTTGTTGTTGCAACCCAGTGTGAGGCGGTAAAGTAGTATCTTTAATAACTTAAAATTTTGCAATAACATTTACATTTTTCAAGGCAATACCTTTACTTTGCTATATGGCAAAATACATTATTAAAGGTGCAACTATTGTTAACGAAGGCAAGCAGCAAATAGCTGATGTTTACATTAACAATCAAAGAATTGAAAAAATCGGCTCGGGCTTATCTGCAAATGGAGCAAAAGAAATTGATGCGCAAGGCAAATATCTGTTTCCGGGATTTATTGATGATCAGGTGCATTTTCGTGAGCCGGGATTAACGCATAAAGGCGAAATATACACGGAATCTAGAGCGGCTGTAGCTGGCGGAATTACCTCATACATGGAGATGCCTAACACAGTTCCTAACACCTTAACTCAGGAATTGCTGGCTGATAAATACGCCATCGGTGCTAAACAATCTTTAGCTAATTATTCTTTTTTTATGGGCGCTTCTAACGATAATTTAGAAGAGGTTTTAAAAACAGATAAAAATACGGTTTGCGGTATTAAAGTATTTATGGGATCCTCAACCGGAAACATGCTGGTAGATGATGAAAGAACTTTAGAGGCCATTTTTAAAAACGCACCAATTTTGGTAGCTACGCATTGCGAAGACGAAGGCACCATCAGAAAAAATCTGGAAATTTTTAAACAAAAGTACAACGACCAGCTAACTGCCGAAATGCACCCCCTTATCAGGAGTGAGGAAGCCTGCTACCTATCCTCTTCCTTAGCGGTAAATTTGGCCAAAAAATACGATACACGCTTACATATTTTACATATTTCTACCGGAAAAGAAACTTTTTTATTCGATAATCAAACGGCGCTAAAAAATAAAAGGATTACCTCAGAGGCCTGTATCCATCATCTTTGGTTTTCTGCAGCTGACTACAAGCAAAAAGGTAACTGGATAAAGTGGAATCCTGCTATAAAAACATCTGCAGACCGCGATCAAATTTTAAAAGCTGTGCTAGATGACCGTATTGATGTTATTGCTACGGATCATGCGCCACATACCATTCAGGAAAAATCTCAAACTTACGCTAAAGCGCCAGCCGGAGGTCCGCTTGTACAACACGCTTTTAATGCTTTGTTTGAAATGTATCATCAGGGAAAAATAAGTTTAGAAAAAATAGCCGAAAAAACTGCACATAATTTGGCTACCTGTTTCCAGATTAAGGAACGCGGGTTTGTTAGAGAGGGCTACTTTGCAGATTTGGCTTTGGTAGATCTGCAATCCTCTTACACGGTTGATAAAAAAAATATACTCGCTAAATGCGGGTGGTCGCCTTTTGAAGGTCAAACTTTTAACTCTAAAATTACGCATACCTTTGTAAGCGGGCACTTGGCTTTTGAAAATGGTGTTTTTAATGATGAGGTTAAGGGCGAGCGTTTAGCTTTTCAACGCTAATTTAAAAGGCGATTTTTGAGGCGTTTTTTGTTTAATGGTTACAAGCTTACAAGGTTTGGTTAGCCCAAAAGCGTATAAGTTTCTGTAAAACTTAGCTTACGGTTTGCCAGCAACATCAAACCTAAAGGTGTTTTTGAAGCAAAGCGCTAGGTTATTAGAATTTAATTGCCGGCCAGAAATATAAAATCAGAAATTCCCGTAAGGGAAAGCGAGTTGCTTTTTAAGAAAAACTTAGTTTTTTGTTTGCTGGAGTTTTTGAAATATAGACTACAATTTTTTGTGAGCGCAGATAAATATAAATTACATCTGTGTTTGGTTTTATGGCAAAAATCAACGCTTTTATGGGGTTTTTTAAATTTTTTTAAAGAAAACTTCTCATTTTCGGCGCTTGTGAAACTTAGCGTTTTAGGTGATTTTGTTAAAAAATAGGCGCCGCATGATAACAAAAGCATTTCGTTCTGTTTTTTTAAAAACCGGACAGACAAATCAAATTTGTTGATAATTATCAATAAAGAATCGGTGGCAAAAAAAACATCGTCTATATTTTGCGTTACCCTAATATTCTGCGGCTTACAAAATGTTGAGGTGTCATGACTAATTTTTTGGTTAGCAGAAAAAGATATTTCAACAATATTAGGTTGGTAAGCAGTAATTTTTAGAACGCCGCTATCGCTTTTGATAAAGAGATTGTTGTTTATTAAGGTTTTTGAGGTATATAATGGAATGATTTGTTGTGCATTTACACTTTGAAACTGTATAAACACACCTGTAAAAAGCATTGCAAAAATTCGCTTAGGTAACATTTTGGGTTTGTATGCTTAAAGATTTTTTTCCAAAATCATGATACAGCGTTTGAGAAGGAAAAGCAAACTCGCCGCCGTTTTGGTTTACAATCTCCATTATTTTATAGTTGATTTCTTCTTTAATAGTTACATAAATGGTGTAATCTACAATTTCTATATAGTACATTATCTGTATGTAAAGTGCAAAATCGCCAAAACTGTCGAAATTTACATGCGTATCCATGTTTGTTTCGTTTCGTAAATCAATATACTCTTTTATCTCGGCACTTATTTTTTTTAACACCTCGGCAGGGGTGTTGTAAACTAAACCAATACTAAACTTAACTCGTCGCAGGTTCCTGAGTGTAAGGTTTTCTAAAGGGCCATCAATCATTTTCTTGTTAGGAATTATCACCAAAGTTTTGTCAACGGTTCGCACTACAGTGCTTCTAAAGCCCACCTTTTCCACCACAGCATCGTAACCCATTACATGTACAAAATCACCAACAATAAAAGGTTTATCGGCAAATATAGTAAAGGAGCCTAATAAGTTTTGAAGCGTATCTTGAGCGGCCAACGCAATGGCAATACCTCCAATACCCAAACCAGCAATAATAGCAGCAATATTCATATTAAACACCGCTCCAAGTATTACAAAAACCTCAATAATGATGATTAAAATTTTGCTGAGCTCTCGTAAAAACGGAACCATTTGATCATCTGTTTTTGATTCAGTTAGGCTGGCTTTATAAGCAAATACGTGAGATACAAAATCAACAATACGCAACAAAATTCTAAACGCAGAAAAAATAATAAGCAGTAAGAAAACTTTATCTATCACTTCAATCAGCTTTACTGTGTAGGCTATTTTGTTGACAGATCGTTTAAAAACAACCACATCTAAAGGGTAGCTTAATTGGTTTACTGCGGCGTACAAAATTAAAATCAAGATTAAAAACTCAATAGGTTTTAGCAGTAATTCTAAAAATTTATCAACCTTAATTTCTTTGGTTAACTTTTGAAAAAAGATAAATAGTAAACGCCCTAGATATTTGGAAATTAGCTTTTTAAGAATGAGCCCAAGTAATAAGATACCGAAAAAAAGCAAGTAACTTTTTAGGGTATTACCTAAGAATATTTGGCTTAAAAAATCGAGATTCATTGAAGGTTAAATTACAAATTAAAGCGGAAATTTTGGCAAAAAAAAACCTCCCGATAATTTTCGGGAGGTTTTTTATATAGCTTAAAAAATTAGATTCTTCTTGATTTGATACGAGCTGCTTTACCAGTAAGCGCTCTAAGGTAGTAAATTTTAGATCTACGAACTTTACCATAGCTGTTTATCTCTACTTTTTCAATGTTAGGAGAATTTACCGGGAAAATACGCTCGACACCAATACCATTAGAGATTTTTCTAACTGTAAAAGTTTCCGTAGCGTTAGCGCTATTTCTTTGAATAACTACGCCTTGGTAAACCTGAACACGCTCTTTGTTTCCTTCGCGAATTTTATAGTGAACACTTACTGTATCTCCAGCCTTAAACTCAGGTAAAGACGCTTTAACAATTACCTGCTCTTCTACAAATTTTACTAAATCCATGATTTTTTGTGATTTATGACGATAAAAAAATGATCATCGCCCCCTAAATTTGGGAGTGCAATATTACCTAATAATTTTTATAATTAAAAACGAATTTTAAAATTAGTTTGATAAAAACTTTATTCGGTATTAAGCGCCGTGTAAAGCGCTTATTTTAAACCTTAGTTTTCTGCTCCAATTTTGCTAAAACCTGTTGAAAGCAATTTAATCTAGCAAATCTGGCCGTCTTTCACGTGTTCTTTTTAAGGCCTCATCATGTCGCCAGTTTTCTATTTTTGCTTGGTCGCCACTTAATAAAATATCGGGCACTTTATGGCCGTTCCAGTTAGCGGGGCGAGAGTAAAGCGGCGCATCCAATAATTCTCCCTGGAAAGAATCTGATAGGGCAGAAGTTTCATCGTTTAAAACACCCGGAATTAGCCTTACCACTGCATCAACCACAATTGCGGCGGGCAACTCGCCGCCAGATAAAACATAATCGCCAATGGAAAGCTCTCGGGTAACGTAAATATCTCTGATGCGTTGATCAATTCCTTTGTAGTGTCCGCACAAAATCATAATGTTTCCTTTGCTAGAAAGCTCGTTTGCTATCGTTTGATTTAGCGTAATGCCGTCCGGAGTCATAAAAATAATCTCGTCATAATCCCGTTCGGCTTTTAATTTTTCGATACAATTAGCAAAAGGCTCAATTTGCATCACCATCCCGCTACCGCCGCCGTAGGGGTAATCATCTACACTTTTCTGCTTATTGTGCGCATAATCTCTAAGGTTGTGAACCACAATTTCTGCTTTGCCCTTGCTTTGTGCTCTTTGCAAAATGGAATGCGCAAACGGACTTTCCAATAATCCTGGCAAAACGGTTATAATATCAAAACGCATCATTTTATTTTATTTATTCCAATCGGTATGATTGATAGCAAATTCGACGTGTTGAGTTTTTACTCCTTTATCTTCTTTTGTAAACTCTTTTATTTTAACGGAACCCAATTTTTCAACCGCTTTTTGCGATCTAAAGTTTGTTGCCCCAACATGAAAAAGCAAATTTTTTATGCCTTGTTCAAACGCATAGTTAATCATCAGCGTTTTTACTGATTTATTAAACGCTGTTCCCCAGTATTTTCTTGCTAAAAATGTATAACCTATTAACACGCTTTTTTCTTCGGGATTGTAGTCGTAATATCTGCTGGACCCAACGATTTCCTCTGTTACAGCATCGATTATTAAAAAAGCCGACTTTGTCTCGATCGCTTTATTAAAAAACCTTTCAAAAACGTTTTTTTTATACCTATCAAAGGCCGGATGTTGCTCCCATATTAGTTTATCAGATGCTACCAAATACAAACGCTCAAAATCTTGGTGGCGTAAAGGTTTAAGTTTAACAAGCTTATTCTTTAGCGTAGGTTGCCATTTAATATTTTGATTCATTTTGTGTTATAAGTCTAACAAACCTTCGGGTAAATCAAAATGAACCATTTTTCTATCCATATCAATTTCGGCTATAAAAGCATCGTTCAACGGAATTAAAACTTCTTTTTCTTGATATTTTACAATGGCGATAAATTGCTGAGGATATTCTAAGACTTCTAATATTTCTCCTAAATCGCCAGCTTGTGCATCATCTGCGGCAAAGCCAATTAAATCTGTAAAGAAAAATTCTCCCTTTTTGCGTTTTGGTTTTAACCTATTTGGTAAAAAAATCTTGCGTTTGGTAATGATAGCAGCTTTATCAATATGGTCAATATCCTCAAAATTGAAATAGCCAACCATTGGCATCGGGATTTTGTAATTGCTCACAAAATACGGCACCAACTTGTTG
>DASVGY010000205.1:0-12866 GCA_036379295.1 Pelobium sp.
ATGTGCGCCGCCGAAATAGTAATTTTTAATCTTTTTTCCACCTACAGTTAAAACTTGCTTGCTTTTAAAACCATACCGCGGAGCCTCGTAACCTTTTGCAGTTGCAAGAGCAATGGTTTGCCTACTCGCGTAAGATGGAATGTGTAGTTTGTGAAATACTTTTAAACCAGCCAGGCAATCAGCATGAAAATGATTGATAACAACTCCTACTATTTCAGCCTTTAAACTATCTTGAATAATATTGATGAGCTTGGTTGTTGCCTCTTCATTTGCAGGCGTATCAAACACTAAAGCTTTGTGGTCATTAATAAATATTAATCCGTTGCAGGAGACTTTTCCCCAGTCTTTTGTTTGTAAAAATGATTCGTGTACGAATGTTTTCGGACTTATTTTGGTGATGTCTATTGCTCTTTCCTGAGCGTTTACTTTTATCGTAATTAGTAAAACAAACAGGCAAACCAAGGTTTTTAATTTCATCTCAATTTTGATGTCTGCGTAAAAAATAACGTTACCTATAGAGCCATGACGCAGTTAAAAGTAATTTGTTATTGGGTTACCCTTCCAACAAAAACGCCTTAAAAACCTCAAAATTATTATCCATTTCTACCTGATGCTTGTCTTTTTTATAAAGCTCCGCTACTTGTGCTGGTTCCTCATATTTGATATTCAATTCCTCAAAAACATCGGGAAATTTACATGGATGTGCCGTTGCCAAAATAATGTAGGCTGTTTTCTTGGTAACAGGTGTGCTTTCTTTTAAATCTTTAACCGCTAAATAACCAGTCGCGGTATGCGGACAAACTACATATTTCTTGGCGTTATAAACTTCGGTAATGGCTTGTTTAATTTGCTCATCGTTATAAGCATAAGCGCTTAACATTTGCTTTAGCTTCTCAATATCGTTGTCAAACATATCCAATATACGCACAAAGTTACTTGGGTCACCAACGTCCATTGCGTTCGCTAATGTTTGTACAGAAGGGCGGGGATTGTATTTTCCGCTACTTAAATACTGCGGAACAATATCATTACTGTTGGTTGCCGCAATAAACTTCTTAATAGGCAATCCCATTTTATAAGCAATCATGCCCGCGGCAATATTCCCGAAATTTCCGCTTGGGGTAACAAACACTAAATCATTGAACTCATTTTTAAGTTTGGCATACGTATTTGCATAATAAAACATCTGCGGAATCAATCGGCTGATGTTAATAGAATTTGCCGAAGTTAAATTCAGTTTTGCGTTCAACTCCTCATCATGAAAAGCTTTTTTAACCAAAGCCTGGCAATCATCAAATGTTCCGTCTATAGCTAATGCTTCAATATTATTGCCGTTGGTGGTCAACTGCAGTTCTTGTATTAAACTTACTTTCCCCTTCGGATATAAAATGGTGACTTTAATGCCCGGAACGTTTAAAAATCCTAAAGCAACTGCACCTCCTGTATCGCCAGACGTGGCTACCAAAATCTGAATTTCCTTTTTTTCTTTTTTCAGGAAATGAGCCATCATTCTGCTCATAAACCTGCCGCCAAAATCTTTAAAAGCTAAAGAGGGGCCGTGGAAAAGTTCTAAAACAAAAGTATCATCCTGCAAAGGAGTTAAGGGCGCATCAAAATTTGCAGCTTCATCTATAATTGCTTTTAAATCCTCCGCAGAAATATCATCTTTCAATAAAGTATAAGCTACATCGAAAGCAATTTCGGGTAACGATTTTTTGTCCCAACCGGCCATCAAAATTGTATCAATCTGAGGCAAAATGGTAGGCATATACAAACCCTTATCAGCCGGAAGGCTATTAAAAACAGCGGTTTCCAAATCAACTGATAAATCGTGGTTTTTGGTGGAGTATAGTTTCATTACAGATTTGAGTATTGAGATTTGAGACGCTTTTAGCTTTCGGCTTTCAGCCTTAAGCTAAAATTACGGGTCCTGTCTCGTTAATTTCTGATAAATAAATATTGCTTTTAATGCCTTTATCGGCTAACATTTTTTGCAAGTTGGTAATTACTTTTTGGGCATCATCCGGAGAGCGGTAAAGTGAAAAAACCGTTGGTCCCGACCCTGATATACCGAAACCTAAAGCGCCGTTTTCCATGGCATAAGCCTTCATGTGGTCAAATTCTGGAATTAAAATCGAACGGATAGGTTCCACAATTACATCTTTTAAACAACGACCTAGTAAATTATAATCGTGAGTGTAAAGCGAGCTGACCAAACCAGCGATGTTTCCCCATTGCGTAACCGCATCTTTTAGCAAAACTTTTGAACGGATAATTTGACGGGCATCACGCGTTGGCACATCTACATGCGGATAAAGCAAGGCGCAAAACAATTTTGGAACCGGCAAGGCAATTACTTCTAAAGGTTCGTAGCTTTTGATTAAGGTAAATCCCCCAAAAAGGGCAGGAGCAACGTTATCTGCATGCCCATGACCGCATGCTAAAGCTTCGCCTTCCATAGCAAAAGGTAACAATTCTAACTTGGTTAGCGGCCTACCTAACAACTCGTTTGCAGCAAATAAACCTGCAACCGCACTTGCCGAACTGGATCCCAAACCGCTTCCCATCGGCATTTTTTTAGTTAGTTTTAGGTTAAATCCTAAATCTTCTCGCCCCAAGTGCTTTAGTAAACTAATTACACTGGCGCTTACCGTGTTTTTTTGCGGGTTTAAAGGCAATTTACCTTCATCGCCTATGATTTCTGTAATGTTTACGCCGGGTTTGTCAGCCGTTTCCATAAACAACTCGTCGCCGGGTTCGTTAACCGCGAAACCTAAAATATCAAACCCGCACACCACATTTGCAACAGTTGCAGGGGCAAAAACTTTTATCGATTCTTTTTTCATTATGCCTTATCCAAAATCCTTCTTGGAAGGAGAATGACTTTCTTATTTTGTGGTTTGTTTGCGGAAAATTATTCAGTTAGCTCTGTGCTCTTTGTGTCCTCCGTGGTTAAACCAATTTTTATTCCATTTGGGCGTTTTAACGGGCTTTACGTTATATCTTTTTTTGCCACTTGCAGAAAGCACAGGTGCAAAAAAAGGATCACTTCAATCCATAACGCAAAACCTATATTGTTTTATAAGCTTTTCGCCTTTAGCCTTCCGTTTCAACCGTTGCTTTATTCTGCTCTTCATCATGTCGATCCGCCGGCTGGTGGAGAAACATGACGATTTTTTATTATCCTTAAGCTTTTCGTTTTCAGCCTTTCGCCTTCTGCCTTAAGCTTTCGACGCTCCTACCTTCACCAAATCAGAGAAAACTCCGGCAGCAGTTACCGCAGCACCAGCGCCCGGGCCTTTAACTACCATTTGCGTTTCGTTGTATCTTTCTGTGGTAAATGCAATGATGTTATCACTTCCAGATAAGCTGTAAAACGGATGGTCGGCGCCAACGGCTTGCATTCCTATTTCCACTTTTCCATCTTCCAGTTTACCAATGTAGCGCAATACTTTTCCGGCTTTTGCAGCATCGTTTTTCATCTGCTCAAAATAAGCATTCTCATTTTTAAGCTCTTGATAAAAAGCATCAACGGTGGGTGCTTTTGCAGCACTTTCCGGAATAATTGCACCTAATTTTACGTCTTCCGCTTCAATTTTAAATCCCGCGTTACGGGCCAAAATTAACATTTTACGCATAAAATCCACACCTCCCAAATCATCGCGAGGATCGGGCTCTGTATAACCTTTTTCTTGCGCCATTTTAACCACATCGTGGAAATTGGCTTCACCTTTAAAATTGTTAAAAATGAAAGAAATAGTGCCAGATAAAATCGCTTCAATTTTGGCAATTTTATCGCCACTGATGATTAAATCGTTCAACGTTTTGATAATCGGTAAACCTGCGCCAACGTTTGTTTCGTAATAAAAATCAACACCATGTTTTTGTGCAGTTTCCTTTAACTCAGCGAAAGCGGCATATTTACCAGAATTGGCAATTTTATTACAAGTGACCACAGAAATACTGGCTTCAAAAACTTCTTTATAAAACTGAGAAGGATTTGGGCTGGCGGTATTATCTACAAACACACAGTTAGGCAAATTCAAAGCTTTCATTTGCGCAACAAATTTTCCTAAATCAGCTGCTTCATCGGCCTTAGCCAAAGCATCCTGATAATTATTTAAGTCGATGCCATTTACATCAATCAACATTTTTTTGGTGTTGATTAAGCCTAAAATCTGGATATTGATAAGGTTATTTTTAGCCAGAAACTCTTTATGCGCATTAATCTGCCTAAAAAGTTCTTTACCAATATTGCCCACGCCAACGGCAAAAACATTCAGCGTTTTTTGCAATTCGGCAAAAAAAGCATCATGTACGGCATTTAAGGCTTTTGATAAATCATCATGAGGGATAATTACCGAAATATTAAACTCTGAAGACCCTTGCGCAATTGCTACTACATTTACGCCGTTACGGCCCAAAGCGTTGAATAACTTGCCAGAAATACCCGGGGTTTTTTTCATGTTTTCGCCAACGATGGCTAAAATGGAAAGATTAGCTTCAACCTTTACAGGCTCTAGTTTACCGGCAAGCAATTCCAACTCAAACTCTTGCTCAATTAAAGCAGTAGCTTTTAAGGCATCTGTTGGGTTCACTGCAAAAGTGATGGAATGTTCCGAAGATGATTGGGTAATTAAAATAATATTTACCTGCTCCCGAGAAAGCAAAGAAAACAAGCGGCCGCTAAAACCTGCTTTGCCCACCATTCCGCTACCTTGTATATTTATGATGCTGATATGATCAACAGAAGAAATTCCGCGAATAATGGTTTTTGACGGCTTTAAATCATGTTTGATAAAAGTACCCTCAAATTCTGGCTCAAAAGTATTTTTTATCACAATCGGAATCATCTTTAAAAACGCAGGAATCATAGTTGGCGGGTAAATGACTTTTGCGCCAAAAAATGAAAGTTCCATCGCTTCTGTGTAAGAAAGTTCTTCCATTGAAAAAGCCTTCTTTACGCGGCGGGGATCTGCGGTCATCATTCCGTTTACGTCTGTCCAAATCTCAATTTGCCTAACGTTTAAAGCCGCACCAATAATTGCAGCGGTATAATCACTTCCGCCACGGCCCAAAGTAGTTACTTGATTGTGGTTGTTGCTGGCAATAAATCCGGTAACCACCACCAAATTATTTTGTTGATGTTCAAAATAATCCTGAACTAAATGATTGGTTTGGTTAAAATCTACTTTTGCGTTTCCAAAAGCATCATCAGTTTTAATTACCGTAGTGGCATCTAAAAATTCTGTTTCGGGTTTAACATTTCTAAGGATGCGGCTCAACATAAAAGCCGAACTTTTTTCGCCAAAGCTCAACACCGCATCTTTAGTTTTCGGACTTAATTCTTTTAAAGCGGCAACACCGTTTAAAACGTCTTCTAAAGCCTGGAAATAAAGTTTTAGTTTGGTAATTACTTGGTTTTGTTGCTGCAAATCAACCAATTCCTTAACTACAGCAAAATGTTTTTTCTCTAGCGCAGTTAAGGCGGTAGAAAAATCTTTTCCATCAACGGCGTCTTCTGCCATTTGTAACAATTTGTTGGTTACGCCGCCCATTGCAGAAACCACCACAATAATTTGTTCGTTGTGGTCTAAGTTTGATTTTACAACCGCCTTTAAGGCTTTTAAAGCTTCTACGGAACCTACGGATGTTCCCCCGAATTTTAGAATTTTCATTTTGAAATATTAAAAAAAAGCGCCTCCCGTTTTATCGAGAGGCGCTGAATATGTTAATTTAAACCATAAACTACCCTCCCTTACGCCAAAAGCGTTGTGGTTGTTGTAGCGTATGTGTTTGTAACAATCATTTTGTTGAATTTATACGCCAAAGCTAATATTTCAATTTTTAATTGCAAATTTTTACCCGATATTTATTGGTGTAATATTAAATTGAAAATTACATTTTCCTTATGACATACATGTTAGCGTTGAAGTCTTCTATATGCATCGATTAAATTTTCTTTCTTCTAATGGCGAAGTGGGGAAACTCATACATGAAAAAGACTGGTCAAACAATCCATTAGGCGAGCCTCAAAGCTGGCCACAAAGTCTTAAGACAGCTTTAAGCATTATTTTAAACTCTAAATTTCCGAATTTTATTTTTTGGGGAGATGAATTACGATGTTTTTATAACGATGCCTATCGCCCTAGCTTAGGTATTGAGGGCAAGCATCCCGGAATCATCGGCGAAAAAGGAGAGGATGCTTGGCCAGAGATCTGGAACCTGATTAAACCCATGATGGACCAGGTTTTACAAACCGGCGAAGCAACCTGGAGCGAAAATCAACTGATTCCGTTTTACAGAAACGGCAGACTTGAAGAAATTTATTGGACATTTAGCTACAGCCCCATTGTTGATGAGCAAGGTAAGGTAGCAGGAATTTTTACTGCCTGTGTAGAAACTACGCTAGAGGTAAAAACCAGAATAGAACTAGAGCGAAAAAATAAGGAGTACTTTCAAAACATTATGCAGGCACCCGTTGCCATGAGCATTTTAAAAGGCAGCGAGTTTACGGTAGAAATTGCCAACCAACTGATGCTTGTACTATGGGGAAAATCCAGCGAAGATGTTTACAATAAACCCATATTTGAAGGCCTGCCGGAAGCTAAAAACCAAGGCTTGGAAGAGCTTTTGGAAGAGGTTTACCAAACGGGAACAAGGTTTGAAGCCAAGGGCAGATTGATTACATTGCCACGAGCCGGCAAGTTGCAAGATTTTTATATAGATTTTGTTTACGAACCAGTTAAAAATTCCCAAAATAAAGTCACCAGTATTTTAATCATTGCATCAGACGTTACCTCGTCTGTTTTGGCCATGCAAAAGATACAGGAAAGTGAAGAACGCTTTAGAAAAGTTGCAGACCAGGCGCCAGTACTGATATGGATGTCGGGGACAGACAAGTTATGCTACTACTTTAACAAAGCCTGGCTACAATTTACCGGGCGCACCATGGAGGAGGAAGATGGTAATGGGTGGGCAGAAGGCGTTCATCCAGACGACCTTGAAAGGTGCATTACAGTTTATACCACCGCCTTTGACAAACGGGAAGAATTTTACATGGAGTATCGGTTAAAACGCCACGATGGCGAATACCGTTGGCTTTCTGATAACGGCACACCCCGGTTTACCGCCGATGGAATTTTTGAGGGCTTTATAGGCGCTTGTATGGATATTAACGATACAGTAACAGCAAGCCGGATTTTAAAAGAAAATGAAGAAAAACTAAATATTGTTATTGATGCCACAGAACTTGGCGTTTGGGAATACAATTACAAGCTTGGCGATGGTACTTTTGATGCGCAATATGCTGCAATTTTTGGCTATGCCGATCCGGCAAAGCTAACCTCGGCAATGATTGAAAAGCACATGTTTGCTGGAGATAGCCACGTAAGAGATAAGGCACACTCTGCAGTTTTGGAATCAGGACAGTTAAATTATGAAAGCCGCATTGTTTGGAACGATGGTTCAATACACTGGATAGAAGTTAATGGAAAACTTTTTAAAGATGCTGATGGCTTACCTGAAAAGGTTATGGGCACTATCCGCGATATTACCAGAGACAAAAAATATGAGCAGGATTTGGTAGAAAGGGAAGAAAAATTTAGGTTACTGGCTGACGAAATGCCTCAGTTTGTTTGGACCGCAGATGCAAACGGAAAGCTAACTTATTTTAACGAGTCATTATACAAATATACAGGTTACGTTCCTGATTCGGCAAATGATGATAAATGGATAGAATTTATTCATCCCGACGAAAGGGAACATAATTTTAAGGCTTGGATGGATGCCGTTACTAGCGGTACAGATTACCTTTTTGAGAATAGGTTTAAACGGTACGATGGTGTTTACAGGTGGCAGTTAAGCAGAGGAAAGCCCTTGAAAGATAGCAATGGAAAGATTACCATGTGGGTGGGTACCAGTACGGATATCCAAGAAATTAAAGAGCTGGAAGAGCAAAAAGATTACTTTATTAGTATGGCCAGCCACGAGCTAAAAACGCCCATCACATCAATAAAAGGTTATATACAATTACTGGAAAGCAAATACCGAAATACAGAAGATGCCTTTCTAAAAAATTCTTTAAAGGTTGTACATAAACAAATTGAAACGCTAACCACACTTGTTTCTGATTTGCTAGACGTTTCTAAAATAAAAACTGGCAGTTTACAGCTCAGAAAAAGCAACTTCAACATTAATTCATTGCTATCAGATGTGATTGTTGAAATTCAACACATCAATCCACAAAATGAAATCAGCTTGCAGGCAGAGGAAGATATTATTGCCTTTGCAGATGAGGAAAGCATACGCCAGGTCATCATCAATTTTTTAACCAATGCCGTTAAATACTCGCCCAACGCCAGAAAGGTTTTGGTAAACCTTAAAAAATCAATGAACGAATTAACTGTTGCTGTAACAGATGCTGGCATTGGCATAAGTGAAGACAACCAAGCAAAGATTTTCGAGCGCTTTTATAGGGTGGAAGGGAAAAACGAAAAAACTTTCCCTGGTTTTGGAATCGGGCTGTACATTGCCGCAGAAATTGTTAGAAAGCACAATGGCAAAATTGGCGTAAGTAGTGAAGTTGGTAAAGGTTCAACTTTTTATTTTACGCTACCACTGTAAAAATGCTAATGGAAACTTCAGCTGATTTAAGGTGAGATGAACTTTATAATGGCAAAAAACCTTGTGCACCAAGCGCCCATATTGGCTCAAATATTAAAAAAAGCCGGCTCATTATAAAAAATGTAGCCGGCTTTGTTCAATTTCATCTATTATGTTAATATCTGCCTAGCTGCATCACTTTTGCAAATGCTGCAACAAAATCATTTATAAATTTCTCTTTGGCATCGGCGCAAGCATAAACTTCTGCAATTGCCCTTAATTCTGAATTTGAGCCAAAAATCAAATCAACCCGAGTACCGGTCCATTGCTTCATTCCTGTTTTGCGGTTCACTCCCTCAAAAATATTTTGTGAGTTTGAAACTGCTTTCCAGGTAGTGTCCATGTTTAGCAGGTTAACAAAAAAATCATTACTAAGGGCACCTTCATTTTGTGTGAACACCCCGTTTTTTGAACCGTCAAAATTGGTGTTTATTACGCGTAAACCGGCAATTAGTACTGCCATTTCTGAGATGCTAAGCGTCATCAACTGCGCCCTGTCAATCAACATTTCTTCTGCAGCAGCCCGGTGTTTGCTGTTATAATAATTTCTGAAACCATCGGCAACAGGTTCTAATACAGCAAATGAAACTACGTCGGTTTGTGCATCAGAAGCATCTGTTCTGCCTGGCGTAAATGGTACGTTAACTTGGTAACCGCCTTTTTCGGCAGCTTTTTCAACGCCTGCACAGCCTGCCAAAACAATCAAATCAGCCATAGAAACTTCTTTTCCACCCGCTTCAAAATCAGCCTTTATTTTTGCTAATTGGTTTAATGTTTTGGCCAAACTTTCTGGATTGTTCACTTCCCAATCTTTTTGCGGCGCTAACCTTAAACGTCCGCCGTTTGTTCCGCCACGTTTATCAGAATTTCTAAAAGTTGCAGCGGAAGCCCAGGCTGTTCTCACCAATTCTGAAACAGGCAATCCTGAATCTAAAACTGCCTGTTTCAGATACGAAATATCATCAGCGCTAAGTGTAACTGCAGAAGGAGCCGGAACAGGGTCTTGCCAAATGAGTTCTTCGGTTGGTACTTCGGGGCCTAAATATCGTTCAATTGGCCCCATATCTCTGTGGGTAAGCTTAAACCAAGCTTTTGAGAAAGCTTTGGCAAATTCTTCGGGATTTTCGTAAAAATGTCTGGATATTTTCTCGTAAGCGGGGTCCACACGTAGCGCCAAATCTGTAGTTAACATAAATGGCGCATGTTTGATGTTAGGGTCATGCGCATCTGGAATTGTACCTGCACCCCCATTATTCACTGGCTTCCATTGGTGTGCGCCTGCTGGGCTTTTTGTTAATTCCCACTCGTAACCAAACAGATAACTAAAATAGTCATGACTCCATTTGGCAGGAGTAGATGTCCAAGCACCTTCTAATCCGCTAGTAATCGTATAGCCTGCGTTTCCAGTACCAAAAGCGTTTTTCCAGCCTAAGCCTTGGTCTTCAATAGCGGCACCAGCCGGTTCCTTTCCAATATACTTCGATGGATCTGCTGCGCCATGTGTTTTTCCAAAGGTATGTCCGCCTGCAATTAAGGCCACAGTTTCTTCATCGTTCATAGCCATGCGGCCAAAAGTTTCTCTGATATCCCTCGCAGATTTTAGCGGATCTGGCTCACCGTTAGGTCCTTCCGGATTTACATAAATTAAGCCCATTTGTACCGCGGCCAAAGGGTTTTCCAACTCTCTATCGCCCGTGTAACGATTATCGCCCAGCCATTCTTTTTCGGCGCCCCAGTAAACATCCTGTTCGGGTTCCCAAACATCTTCTCTTCCGCCGCCGTATCCAAATGTTGGCAATCCCATTGATTCTAGGGCACAGTTTCCGGCCAAAACCATTAAGTCTGCCCAAGAAATTTTACGTCCGTATTTTTGTTTAACAGGCCAAAGTAACAACCTGGCTTTATCTAAATTTGCATTATCGGGCCAACTGTTTAGCGGTGCAAAGCGTTGTGAACCAGAACTTGCGCCACCTCTGCCATCGCTTATTCTGTAAGTTCCTGCGCTGTGCCAGGCCATTCGCACAAAAAAAGGTCCGTAGTGTCCGTAGTCCGCAGGCCACCAATCTTGCGAAGTGGTCATTAAATCAAACAAGTCTTGCTTAACTTCTTTTAAATCTAAACTATTAAATTCGGCTTTGTAATTAAAATCGGCTTCAAAAGGGCTCGAGAGCTCTGAGTTTTGCCTCAGAATATTTAACTTCAACTGGTTGGGCCACCACTCTCTGTTGGTGGTTCCGCCGCCTGCTGCCCGATGCAGCGCTCCGCTACTAAACGGACATTTTCCGTTTTCGCTGTTCATGTCGCCAACTTTTGCATCATGTGCGCTGCTAGCGTGGTTATTACTTTTACCTTCCATTTTTTAGATTTTTAATTTAATCCAATATAAGCTATTTGTGGCTGTTGAGTGATTTTTTTATTTGATAGAGTGATAGTTAAAAACTATACTTTTTTACTTATAGATAAGAAATGCTTTTTTTTTCGACCGCTCTGTAGTTAAAATCTGGACAAAAATTAGCGCATAAAAAAAGCAAGCCGGTTAAGACTTGCTTTAAATGGTGTTATTAGAAAAGCTCCTGGTTTTTTATATGTTAGAAGCCTTTAAACTATTTACTCAAATACATTGACTTTTCTTTAGACAATTGTATAAAATAAGGGTCTTCTAAATCTTTAATGAAACGGATAGCCTCACCAGTTGATTTCATCTCGGGGCCTAGTTCTTTCTGAATTTCAGGGAATTTATTGTAAGAGAAAACTGGTTCTTTAATAGCGTAACCTTTTAGCTTTCGTACAATGTTAAAATCTTTTAACTTTTTAGTACCAAGCATTACTTTGGTTGCAATGTTGATGTAGGCAACCCCGTAAGCTTTCGCGATGAAAGGAACCGTACGCGATGCTCTTGGATTAGCTTCAATTACGTAAACCTCTTCGTTCTTAATCGCAAACTGCATGTTCATCAATCCGCGGATGTTTAAAGCTTTCGCGATTTTGGCCGTATAATCTTCCATTTTTTTGATGACTGCATCAGATAAACTGAAAGTTGGCAATACCGCACTTGAATCTCCAGAATGGATTCCGGCAGGCTCAATATGCTCCATCAAACCAATGATATGTACATCCTCACCATCAAAAATACAGTCAGATTCGGCTTCCTCTGCTCTATCTAAGAAATGGTCAATCAATACGCGGTTGCCGGGCAAATCTCCTAAAAGTTTTACTACCGCAGTTTCTAAATCTTCATCGTTAATTACGATGCTCATTCCTTGTCCGCCTAAAACATAAGACGGACGAACCAACACCGGGTAACCCACTTCATTTGCTACTACAATTGCTTCCTCGGCACTTTCGGCAACACCATATTTTGGGTAAGGGATGTCCAATTCTTTCAATAAATCAGAGAAACTTCCACGGTCTTCGGCAATGTCCATATCCTCAAAGGTGGTACCGATAATCTTGATACCCTTTTCGTGAAGCTTTTCTGCCATTTTTAAGGCGGTTTGCCCGCCTAGCTGAACAATTACACCTTCTGGTTGCTCTAAGTCGATAATCTCACGCACATGCTCCCAAAAAACTGGCTCAAAATATAATTTATCAGCCATGTTAAAATCGGTAGAAACTGTTTCGGGGTTACAATTGACCATGATAGATTCGTAACCTTCTTCATGCGCAGCAATTAAGCCGTGTACACAAGAATAATCGAATTCAATTCCTTGTCCAATTCTGTTTGGCCCCGATCCTAAAACAATTACCTTCTTTTTATCTGATGGCTTGGATTCGTTTTCGCCTTCGTAAGTAGAGTAAAAATATGGCGTTTGTGCCGGGAATTCCGCTGCACAAGTATCTACCATTTTATAAACTCGCTGAATGCCTAATTCTTTCCTTCTATCGTAAACATCGTCTTCTGTTACATTACCTAAAATCCAGGCAATTTGCACATCAGAAAAACCTTTTTGTTTAATGGTGTAAAAGAAATCTTTCGGAATATTATTTAATGAATAACGTTTTAGTTCTTGTTCTAAAGCCGTCATTTCTTGAATTTCGTTTAAAAACCACTTGTCAATTTTAGTGACTTTACGGATAGACTCCAAAGGAACGCCCATTCGCATCGCATCTTTAATCGCGAACAATCTATCCCAACTTGGGTGCTCCAATTTATGCATTATATCAGCAATGTTGCGGTTTTCTTTTCCATCCGAACCTAAGCC
>DASVGY010000206.1:0-5143 GCA_036379295.1 Pelobium sp.
AAATTTTACAAATCATCAAAAGGACTTTTTACTTTCTGTAAACTTTTTGTACTTACATGAGTATAAATTTCTGTAGTTCTGCTGCTTTTGTGCCCTAAAATTTCCTGGATATATCGCAAGTCGGTGCCGCTTTCCAACAAATGCGTAGCATAACTGTGCCTCAGCCAATGAAGCGTAACCGGTTTATTGATATTTGTTTTAGTTAAAGCCTGCTTCAATACCAAACTCAAGCTCCGCTCATCATAGGCCGTGTTCGGATATCTGCCTTCAAATAACCATTTTTCTGGTTTAAATGCTTTGTAGTAATCTCTCAAAATGCTTAAAACGCCCACAGAAAGCGGTGCAATCCTATCCTTTCTGCCCTTTGCTTGTCTAATAATTACTAAATTTCGTTTAGAGTCTATATCTTTTGGTTTAAGGTTTAGCAATTCACTTCGTCGCAGTCCGCAACTATACATTAAGCACAGCATCGCTTTATGCTTGATGTTACTGTGCGCATTCAAAATTTTCTTTACTTCATCTTTGCTCAACACATTCGGCAGCAGCTTCTCTCGTTTTGGTCGGTAAATTTTGTCTATGTTGATTGCTGTCTCCTTTATCGTTTTAAAATAAAGCTTAATTGCGTTAACAATCTGGTTCTGAAAAGAAATAGAAAGGTTTTTCTCCAATATATAGTCATTGTAGAACGTAACCACGTCTTGGTTGTTGATCTTCGAAACTTCTTTTTCGTTATAAAAAAACAGAAAAGTTTGCAACGCTTCCGTATATGTTTTTACCGTGTTTGTACTGTATCGCTTTGTGTTAAGAAACTTTCTAAACATCTCAATCTGCTCAATTTTCGAAAAACAAGGCACACCTTTTCCTTTATCCGCTTCTAAATTAAACCTTTTCCGATTTGTTTGCGTGTCTGGTACATGCCAAACTTTTAAGGTCGAACTCCACCTCGCATCTTCTATTCTTCTAAACCTTACAATCAAATCTGGCTGGTTTTCAAACCAAACCGCAATTCTGTTCTTATTACGATGCCGGATGGGCCTAGCTTCCAATTCCATGTTTTTACTGAATGATTACCTAAAGTAATAATTTTTTTTCGAACGAATTATATAGTTTTCTCGAAACCTATTTTGCCGACTTTTTAAATACGGTAAAAAAATCAACTTCATGATTTTTGCAGCTTGCAACATACCACATATAACCGCCTCATGTCTTATTTTTAGGTGTTCGGTTCGATACATAGTTGGCCATCCTACGTTCCACAACGTAAATTCCTTAACCCAATCTAAAACAAGGGAGGTAAAAAACTCTTTCTCCGCAAAAAAAAGCTTACCGCCTTTGCGTGTTAGATAATAAGCACCCTCACTCTTCCAGCTTCCTCACCAATAAAAACCAATCGTTTTCCAGAGCTAAATAACCATAATCATAACAGAAAATATAGATGGCGCCTTTTGCTGTTTGGTATTGATGCGTGAAATAGAAAAAATTGAAGCCAGCTTTTTCTAGCTTGGTTTTAGGTACTTTGGTTTTACCTTCCGGATTGAGTACGCACAGTATCTTCCGATTTTTAAATAAGATGCTATTGATGCGTTTAACTTCCTTGCTATCGTCAGCTTTCTGGCGGTTGTTGAAATTACTGCGACACTGGTCATCGCAAAATTTCTTGTCGGCCCTACCTTTAAATGGTTCGCCACAGTCCAAACATAATTTTTCCATAAGTGGATGATAAAAAGAAGTTTACAGGATAAATATAAAAATATCATCCGTATTTATCCGGATATATACGGATATAATTGTTTAACACCCGACTAATTTTCCCGATTACCCACACCTTTGTTCTGTCGGTTAGCCACGGTGGTTAGCTGTTCGTTAATAAATGTTTACAATTTAATTTTTAAAATCATGAGTAATTTAAGAAACAGCGTAAGGCTTATTGGATTTTTAGGCAATGCACCAGAAGTAAAAGAAATTTCTAAAACAAAAAAACTGGCAAAAGTAAGTATCGCAACCAATGATAGCTACAAAAACGATAAAGGCGAGAAAGTGGAAGAGACGCAATGGCATAACCTTTTAATGTGGAACAAGCAGGCCGACATTGCAGAAAAGTATTTAACAAAAGGCAGTGAAGTAGCCATTGAAGGTAAGTTGGTAACCAATAGTTATACCGATAAAGAAGGCATAAAAAGATATTTTACCGAGATCATCGTAAATGAGATTGTGCTGCTCGGCAAAAAGTAAGCGGTTGAAATTCGTTTCATACCTTATTGAATAAAGATTAGCTACTTATTTCTCTGCTAGTCAATCACAAAAATGTGAAACGTTTAGAATGATACAAGTGATGATTTTGTATTTTAGTTAAGCCATCGCGGGAGCCCTTAAAGCTTCCGTCCAGGCTTGGCTTTCTTTTGGAGATTTGCGGCAGAGAGCAAAGGGTTCCGCTATTCGATCAAGTTAAGGGATTTATAGGCGCTTCCCTTTCATTTTAGCGATTTAAAACAGCCCACAAATAGGTGTTTCATATTTTCGCTCCAGCCCGCTCTGTCGCAGACGACCCAATGTCCCAGCCGGGTCTGTCGCAGACGACTCAATGTCCCAGCCGGGTCTGTCGCAGACGACCCTGCATATTTAACCCCAGCAGGTGTCTCCGATGCAATTTATTCTCGAATGTCCCAGCCGGGTATCGCGTATTCAATGTCCCAGCCGGGTCTGTCGCAGACGACCCTGCGTATTTAACCCCAGCAGGTGTATACGATGCTATTTATTCTCGAATGTCCCAGCCGGGTATCGCGTATTCAATGCCCCAGCCCGCTCTGTCGCAGACGATCCTGCGTATTTAATCCCAGCAGGTGTCTCCGATGCGATTTATTCTCGATGATGTATTAATGCCCCAGCCGGGTCTGTCGCAGACGACCCTGCGTATTCAATGTCCCAGCGGGGTCTGTCACAGACGACCCTGCGTATTTGGTTCCAGAAGGTGCATGCGATGCAATTTATTCTCGAATGTCCCAGCCGGGTATCGCGATTTTTATTGATAATAAAATTAATGCAGCTAACTTAGCTCGCTAGGCGGGGTGTCGTTGTTGGTGTTAAAATTCTGAATTTTATGGTAGATGCTTTCATCTGCTGCTAAAGTTTTCGCAACAATTGAGTGGATAACCTGGTCAAGCTCTTCTGTAGCTTTTTGCAGGTAATTTATAATGATGCCGTTATTTTCGTCGGCAATGTTTTTTAAGTTAAACAAACTTACAAGTCCTAAAATACTGGTTACAGGGCGGCGTAAATCATGTGAACTTATTTGCGCAATTTCTTTAAGTTTTTTGTTTTGCAGCGTAATTTCAATTTCTCGTTCTTTTAAACCGGTGATATCCTGAACGGCGCCAATGATAGAAACTGGCAAATTTTGGCTATCATATATTATATAACCACGGTTGTAAACGTGTTTGTATTTTCCGTTTTTACATTGCAAACGATATTCTACCATCCAACCCGTTTCTTTTTTACGCAAACATTTATTTAAAGCGGTTACGGTTTTAATCCTGTCATTTTTATGAATATGGTTGAGCCACCATTTTTTAGACTGATGCGCTTCTAATGGGGTAAAACCAAAAATATTATAGAGGTTCTCGCTCCAGTAAACATTGTTGGTTTTTAAATCCCAATCGTAAATAGCGTCATTAGTTGCCATGGTAACCATTTCGTACCTATTGTTCATCAGCATTAACAAATCATCCTGTTTTAAATCTTCAAAAATAATTTTGATGATATTGCACAGCCGGGCAATGGCTTTTGATTCGTTTTCGGTAGGGGTTAAATTCTCTTTGGTATATAAAGCAAAGGTGGCCATCACCTCCATGCTTTTCGCACTCACAATCGGGAAAGACCAGCAAGATTTATAGCCATATTTTGCAATCAGGTGCTTAAACTCGCTCCATTTTTCATCCGTGTAAATATCATCCGTAATAATACTCTTTTTAAGGTGGGCAGCGGTACCGCAAGATCCGCGGTTTATACCAATCTCTAAACCATCAATCGCCCACGAATAATCTAAAGGGATGCTAGGGCTTGCGATATGCCATATTTTTTGGTGCTCTACTTTTAAAACAGAACAATGAAAATGTGGAAAAAGGCTTTCAAAAGATTTTAGCAGGAAAGCAAAAACTTCGTTAACAGGCGTATTTTTAGCCCTATTTAATTCAAATGTTTTTAGCTCTATATCGTTTATCTTGTGGTCAACTATGGTATCAGAAATATCTTCAACCAAAATGTTTAATTCATTTCCATAGGGTAGCACATCTATGGTAAACCAGCAGTTTAAAATGGTAGAAAATTCTACAAACTTTATGTTTTTTCTTGTTGCTAAGGCGTATTTAAAATGGTCGTAAAACTTCTTATTTGTCTCTTCGGGGAAACTGGCAAAAAACACGTGGCTATCGTTTCCAAATTTAGGGTGCGCAAATTTTTTAGTAGCCGCATCATTTTGAAATAGGATGTCAAGGTGTTGGTCTAAAATAAAAAAACAATCAGATGCGTGGTTGATAACTGCTTTAAGTTGCTGATTTGTTTTTGTTGAATCATCGTTTAAATACGATTTGGAAGCAGTACCTCTTATTATCCTAAGGTTTTGATAGCTGCTGATTACCCACGAGATGCATTTTAAAGAATTACTTTCATCAACAATGGTGTTGTTAAAGCAGTCTTCGGTAATGGCTGTTTTTACTCTTGCATAAAGCAAATCATTTAGTTTTTGATTGTTTTGGTCAAAAATGGTTTTAATTAGTGTTCCTTTTAATTCCTCCACCTCTTTTCCCGTAATTTCGGCAAAGCGGTTGTTGATATTTATAATCAGGCCAAGCTCATCACAAATGCAAATCAAATCCGGACTTTGCGAAATTAAGCAGTCAAGCAAAGAAGATTGGCTTTTTTTGTTGACCATGGCGGCTTTACTTTTTAAATTCAAAATTAGAGCGGTTATAAGTACCTGGAGACGCATGATCGCCCATTTTAAAATTAAACTTTACATAAGCAACACCTGGAATTTGCGTAAACGAATAAGTGCTTTCTGCTAAATAAATTTCGGCGCCCATAGTGCCGGCACCTTGCGTAAGGTAATTTGCATTGGCTATTTTAACAAAAACGGTATCGTTTTTTT
>DASVGY010000207.1:0-7617 GCA_036379295.1 Pelobium sp.
GAAAAAGGAAGTGGAGAAAAGAATACAAAACGAGGTGAAGAATAAGCTAAATAGCTTTTTCAAGAAAAAACCTACGAAGGATAGCATTTAAAACTGGCTAACGCAGGGTCGTCTTGACAGACCCTGCTTGGACAAAAGGATAGCATTTAAAACTGGTTAACGCAGGGTCGTCTTGACAGACCCTGCTTAGACAAAATACATACCTTGCTTGGACAAATAGTATTTAAAACTGGCTAACGCAGGGTCGTCTTGACAGACCCTGCTTGGACGAAAAAACTGGCTAACGCAGGTCGTCTTGACAGACCCTGCTTGAACAAAGTATTTAAAATTGGATTAGCGTAGCGTCGACTTTTACAGAGCCTGCTTGCAAAAACCCTGTGGGGTTTAATCCGTATGTTGTGGCTTTTTGATTTATAATTGTGGATTGATCACCTTTAACAAATCGGGCTTTGCTACCACGCCAGATTGCCGCCATTTTTGCTCTCCATTTTTAAAAAGGATTAAAGTGGGAACTCCCTGTACCCGATATGCCTGTGCAGCTTGTTGGTTTTTATCAACATCAATTTTGATGATGCTGATTTTATCACCAAGTTGCTTTTTTAAATCCGCTAAAATAGGTGACATGGTTTTACACGGTCCGCACCAAGTAGCAAAAAAATCAACCAACACTGGCTTTTCTTGATTGATGATGTCTTTAAAATTTCCCATGTAAATGATGTTTAGGTGTTTTTAACAAAGTTTGTTCCACTATTTGTTCCACTAATTTATTTAAAAAAACCCGCTAATTTTAGCATAAGGTGTCGCAATAAAAACACAGGCAAAATGCTAGGCAAAGCCACTAAAGTAGCGCTGTTAACTTGTTGGGCAAAACTCTCTAATCCTACTGTAATTTTAATGTTCCCTTTTAAAGTTAAAACGTTGCGCACATGCTTAAGCCAATATTTTAGTTAAATTTGCAGGCAAATTTTCAAAAACAAATAAGTTAAAAAGTGGTTATTAAGCATACGTTGCGCCATAAACTTAAATCCTGTTAAACAATGATGCTCAACACAATAGAAGAAGCAATTGAAGATATAAAAGCCGGTAAAATTATCATTGTAGTAGATGATGAAGACCGCGAAAACGAAGGTGATTTTTTAGTGGCCGCAAGTAAGGCAACACCCGAAGTTATCAATTTTATGGCTACCCACGGCAGGGGTTTAATTTGCGCCCCTTTAACCCAACAACGCTGTAGCGAACTGGAGCTTGACTTAATGGTTGGGCACAACACCGCCGTACATGAAACAAATTTTACAGTTTCTATTGATTTAATTGGCAATGGCTGTACAACAGGCATTTCGGCTTCTGATAGGTCGCGTACCATTTTGGCGCTTATTGACCCGGCAACCAAGCCAGAAAACTTAGGCAGACCGGGTCATATTTTTCCGTTGATGGCAAAAAACGGTGGCGTGTTAAGAAGAGCAGGCCACACCGAAGCTGCAGTAGATTTACCTGTTATGGCCGGTTTAGCGCCAGCCGGCGTTATTTGCGAGATTATGAATAAGGAAGGCGAAATGGCCCGTTTACCCGAACTTATTGAGCTAGCCCGAGAATGGGACATGAAAATTATTTCTATTGAAGATTTGATTTCGTACCGCTTAAAAACCGAATCTTTAATTAAAAAAGAGGTTTCGGTAAAACTGCCAACAGAATGGGGCGACTTTGAAATGGTTGCATTTACACAGGTAAATACTCAGGAAAATCACATTGCATTAATTAAAGGAGAATGGCAGGAAGATGAGCCTGTTTTAGTACGCGTCCATAGCTCTTGCGTTACCGGAGATATTTTTGGCTCATGCCGTTGTGATTGCGGACCGCAACTGCATAAAGCCATGGAAATGATTGAAAAAGAAGGCAAAGGCTTAATTATTTACATGAACCAAGAAGGCAGAGGCATTGGCCTGATTAATAAATTAAAAGCTTATAACCTACAAGAAAACGGTATGGATACCGTAGATGCTAATCTTGCTTTAGGTTTTAAGATGGACGAAAGAGATTACGGTGTTGGCGCTCAAATTTTACGAAGTTTGGGTGTGAGAAAAATGCGCCTAATGTCTAACAACCCTACAAAAAGAGCAGGTCTTGTGGGTTATGGATTAGAAGTTGTAGAAAACGTTGCGATAGAAATAGATTCTAACAAGCATAACGAGCTTTACCTAAAGGCAAAACGCGACAGAATGGGGCATTCCATTATGGGCAAGGCTTAAAAAATTTCTTACTCAACTGATTTTATTCCCCCTACCTTGCGGTGTTTCTGCCGGATAGAAAAAAATTTAGCTCACTTTTACTGATGCAGAGGTGCAAAAGAGCTTAAATTGGCATAAAATTAGCTTAGCTAGGGCAAATCAAACAATTAAAGTAATGAAAAAATTATTTATTTTAACCATCGCGGCGTTAGGCTTATCCTTAGGCGCAAGCGCACAATCTTACAAGAACAGTATAGGTTTAGGTCTCGATTTTGGAAACGGCTCAACTTTAGTAGGCCCATCTTTCAAACATTTTTTTAATGGCAATTCTGCCATACAGCCGGAGTTACTATTTGGTAACCACATCACCAGATTACAGGCGTTTTACCAATACCACCAAGGTATAAGCGGTGCGCAAGGTTTAAACTGGTATATTGGTGGTGGTCCGGGTTTAAATTTTTACGATTCTAAGTATTACGGAAACGACAATACTCAATTTTTATTGATGCCGCAATTAGGTTTAGATTTTAAAATCCCAGGCGCACCTATCGCAATGGATTTTGACTGGAGACCGACAGCTTATATTGGCGATAACAGTGGCTTTGAAGCTGGAAGATTTGGTTTTGGCTTTAGATTTACTTTTTAAAGGATAACAATTCTTGACAATAACCCTTTCGGAAGAAATTCTGAAAGGGTTTTGTTTTTAAAAAGAATTACGGGAGCAACCAACCAATAGTTTACTGCAATGTTTACTCACCTAATACAATTACAGAAAGCCAAACACCTAGCTTAATGGTGTATTAAAGTGCAAAAATTATCTACTCATTTTACGATGCGTTAAGGATGGAAGCGGCATCCTTTTTGACTTTTTCTGGCAAAAAGATAAAGCGGACAGCCTGTTTAAACGCCCAAATTTAAAATTCAGTAGAAATAGTTGACTTAAAGCAAGGAAATTTTATTGCTGCTAGCCACAAGAATTAATTAACATGGCAATTAGTAATGCACCTAAAAAAATAGCGTACAAATTAAATTTGTAATCTGCAGAACGAGCTAACGGGAAAGTATGTTTTGTTTTCATGGTAGTTTGTTTTATTGATTAATACAATAAGCAAACCAAAAACAATACCTAAAACTTATACCAAATACTTGCCAACAATAGGCATCCGACGGCCCATACCGAAAGCTTTTGAGGAAACCCTTAAAATAGGCGGAGTTTGATAGCGCTTAAACTCGGCCCTGTTTACCATTTTTAAAATTCTGTTTACCAAAGCTTCGTCAAAGCCATCGCTGATGATTTGTTTGGGGCCTTTCCGCAGCTCTATATACTCAAACAGAATTTTATCTAAAATATCATAATCAGGTAAGGAGTCAGAATCTTTTTGATCTGGCCTCAATTCGGCGGATGGCGCTTTGTTAATGGTATTTAACGGTATAATTTCTTTTTCTCTATTGATGTACTTGGCCAGTTGATATACTTGCGTTTTGTAGCAATCACCAATTACAGAAATAGCGCCGCACATATCCCCGTACAGTGTTCCGTAGCCAACTGCGCCTTCACTTTTGTTGGAGGTATTGAGTAGAATGTAACCAAATTTGTTAGACATCGCCATCATAATTACTCCACGAGAGCGGGCTTGGATGTTTTCTTCTGCTAAATTAGCCGGCAATCCGGAAAATTCATGAGCCATGGTTTGGCCAAATGCATCTGCTACGCCTTTAATTGGGACGATGGTGTGTTTGCAACCTAAATTACTGGCTAAATCTTCGGCATCTTTTATGGAATGATCTGAAGAGTATTTTGACGGCATTAACACGCCCACCACATTAGCTGCACCCAGCGCTTCGCAAGCTAATGCGCAAACTACGGCAGAATCTATACCGCCAGATAACCCTAAAGTGGCTTGTGTAAATCCGGATTTTTTAAAATAATCTTTAATGCCTAAAACCAGCGCATCATAAATTTGCTCGATATTGCCGGGGCGTTCTGAAAGTTTATTTAACACGATAGACCGTTGAACCTGCTCTACCTCAAAAACCTGAACTTGTTCTTCAAAATAGTTTAGTTCGGCAATTACATCCCCTGCCTTATCAAACACCATTGAGCCGCCATCGAAAATCAGTTCTGTTTGCGCACCTACATGGTTAACATAAAACAGTGGCAAATTGTATTTTCTACAATTTTGCGAAAGTATAAAAAGTCTTGCTTCGGTTTGGTTGTACGAAAAGGGAGAGGCCGCAATATTGATCATCAAATCTGGCGATTCTTTAATCAATTGATCCATTGGGCAGGTTTTATACAGTGGGTTATCGCCCAAGTTCCACAAATCTTCGCAAATGGTTAAAGCTATTTTGTGGCCTTTAAAATTTACGCATTTAAACTCGTGTGCAGGTTCAAAATAACGATACTCATCAAACACATCATAGGTGGGTAAAAGTGCCTTTTTTATTACCTGTTGCACCTTACCATCGGCAATAAAGTATGCGGCGTTGTACAAATCTTTCCCATCAACCACTTCATTAATTATGGGTAAACCAATAATGCAGGCAATTTGTGTGCATGCTTTAGCAATTTGCTGTGCGGCATTCTGGCAAAGCTGAATAAACTCGGGATATTCTAAAAAGTCTCTGGGCGGATAGCCGGATATGCACAATTCAGAAAAAACCACCAAATCCGTACCCGCAGCCTGCTGATTTTTTAGCGTATCTATTATTTTGTTTGTATTTGCTTCGAAATTACCGATGTGATAGTTTAGCTGGGCTAAAGCAATTTTCATGGATATTGTGTTTTGTTCTACTAAAAGTAAACCGCCAAATTTAAACCGAGGTAAGAGCTTTTAAGTGTACCGGTTCCGCGTCTGATATCGGTAAAACCATTGTTAAAAGATAAACCTACATCAATAGCTGTTTTTTCGCCAACGTAAAACTGTGTTCCGCCGCCTATAATTAAAGAAGCTCGATAAAAAGCAATGTCATCATCAGCAGTAGCGGTACCTACCCCGCCCTTAACCACTTGTTTTGCGCTTACGTTAAAAGCATTTCCTAAACCAAACTCGCCATAAAACCGTAGGCCATTCATATCGCTGGTTACCAATTTAACCTTTGCGGGGATTTCTAGATACTGCAGTTTGTATATGCGTTGTTCTCCTTTGTGCAAAGCGCTTTCATTTACTGTTTGCCCGTTAATGGTGCTCAATTGCAAGCCGGTTGTAAAGGCATAATTATCTGCAAAGTAGAAATCGCCTACTAAACCGTAACTAAAACCTGCCCTTAAACCGTCAGATTTGATATCGGGAACATCGGACTTAATCCAACCGAAATTTGGATGTGCCGTTATCCCTAACTTAAAACCTTTGTAGGTATCTTGTGCGAACAACGTTACGGTGCTTAAGGCAAAAACAGTTGCTAATAATAACTTTTTCATAACTTCGGTGGTATAAATAAATTGTGCTAATGAAACTTTCTAATTTCGCCAAAATTACGTTTTTTTTGTAATCTACCTTTTTATTAACGCTTGCGGGCAACAAAATAAGGTAGATACCAGTAACATTAAAGTAGATTTAAAAATAGAACGGTTTGACCAAGATTTATCAAAAATTAACCCGCATAAGTTAAAGGAGGAGCTTCCGGCCTTAGAAAAGAAATATCCTGTTTTTTATAAAGACTATTTTGAGAAGATTTTGAACCTGGGAAACCCCTTAAACCCCGAAGCGATGAACACGCTGGAGCAAGTATTGGCGGGTAAGCCCTTCACAGATTTGCAGCATGAGACAGACTCGGTTTACCCAAATTTAAACGAACAAAAACCAGCTTTACTGGATGCGTTTAAGCATATTAAATATTACTATCCAGAGTGGAAAACCCCTAAACTTATTACTTATATTTCTGGCTTTCAGGTGCAAACGCCAATAGGCAGCGGCTATGTAGGTATTGGATTGGATATGTTTTTGGGTAAAAAATCAAAATTTTACCCTGCGTTGGTAGAAACCGTACCAAGGTACATTAGCAGACGCTTTACTCCAGAAAACATTACGCCCCGCGTGGTAGAAGTTATTACGCGGGAAGATTTATTTCCAGAGCTGGACAATGACAAAAGTTTGTTAGCTAAAATGATTTACGGTGGTAAACTACTTTATTTTATGAAAGCGGTACAGCCAGAATTAGCGGACAGCGTAATTATTGGTTATACCCAAAAACAGATGGAATGGGCAGAAAATTTTGAGTCGGATACGTGGGCTTTCTTTTTAGAGCAAGACCTGTTGTACAATACAGACTATATGAAAATTCAACGTTATTTGGCAGAAGCACCTTTTACACCTGGCCTGGGCGAAAAAAATGATTCTTCGCCCAAATTGGGTTTATTTATAGGTTGGCAAATTGTTAAAAACTACATGAAAAACAACCCAGAAGTTGATTTAAACAAGCTGATGCTGATGAAAGATGCACAGGTAATTTTAACGAAGGCCAAGTATCACCCAAATCAAAAAAACTAAATTTGTGAGCGGTTGTGGTAAGCCTAACCTTGTAAAAATGATAATAATAGCACAAAAAAGCGGCTGCCATTTAAATATGCAACCGCCGTTTAGCTTAAAGAAGGTATGATTACTCGGCAACCGTGATTTTGCCTGTCAGTCGTATATCTTCTGATGAAGAGCCTACTTTTATTTCAAAATCACCGGGTTCTACCGTCCAATTCATATTAATATCCAGCAACTTTAAATCTTCTGGCGTAATGGTGAAATGAACTGTTTTTGTATCTCCAGGATCTAAGGTTATGCGTTCAAATCCTCGTAAAACAGATTCGTAAGTGGTCACGCTACTCACTAAATCTGTGATGTACAGCTGTACCACTTCATCGCCTTTATATTTTCCGGTATTGGCGATGTCAACATCAATATGCCAAACACCTTGGTTGGCCTGTGTTTTCGGACTGATTTTTAAGTTTGTGTATTTAAAAGTGGTATAACTTAAACCATAGCCGAAGGGATATAATGCCCCCACAACGGCAGTGTTACCAAAACCGTTGGGGCCATCACCGGGCTGACCGGCGTGAGACCCTTTTTTATAAGGAAAATTTAGTTCTATTTCGCCCATTGTTTTTGGAAAGGTTACTGATAATTTACCGCCGGGGTTATAGTCGCCAAACAATGTTTCGGCAATTACTTTTCCTGCCTGTGGCCCCGGAAACCAAGCTTCTAAAATAGCTGGGATGTACCGGTTTTCCCAATTGATAGTTAGCGGTTGCCCATTTATAAGTACCAAAACAATCGGTTTCCCAGTTTTCTGCAAGGCCCTTATCAGTTCAAACTGCCGCCCCGGCAACCCTAATCCCGTCCGTGATTTACTTTCGCCTGTTCGTTTCTCATCCTCTCCCAAGGCAACAATAACTACATCA
>DASVGY010000208.1:0-16025 GCA_036379295.1 Pelobium sp.
ATACCGGCCGAGCGGTGGAAATGTGGCTTTGGAAAGTGGTTAAGGCAGTGTCAGGGTGAGGTGTGCGATGGGGAGCAGTATGAATGGACAGCCGGACTAGCGGCCGCCATTAATGTTGGAACGTGGTCTTTTCAAATGAAACTAAACTAAATGGTTCCCCGTTGATGGTTTGATGAGTAGAACTGATGCTTTCGCTACTTGTCTTTTTGACTCGTTGTATATAACACTTACATGATAGAAAACTTGAAACAAAACCTGGAACAGAGTAATGAGGCTTAATCTGACAAAGTGTCGGATGTTAAACTAAAAAAACTGCCTTACTAGGCGATGTTAAACTGCCAGTTTTAGTATTTGACTGCCAGTTTTATATTGGCACAAGGCTTGTTAAATGTATCGAAGTTAGAATTTTGTAAATAATAAAATCATATAAATCATGTCAAAAATTATCGGAATCGACTTGGGAACTACTAACTCATGCGTATCTGTGATGGAAGGTAATGAGCCGGTTGTAATTGCTAATAGCGAAGGCAAACGTACCACTCCGTCTATCGTTGCGTTTGTGGAAGGTGGTGAGCGTAAGGTTGGTGACCCTGCGAAACGCCAGGCAATTACTAATCCAACCAAGACTATTTATTCAATTAAGCGTTTCATGGGAAACAGTTTTAATGAGGTTACTCAAGAAGTTAGTAGAGTACCTTATAAAGTTGTTAAAGGTGATAATAATACGCCGAGAGTAGAAATTGACGACCGTAAATATACCCCACAAGAGATTTCTGCAATGATTCTTCAAAAAATGAAGAAAACAGCAGAAGACTTTTTAGGTACAGAGGTAAGTGAGGCCGTAATTACAGTGCCGGCTTATTTTAATGACGCACAACGCCAGGCGACTAAAGAAGCGGGAGAAATTGCTGGTTTAAAAGTTCGTAGGATTATTAATGAACCAACGGCTGCTGCCCTTGCTTACGGTTTAGATAAGGCACATAAGGACATGAAGATTGTTGTGTTTGACTGTGGTGGGGGTACGCATGATGTATCTATACTTGAGCTGGGAGACGGTGTTTTTGAAGTAAAATCTACAGATGGAGATACGCATTTAGGTGGTGATGATTTTGACCAAGTGATTATAGACTGGTTAGCGGATGAGTTTAAAGCCGAAAATGGTATGGATTTGCACAAAGACCCAATGGCTTTGCAACGTTTAAAAGAAGCTGCAGAAAAAGCTAAGATTGAGCTATCCAGCTCTACCGCCACTGAAATTAACTTACCTTATATTACAGCTGACGCAAGTGGACCAAAGCACTTGGTACGATCTTTATCAAAGGCAAAGTTTGAGTCTTTAGCTTCTGATTTGGTTAACAGAACTATTGCTCCGTGTAAATCGGCTTTGAAAAATGCGGGATTGAGCACATCTGACATTGATGAAATTATATTAGTTGGTGGTTCTACTCGTATTCCTGCGATACAAGAAGCTGTTGAAAAATTCTTCGGAAAAGCGCCATCAAAAGGCGTTAACCCTGATGAGGTTGTTGCGATTGGCGCCGCTATACAGGGTGGTGTATTAACTGGTGAAGTAAAAGACGTGTTACTATTAGACGTTACTCCTCTTTCTTTGGGTATTGAGACTATGGGTGGCGTGATGACTAAGTTAATTGAAGCTAATACGACAATACCATCTAAAAAATCTGAGACATTCTCTACTGCATCTGACAGTCAGCCGTCGGTAGAAATTCACATTTTGCAAGGTGAGCGACCAATGGCAAAAGATAACCGTACCATCGGACGTTTCCATTTAGACGGAATACCACCTGCACCGCGTGGTGTGCCTCAAATTGAAGTAACCTTTGATATTGATGCTAACGGTATTTTACATGTTGGTGCAAAAGACAAGGCTACTGGTAAAGAGCAAAAAATTAGAATTGAGGCATCATCTGGCTTATCTGACGAAGAGATTAAAAAGATGAAAGCAGAGGCGGAAGCCAACGCAGAGTCTGATAAAGCCGCAAAAGAAGAAGCTGATAAGATAAACACTGCTGATGCTTTAATTTTTTCTACTGAGAAGCAACTTAAAGAGTACGGAGATAAAATTCCGGCTGATAAAAAAGCCCCAATTGAGGACGCTTTAAAGACTTTAAAAGATGCTTACGCAGCAAAAAATTTCAGCGACATTGACGCCGCTACTGAGAGGTTAAATGCTGCATGGGCTGTTGCTTCTGAAGATATGTACAAGGCAACGGAAGGCGCTGGCGCTGAAGGTTCTCCGCAGGGCGAGGCTTCAAATGGTGGTAACTCTGCTGACGATGTAACAGACGTAGATTTCGAGGAAGTTAAAGACGAGGAAGCTAAGTAGTACTCGCGGGATCCTCGAAAAGAAAGATCCTGCTCAGAGGAAAGTGGAAACCTTTATTTACATTGCAAATCCCGTTCTATTTATTTAGGACGGGATTTTTTTTGTGGATACTTATTGGAATTTTAGTTCGCCCACATGGCACAGCATGTCGCAGGGTCCTCGAAAAGAGAGACCCTGCTAGGACAAGAGACCCTGCTCGGACAAGAGAAGATAGACCCTGCTCGGACAAGAAGAAGACATTAACTTTGTCACAGTTGCTTCAAACTGCTGATTTACTAGTCATTTTATAGTCAGACGCACTGTGAAAAGAAGTTTACCACTTGAGATTAAATATCTTTGTAAAATGAAAAGCATCAAGCTAAGCGTTTTAGACCAAACTCCTATCCGCAAAGGAAGTACCGCTTCTGAATCTTTGCAAGAAACCATTGAACTTGCTAAACTCGCTGATAAACTTGGTTATACTCGGTACTGGTTAAGCGAACATCATAATTCGCAAACTTTGGCCACTGGTTCTCCAGAAATAATGATTGCCCGTTTGGGCGCAGAAACAGAAAATATAATATTAGGCTCTGGCGGTGTAATGATGCCAAATCATAGCACTTTACGAGTCGCCGAAAACTTTAGAGTATTGGAAGGTTTGTACCCGAACCGGATTGATTTGGGAATGGGCCGAGCGCCTGGAACAGATAGGATGACGGCTCACCTTTTGAATCCCTCTAATCAATTTAATCCGAAAGACTATATTCAGCAGTTACGGGATTTACAACATCTTTTAAACGATGAACCATTAGAGGGGATTAGTGAAGCAAAAATACAGGCAATTCCGATTATCAATACTTCACCGAATCTTTGGATTTTAACCTCGAGCGGAGAAAGCGCTTTAATTGCCGCCCATTTTGGTATGGCACTTTCATTTGCGCAATTTATTAACCCAGTTGGTGCGGCGGCAGCTATTAAGGCTTATAAAGAACAATTTCAACCATCTTCAGAATTACAAGAACCGAAAACCAGTGTGGGCATCTTCGGCTTTTGTAGTGAGGACGAAGAAAAGGTAAATAGAGTGCAGGCACTTATGGATTACCGTTTAATAAGTTTTGAACGAGGCAACTACAATAAAATTTATTCTTACGATGACATTAAAAATGAGGAGTACGACGCACAAGAGTGGCAACGCGTTTTGAATAACCGACAAAGAATGGCGGTTGGCACCCCGAATCAAATAAAGCAAAAAATTGAAAAAATCTGTCAAGACTTTGGGACAGATGAAGTTCTTATTTCTACGTTTACCGAAACTAAAGCAGACCGACTTCAATCTTACCAATTGCTTTCAAAAACCTTTGAATTATATTAAGACTGTTGTTCATAATTGCGAGAAATATTCTTTTGTCTATCTTCGCGACATTCTCTAAAAGTTTGAGAGAACCGTCTTCTACAAATGGGTTTAAGACTTTCAAAATCAATACGCATTAATGAAAGCCATTTTAAATTTATTCGACTTTAGCCGTAAAATTGAGTACAAAGTTGAGATACTTGCAGGGTTAACCGTAGCCATGACAATAATGCCTGAATCATTGTCTTTTGCGATTTTAGCGGGCTTTCCTCCTTTAACAGGATTGTATGAGGTGTTTATTATGTGTTTGGTTACCTCAATTTTTGGCGGTCGACCAGGGTTAATTTCTGGCGGAGCTGGTGCAACAGTGGTGGTTTTAATTGCCTTGATGCAATCACACGGTATCGAGTATGTTTTTGCCGCAGTGGCTTTAGCGGGCGTAGTTCAAATTTTAGTTGGCGTATTTAAGTTTGGTAAATTTGTACGCTTGGTACCGCAGCCAGTAATGTTTGGTTTTGTAAATGGTTTGGCCATAATTATATTTATGGCTCAATTTGAGCAATTTAAAACTGTTAGCCATGGCCAGGTTACTTGGCTAAGTGGCCAGCCTTTATTAATTATGGCTGGTTTAGTTGCACTAACAATTGCCATTGTTTTAATTTTACCAAAACTTACCAAAGCGGTTCCGCCGTCATTGGTTGCTATTATTGTTGTTTTTTTAATTGTTGTGGGATTTGGCATCGAAACTAAAACTGTTAGTGATATAGCTTCGGTAAGTGGTGGCTTCCCTCCTTTTCACGTACCTGATATCCCTTTTACCTTTCAAACGTTTAAAATAATTGCCCCCTATGCCTTTGTTATGGCGGGGGTTGGATTAACAGAGGGCTTGTTAACTTTAAATCTTGTTGATGAAATGACCGCTACTCGGGGTAACACCAACAGAGAGTGTTTAGCGCAAGGATCTGCCAACATTTTAAATGGATTTTTTACTGGCATGGGCGGTTGCCCTATGATTGCACAAACTTTAGTAAACTTATCTGCCGGTGCAAGAGCAAGACTATCTGGAATTGTAGCGGCGATAACTATTTTAGGTATTATTTTGTACGGCGCACCAATTATTGGGTTACTTCCTATGGCGGCACTTACCGGCGTAATGATTATGGTAGCAATTGGCACTTTTGAATGGATTAGCTTTAGGATTATCAATAAAATGCCAAAACAAGATGTTTTTGTTGGAATTTTAGTTGCGCTAATTACTGTTTGGTTGCATAATTTAGCACTAGCCGTTTTAGTTGGGGTAATTATTTCGGCGTTGGTTTTTGCTTGGGAAAGTGCAAAACGCATTAGAGCCCGTAAGTACATAGATGAAAATGGAATAAAGCATTACGAAATATACGGACCTTTATTTTTTGCCTCCGCCGCAAATTTTAATGACAAGTTTGAGCCCCAAACCGACCCGCAGGAGGTTATTGTTGATTTTAAAGAAAGTAAAATAGCCGACATGTCTGGAATTGATGCTGTAAATAAATTAACCGAACGATACAAAAAAGCAGGAAAAACCTTGCATCTAAAACATTTAAGCGCTGATTGTTTGCAGCTTTTAAAGAATGCAAGCGATGTAATTGATGTTAATATTATTGAAGACCCAACCTATAAAGTAGCCGTTGATAAAACTTAGGGACGCGGAACTTTATGCTTGGTTTTAAAAACGCTAAAATCACTCGAAACTGTTTTAAACGCTTTAAACGCAGATTTACGGGTTCAAATTCAGAATTAATTCAGATTTAGATTTCACATTTGAGAATGAATATTTCGCTTAGTAAGAAATTAAGAACAACCGTCTTAAATCTCTTAACACAAAGATTTGGTGCTGTTTTTCTACTTTACCTCATTATTATTACCATCGCTTTTATTACACGGTTAGCGCTGCTTATAAAGTCTGGCAGCGGTTTCGATTGGAGTTTTGTGAATATTGTTGGAGTTTTTAGTATCGGTTTATTTTACGATACGATTATGAGCTCTTATTTTTGCATTCCTCTTGTTTTGTATATTTGGCTGATGCCGAACAAATGGTTTATAAAACGTGGGCATCGATTTTTTTTATACGCCTATTTTATCCCCGTAATTTTCATCTTATTGTTTAACATTATTTCAGAATGGTTTTTTTGGGATGAATTTTCTACCCGTTATAATTTTATAGCGGTAGATTATTTAGTTTACACCACAGAGGTCATCGGGAATATTTGGGAATCTTACCCGGTTGTTAAAATAATTATAGCGGTAGCTTTAATCACCTTAATTATTTTTTATTTCCTAAAAAATCTGATTGCCTTACCGCTCAAAAGCAATATGCGCTTTGTAAAAAGAACTTTTGTGGCGGCAGTTTTATTGGCTATTCCGCTATTCTCGTGGCTTTTCGTAAGCAATAAAGGCAAAGAGTTTAGCGATAATCAGTACGCCGTTGAACTCGCTGGCGATGGTATTTATGATTTTGGCGCCGCATTTTGGAACAATGAGTTAAATTATAACAAGTTTTACGCTACCATCGACCAAAAAAAAGCTTTTAAAATCGTGAATAGGTTACTCATCCAGAATGATACTATGGCAGTTCCCAACGATAAAGAGTATATCAGAAACGTCCACAGTAACCAAGCGCCTAACCGTTACAATGTTGTTTTGATAAGCGTGGAGAGTTTAAGCGCTAGTTTTTTAGGTAGCTACGGAAATAAGGACAACCTAACACCACAAATGGATAGTTTGGCCAAAAAGGGCATTCTTTTCTCTAATCTTTATGCTTCTGGAACTAGAACTGTACGCGGCCTGGAAGCGTTATCGCTATCAATACCGCCTACACCAGGGCAATCCATTGTTAAAAGACCAAACAACGGAGGCCTTTTTAGCTTAGGAAATGTATTAAAAAGCAATGGTTACCAAACCCAATATATTTATGGGGGTTACAGCTATTTTGATAATATGAAAACATTTTTTAGTGGAAATGGATATACCGTGATTGATAGAGACGCCATTGATAAAAAAGATATCCATTACGAGAATATTTGGGGCGTTGCAGATGAGGACTTGTTTACTTTATCTTTAAAAAAACTTGATGCAAATTATAAAAGCGGAAAACCGTTTTTTAGCCAAATCATGACGGTTTCTAATCACAGGCCTTACACTTATCCAAACGGAAGAATTGATATTCCATCGCATACAGGCAGGGAAGGCGCTGTAAAATACACCGATTATGCCATCGGTAGATTTATCAAAGAAGCGTCAGTAAAGCCATGGTTTAAAAATACCATTTTCATAATCGTTGCAGACCATTGCGCATCAGCTGCCGGGAAAACCGAGTTACCCGTAAGCGGCTATCATATCCCAATGATAATTTATAGTCCGGATTTAATTAAACCCCAAATATTTGACCAACTAACGGCACAAGTTGATGTTGTGCCTACAATTTTAGGTTTGCTTAATATAAATTATCAATCTAAATTCTTTGGCAGAGATGTTTTCAAGCAGAAAACCAAAAGCCCTTGGGCTTTTATAAGCACCTATGAGAAATTAGGCTATTATAAAAACGGTCATTTGCTGGTATTATCGCCAAAGAAAAAAATCCAACAGTTCAAAATTTTGGAAAATGAAGAACAAATTCCAGAGAAAGTGAACCTAAAGCTCAAAGAAGAGGCGATAGCTTTTTACCAAACCGCAAGTTATTTATACAAAAACGGCATGTATTCAAAATAAACAAGGATATATTTGGATTAAGTCTGTTATTTTAGCAAAAAATTTCTACTTTGTTGAGCTTGTTTTAATACTAATGTTGCAAAAAGACTTATTCAGAAAAAAATCAATCAGTAAAATTTTAAAAGATAGTGAAGATGGCTATGGCGATGCGGAGCACAGCTCATTAAGTAAAGTTTTATCAGTTAAAGACCTCACTTTTATGGGAATTGCAGCGGTAATTGGCGCTGGAATTTTTTCTACCATTGGCGAAGCATCTTTTAACGGCGGCCCCGGTGTTAGCATTTTGTTTGTACTTACTGCAATTACCTGTGGGTTTTCTGCGCTTTGTTATGCGGAATTTGCATCAAGAATTCCTGTTGCCGGCAGTGCATATACCTACGCGTATGCTTCGTTTGGCGAACTAATTGCCTGGATTATTGGTTGGGATTTATTGATGGAATATGCTATTGGAAATATTGCCGTAGCTATTTCTTGGAGTGGTTACTTCATAAATCTGCTGCGAGGCTTCAACATTAGTATGCCGGCCTACCTTACGCTAGACTATTTTAGCGCTTATAAAGCCCACACCTTATTAATTTCAAATGGCGGCGACCTTTCCAAACTGAGTGAAAGCGCTCAATCTGCTGCTGTAGCTTGGGCAACTGCGCCAAAAATTGGAGGTTTACGTTTAATTGCTGATTTTCCGGCTTTACTAATCGTTTTTTTAATTACTGTTTTGGTTTATATAGGCATCAGGGAAACCAAAAAAGCCACCAATACAATGGTCATTTTAAAAATATTGGTGGTTATCGCTGTCATTGCAATCGGATTTTTTTTTGTAGCACCCGCAAACTGGCAGCCATTTTTGCCAAACGGTTTTAGTGGAATGATGAAAGGCGTTTCTGGCGTTTTCTTTGCCTACATAGGTTTTGATGCTATTTCTACCACCGCCGAAGAATGCGAAAATCCGCAAAGAGATTTACCTCGCGGAATGATTTACTCCTTAGTTATCTGTACCGTTCTCTATATTTTAGTTGCTTTGGTATTAACCGGAATGGTCAATTACAGTGAGTTAGCCGTTGCAGACCCTTTGGCTTTCGTTTTTGAACGGGTTGGCTTAACTAAAATTAGCTATGTGATTTCGATAAGTGCAGTAATTGCCACTGCCAGCGTTTTGCTTATTTTCCAGATGGGGCAGCCTCGTATTTGGATGAGCATGAGCAGGGACGGTTTGTTACCGAAAGCTTTTTCTAAGATTCATCCAAAGTTTAAAACGCCTGCTTTTGCTACCGTAGTAACGGGCTTTGTGGTTGCTATACCCGCTTTGTTTATGAATTTAACCGAAGTAACAGATTTAACCAGCATCGGAACTTTATTTGCCTTTGTTTTAGTTTGTGGCGGTGTGCTACTTTTACCGCCAGATTTGGCGGCTAAAGACAACAAAAAACGGTTTAGAATGCCTTACATCAATGGTAAATATATTGTTCCCGTGTTATACCTAGTAGGAATAGCATTTTTTTACGATGATATTTTAAATCATTTTGAATTTAGTGAAGGCTGGTTGGTAATTCGTGAGAAATTACCGCTTTATTTATACCTAGTTTTAGCTTTGGTCATTAGCGTTCTTTCATTTTTTAAAAACTTATCGTTGATTCCGGTTTTAGGCCTATTAAGCTGTGGTTATCTGATGACTGAATTGGGCTATACCAATTGGTTGCGGTTTTTAGTATGGTTAGCAATTGGTTTGGTAGTTTACTTTGGGTATAGTTACAAAAACAGCAAACTAAATCAAATTGAGGCGTAGCTAAGCATCGCAAATGTTTATATAACTTTATATTTTTAAAGCCACCTACAATTGTAAAAAAACACCCGGTTTTCCCTAATCCCCTTATAAAATGTTAATTTTGAGCCGATAATGGAAAACCGGACAAAGAAAGATATCAGAGCCTATACGCTCCCTCAACTCAAAGAACTTTTTACAGAAATGGGCGAAAAAGCTTTCAGGGCTAACCAAGTTTATGAATGGCTTTGGAAAAAATCGGCCAGAAGTTTTGAGGAAATGAGCAATCTTTCTAAAGATTTGCGTGAACAAATGAAATTAAACTTTGTTATCAACGCGGTTAAAATCAATAGCTCGCAAATCAGCTCAGATAAAACTATTAAAAACACTTTTGCGTTACACGATGCGCATTTAATTGAAGGCGTTTTAATCCCGACTACGGAAAGAATGACGGCTTGTGTTTCTTCTCAGGTGGGCTGCAGCTTAACCTGTAAATTTTGCGCTACGGGATATATGGAGCGAAAGCGCAATGTTACTGCCGATGAAATTTACGACCAAGTAGTTTTAATTAACCAACAAGCTGTAGAAAAATACGGGATTCCGCTTTCTAACATCGTTTACATGGGAATGGGCGAGCCGCTTTTAAATTATGCTCATGTTTTAAAATCTATTGACAGAATCACGGCAGAAGACGGTTTAAACATGTCGTACAAGCGTATTACGGTTTCCACGGCTGGCATCGCAAAAATGATTAAAAAATTAGGTGATGATGAGGTGAAGTTTAATTTGGCTTTATCGCTACACGCCGCCGATGATGCCAAACGGAACGAAATTATGCCCATTAATGAGCAAAATACTTTGGAAGCTTTGGCCGAAGCGCTAAAATATTACTACTCAAAAACTAAAAACCCGGTTACTTACGAATACATTGTTTTTAATGATTTTAACGATGAACTGCAAGATGCCGTAGATTTGGCAAAGTTTTGCAAACACGTTCCCTGTAAAGTAAACATCATTGAATATAATCCAATTTCTTTTGCTGATTATACAAACGCAACAGAAGATAAATTGGATATTTTTGCTAATTACCTTAAAAAACAAGGAATTAATACGGTAATTAGAAGAAGTAGAGGCAAAGATATTGATGCCGCTTGCGGGCAATTAGCTGTAAAAGAGGGAGCGTAATTTGGGTTTGATAAGCAAATACCTCAGTGATTTTGGCTCTCTGCTTTTTCCGGAGATTTGCCAGGCTTGTGGTACCTCGCTATCTAAAAAAGAACAGCATTTCTGCACTACTTGTTTGCATCAATTGCCATACACCAATTTCCATTTAAATGCAGATAACCGTTTAGCAAAACAGTTTTGGGGCCGTGTTAATATTTCTTCTGCCGCAGCTTTTTTATATTTCAATAAAGGTGGGCAAGTGCAAAACATTATGCATCAGCTAAAATATAATAACCAACCACAAGTTGGCTTGGCCGTAGGAAATTTATACGCCCATGAGTTAAAAAACATTGATATTTACCATCAGGCGGATGCTATTTTACCTGTTCCATTACATCCACATAAAATAGAAAAACGCGGTTACAACCAAAGCGAACAATTTGCAATGGGCTTATCAGAAGTGTTGAACGTTCCTGTTTATACCGATGTTTTGAGCAGAAATGCAGACCGCGAAAGCCAAGCTAAACAGAACCGAAGCCACAGATTTGATAATATGCAAAAAGTATTTTCTGCATCAGCCAACGGCGTAAATTTCGAAAATGTTTTATTGGTAGATGATACCATTACCACAGGGGCAACTTTAGAAGCTTGCGTAATTGCTTTGCAAGATACCGGCGTAAAAAACATTCATATTCTGGGCATTGCGTTCACAGAATAATTAAGCATATTTGTTAAAATGTTAAAACAATTATTCTTTGCAATTTTAATCTTATCGGTAATTTCTGCTTGCAGAAAAGACGATGTTATTGATACCAGCAATGATATTAGGCTGCAGTTTTCAACTGATTCTTTACTATTCGATACGGTTTTTACAAGTAGCGGCACAACCAACCGTACCTTAAAAATATTTAACTACAGTAAAAACAGTATTGTTATCTCAAACATCCAATTGGTAGGTGGCAACGCGTCTTCATTTAAAATAAACATCAACGGCGTTGCGTCAACAACGCTAAATAATGTAAAAATTAAAGGAAACGATTCAATTTACGTATTTGTAAAAGCGTTTATTAACCCTACCGCCGTTGACCAGCCTTTTTTGGTAGAAGATGAAATCCGATTTAATTTGAACGGTAACCAGCAGAAAATTCCGATTGTTGCTTTTGGACAAAATGCTGTTTATTTAAACAAAGAAACCATAAGCAGCAATACCACATTTGTAAAAGGCAAGCCATATATTATTTATGATGATGCAGAAATTGCAAAAAACACAACATTAACTTTACAAGCTGGTACAAGGTTATATTTCCATAAAGGCGCAAGCTTAATTGTAAAAGGTTGTTTAATTGCAAACGGAACTTTAGCGGATAGCATTACTTTTACTAGCGACAGGCAAGAACGTATTTACAACGACGAACCCGGGCAGTGGGCTGGTATTGAGTTTTTACCTTCGAGCAAAGATAACAGCCTAAATTATTGTACGGTTAAAAACGCCCTAGTTGGAATTAAAGTAGATTCTTTAAGCAATAATAGCAAGCCAAAACTTTTACTAAGCAATTCGATAGTTAAAAACCACCAAGTTGCGGGGCTTTTAGGATACAATGCAAGTATTACTGCTGTTAACTGCTTAATGTATAATTGCGGCCAATACTTGGTGGCTGGTTTTTACGGTGGCGATTATCATTTTTATCAGAACACTTTAGCCAATTACAACTTCAATTTTCCGCGTAAAACCCCGTCTGTTTATTTTACCGATTATTTAAATACAGATGTTGTTAAATTAAAGGCATTAAACGCTCAATTTTTTAATAACATTATTTTTGGCAGTTTAAACCAAGAGCTCGGTTTTGATAAAAAAGGGAGTTTACCATTTGTTCAAGATTTTCAAAATAATTGTATTAAAACTGATTTGCAAAATTTTGGCGCCACTAATTTTTACAACATTGACCCGCTTTTTAGCAATACCCGTAAAGAAAACTATCAGTTAGTGAGCAACAGTCCGCTACATGCTGTTGGCAAAGATTTAAGCGCAAACCCTTTTTTTGTAAATTTTCTTGATAAAGATTTATTAGAGAAACCGAGGGTTTTTCCTTCAAGTTTAGGCTGTTACGAAAAATAAGAAAAATTGTAACCTTATGTAAATTGCTTCCGTATAAGTATTCGAGAGCGTTAATTTAGATTAATAGAAGCGGAGTTTTTAATTAAACTTCGCTTTTATTTTTTAGAGCTCATCTTAAAAATATAATCCCTTCAAATAATTATTAAAACTGAGCGCCCAAAATTTTGTTGATAGGGTATGAAGATTTTGTTAACCGGAGCAAATGGATATATTGGAGCCAGGTTGCTTCCTGTTTTAGAAGCGGCAGGCCATGAGGTTTTTTGCTTAGTTCGTGATAAACGCAGGGCAAAACGCAGCTTAACGGCTAACAAAAATACCCATCTCATCGTAGGCGATTTATTACAAGCCGAATCTTTAGCCGAAATCCCGAAAGACATAGATGCCGCTTATTATTTGGTGCATTCTATGGGTAACAGTCGCTCAGATTTTAAACAACTTGAAATGCTTTCGGCAAATAACTTTGTGAAAGCGCTGGAGCAAACATCGTGTAAACAAATTATTTACCTTACCGGCATTGTAAATGATGACGAGCTATCAGAACATTTAACATCCAGGCTTGCGGTGGAAGATATCATCAAAAAAAGCACAATTGCTCATACTTTTTTACGGGCCGCAATTATTATTGGTTCTGGTAGCGCTTCGTTTGAAATCATTAGAGATTTAACCGAAAAATTGCCGGTGATGGTGGCTCCAAAATGGCTGCATACCAAATGCCAGCCTATCGCTATCCGCGATGTGCTTTTTTATCTCCAACATATTTTACATAATCAAAAAACTTATAATCAAACCTTTGATATTGGTGGCCCCGATGTTTTGACCTACAAAAATATGCTTTTAGGCTACGCCAAAGCCCGAAATCTAAAGCGCTATATTTTAACCATTCCGGTTTTAACGCCACGGCTTTCTTCTTATTGGTTAAACATTGTAACCTCTGTAAACTACAATATTGCCAGTAGTTTGGTAGAAAGTATGCGCAACGAAGTGGTTTGTCATGACCATCGGATTAAGGAAATTATCCCACACAAATGCGTAAGCTACCAACAGGCACTTAATTATGCTTTTGTGAAAATTGAACAAAATTCTATTGTTTCCAGCTGGCGAGATGCGCTGAATAAAGGCTACCTCACAACTAATTTCATGGACCAAATTGAGGTGCCACAAAAAGGAACCTTAAACTACCAAGTGAAACTAAATTTTAACCGAAACACAGAGGAAGTTTTAGCAAATATTTGGGCCATTGGCGGCGAGCGAGGTTGGTATTATTTAGATTGGCTTTGGGGCTTACGCGGATTTTTGGATCAAATTTTAGGTGGCGTGGGCTTACGCAGAGGGAGACGTAGTGAAAAAGAAATTATCGCCGGCGATGCACTTGATTTTTGGCGGGTTTTATTGGCTGATAAAGAAACAAAACGCCTGCTGCTATACGCCGAAATGCGGCTTCCGGGCGAGGCGTGGTTAGAGTTTAAGATTATAGAACGCGGCGCACAACACTATTTAAAACAAACTGCTACTTTTAGACCCAGCGGCCTGTGGGGGCGAGCCTATTGGTGGTTAATGTGGCCATTTCATCTTTTTATTTTCAACGGAATGGCTCAAAGGATTACAAATTTTGGGAATTAGTTTGGCACATGATTTAAAATCGTTAACCCCGTTTTAACGTTCGACGCCTTTTTAAAACACTGTTTGAACCATTGCATTTTACTATTTACTTTTACAAAAAGCATCAAATAGGCGAAACCATAATCCTTCCCAAAACAGCTTTTATAATTTGAATGTTAGTTTTTTTCGTTACATTTAGTTAAACCAAAAAGCCACTTTTTATGAGCACCGTACATCAAATTTTAAGTTCTAAAGAGAACCAAATCATTTCGATAGCGCCATCTGCAATGGTTTATGAAGCCTTAGAAATCATGAATAGTAAAAACATCAGCGCTATTTTAATTACCGAAAACGATAGTTTAAAAGGCATTTTTACCGAGCGTGATTACGCCAGAAAGGTAGTTTTAAAAGGTAAATCTTCAAAAGAAGTACGGATTGATAGTGTAATGACGCCTTCCCCTATTGTTGTAAACCCAACGCAAACATTAGAACATTGCATGCAGGTAATGACGGAGAAACACATACGCCATTTGCCAGTAGAAAACGGCGGTAAATTAACAGGTATGGTATCTATTGGTGATGTTGTTAAATTTATTATTGAAGATCAAAAAGCAACAATTAAAAATCTGGAAAGCTATATAAATAGTTAAATATTTAAAATTTGTACTAAAGGGCATGGTTTTTAACCCACTAAAACCAAAATAGGTTTTTTTGGTTATTGAGTTATGGGTAAAAAAGTATTAATTACAGGTGGAACAGGTACGGTTGGCAAATATTTAAGTTCGGAGTTGGCAAATAAAGGCTATGATGTTGTGCTGCTTAGCCGCAACCCAACACAAAATTCGCTCTACAAAATATTTAAGTGGGATGTCGAAAAACAAGAGATAGACCCTGCTTGTATTGATGGCGTAGATACCATCATTCATTTGGCTGGCGCCGGAATTGCAGACCAACGTTGGACAGATGAGCGAAAACAGGTGTTAATTAAAAGCCGTACAGATTCTATTTCCCTAATTTATCAACTTCTCAAAGAAAAAAAACATCAGGTTAAATCTGTTGTTTCTGCATCTGCGGCCGGTTATTATAGTAACCGAGGCGACGAGTTAATGTTTGAAGAATCTGAACCGGCACACGATTTTTTAGGCCACTGCTGCATTGAATGGGAAAAAGCCGTTGACGAAGGCGCTCAACTTGGGTTAAGAATTGTAAAGTTTAGGACTGGCGTAATTTTAGACAAAGGTAGTGGTGCCTTACAAAAACTTGCCCAACCAGTAAAATATGGCTTTGGCGCCCCGCTTGGAAGTGGCAAACAATGGGTTTCGTGGATTCATTTAGAAGATGTTTCGCAAATGTACATTTTTGGCTTAGAGAATGATTACGTTAAAGGGGCATTTAATATGAGTAGTCCGCAACCGCTCACTAATGCCTGGCTTACAAAAGCTATTGCAAAACAATTGCGTAAACCTTTGTGGCTGCCAAACGTACCCGCATTTGCGTTAAAATTGGCATTAGGAGAAATGAGTGCGGTAGTTTTGGGAAGCACTAAAATGAGTACGCAAAAAATAGAAGAAATTGGTTTTAAATTTACCTACCCAACCATAGAAAAAGCATTGCAAGAAATTTATGAGTAGAGAAAAAATAGCGGTTTTTTGGTTCAGAAGAGATTTAAGATTAACAGATAACGCTGCACTTTACCACGCACTAAAAAGTGAGCTCAAAGTGTTGCCATTATTCATTTTTGATACAGAGATATTAAACAAATTAGCCGATAAGGCCGATGCAAGAATCACTTTTATTCATAACCAACTCCAAGAAATAAAAAAAGAACTCGAAGAAAAACACAATTCTAGTTTACTGGTATTAAACGGTAAACCGCAAGAAATTTGGGCTACGGTTTTAAAAGATTATAACGTTGCACAAGTTTACACCAATCATGATTATGAACCTTATGCTATTCAAAGAGACA